>JBKPNQ010000046.1:0-89841 GCA_046732715.1 Acidobacteriota bacterium | reverse complement strand
GTCAAACCTGCCAAGAGCGCCCAGTGGTAGGTGACAGGGTGAAGGTGGAGGACGTACATGGAGTGCAACAGCGCGAACACACCGGCTCCGATGACGCTTGCGACGTACAGTCGACCGCCTTTAGTCAATCGCGCTGCCTTCATCCTTTACCTCTGGGATACTATCGAATCAATCGCCCCAAACAATTAAGCGGCTCATTTGCTGTCTCCTTGTCAAAATGACGAATAGGCGTGTTCTAGTCCCCTACGATCAGAATCTGCCCTTCTCCCCAGACAATTGTTTCGCCCCAAACGATCGTTTCGCCCCATACAATCGTTTCAGGCTGAATCGTTTCTCCCCAGACGATGGTTCTGCTCGGAGCAACGGTCGATAAGCTAACTGTTTCACCCCAAACGATTGTTTCACCCCACACAATCGTTTCACCCCAGACAATCGTTTCACCCCACACAATCGTTGTGGGAAGTACGGTAATCGTTCCCACCGCGGCGACCAGTGACAGCGAACTTAATCGATCTGGGTCGCCCATTTGGTCGCGCGGAATGAAGGCAACTCGCGAGAGTGCTGGCCAAATTCCGTCGATTAGTGATGCGGATAGAGCGGTCGGCTTCGCTCCCAGCACCACGGCGGCGGCGACATTTACACTTCCGGCCCCAGCCTCAATCAGTCCTGCCCCCGAAACTGGTGAACTCGTCAGCTGCAGCACCAGCTTGGTGTCGGCCGGCGTCAGCGCCGGGTTAGCCTCGAGCAGCAGCGCCGCGGCACCAGAGACGACCGCGGCCGCCATGCTCGTGCCGCTCAACTCGATATACGCCTGCGATCCCTGGCCCGACACGATCCGCTCCGGATAGGTCTGCGTCAGATACGCGTCCGGCGCCGCCGGTCCCGCAATCTTGTTGCCTGGCGCCGCGATATCAGGCTTCAACACGCCGTCGATCGACGTGGGTCCGCGTGAACTGTACGTCGCCATGACGTCGTCGGACCGAGTGACGGTCGCCAGCGTGTTCAGCGCGCCGACGGTCAGCGCCGCGGGGCTGTTCCCCGGCGAAATCACTCCCCCTACGATCGGCCGGCCGTCGTCGGTCTTGCCAAGATTGCCCGCCGCCGCCACCACCACCATCCCGGCATCGACCGCGCGCTGGACGGCCTGGCACAGCGGATCGTCGCGGTACGACTCGAACACCGGATGGCCGAGCGACAGATTGAGGATGCGCAACGCGAACTGCGACTTGTGCTCGATCGCCCAGTCGATCGCGTTGATCACATCGCTCGTGTCCCCCGATCCGTCCGGCCCGAGCACCCGCAGGCTGACGATATGCGCGCCCGGTGCAATTCCTGCGTACTCGCCCGTGTCGTTGCCGGCGACGATGCCGGCGACGTGCGTGCCGTGGCCGAACTTGTCGACGACCGACGCCTTCTTGCCGGTAAAGTCGAATTCGGCGACGACGCGTCCGCGCAGCGCGGCGTGCGTGGCGACCCCGGAGTCAATGACCGCTACGCCGATGCCGCGACCGGTGAAACCGCTCAGGCCCGCGATCCCGCTCCACACCTGCGTGGCGCCCGTCGCCTCGTTGGTGACGGCCATGCGTTGCACGCGGGTATCGCCGGAGAGATGATCGACCGACGGGTCGTCGCTCATCGCCTCGAGCTGACCACCGGTGACCTCGAGGACGGCACCGCCGCGAATCGACTTCTTCAGAACCGCGCCGTAGCGTGTCGCGAGCGCACGGACCTGCTCGTCGGTGCCGGAGACGATGACGGTGGTGGGCTCGGCGCGCGCCGCCTCGATCCGCGACTCGAGATCCTTTGAGAGCCGCGCGTGGTGTGAGCCCGCTTCGGCCGTCGCCGCGAACGAGGCGCAGAGTGCGAGGAGTGCCGCAGGACCGGAGAAGTGCCTAAACGATCGCAGGGTGTCGCTCATGGCTTAGGTCCCAGAAAAGTTTGCAAGGGTTCGAGCGGCGCAGAGGCACGCCGCGTGCCACGACGAGCCGCGGCGCGTAAGAGCGCGCGCCAATTGGACACGAGAAGTCACTAACTGACTTAATGTGGCTTTCTAGAGGCTCCGAGCGGCTTCTGGGCCGACAATTGAAGGCGTCCTCTTCAGCGGCCGAAGATAAGGTCAGCCAATCAGTTGGCTCACTAGTACCTGCGTCCCGTCCGGGTATCGCTTACCCGCGGTAAACGCCTCTAAAATCGTTGTTTTTCTGGAGCGGCCAATCCATTGGCCGGTCAGGTCATCCGTGGCCGGAAAGCTCTCAATTTCTGCAACGACTGCGGCCCTTGCCGCAGCTCTCTGCCTGCCCGGGTGCCGATCCGAGCAGCCGACTCCATCGGGCGCCGGCAGCGTCGCCAACAACGCAACGCCATTCCGTGGCGGGGAATTGGTTGCCTCAATCCGAACGGAGCCGGCCACCTACAATCGTCTCGCCGATCACAGCACTGCCGGCGAGGCGCTGGCGCTCCTGACGCAGGCGCCGCTCGTCTACGTCAACCGAGCCACCGACACGCTCCAGCCATGGCTCGCGGAGAGCTGGACGGAGTCGGCCGATCACCTCGCCTACACGATCAAAATGCGCCCGGGGGTGACCTTCTCGGACGGCACGCCGCTCACCTCAGCCGACGTCCTGTTCACGTTCCGCGCGCTCTACGATCCGAAAGTCGAATCGCCGCTGGCCGGCGATACGCTGGTCAACGGAAAGCCGCTGCAAGTTTCCGCTCCCGATCCCTCGACCGTGATCGTCCGGTTGCCGTCGCCATTCGCACCCGGCCTGCGACTGATTGACGGCGTGCGCATCCTTCCTCGACACAAACTCGAACGGCCGCTCACCGAAGGAACGTTCACCGAGGCCTGGTCCGTCAAAACACCGCTGACGGAGATTGTCAGCCTGGGTCCCTTCGTTCTTGCCGAACACGTGTCGGGCCAGAGGCTCGTGCTGACGCGCAACCCGCACTACTGGCGGAAGGATGCCGCAGGCACACCACTCCCGTATCTCGACAAGCTCACCCTCGTCGTTGCCAGCCAGCCGGTCGAAGCGCTCAAGCTGCAGTCCGGCGAGGTCGATCTCATGACCAACGCCGATATTCGTCCCGAAGACTACGCCGCGTTCAAGCGCGCGGCAGACGAAGGGCGTCTTCGCCTGATCGACAACGGCGCGGGACTCGATGCGAACCTGCTGTGGTTCAACTTGACGAGCAAGAAGAGCTCGGACCCGAAGAGCCGCTGGTTCGGTAACAAAGCGTTCAGGCAGGCGATCTCGTGTGCGGTCGATCGGCAGGCGATCGTGAACACGGTCTACCTGGGTGAGGCGATCCCGATTTACGGGCCTGTGACGCCGGCGAACCGCACCTGGTTTGCGGACGTGCGACCTACGTGCGAACACGATCCGGCAAAGGCGCGCACCCTGTTCGCATCGGCGGGGCTCACCGATCGCAACGCTGACGGGGTCCTCGAGGACGCGACAGGGAAGCCGGTGCGGTTCGCAGTCCTGACTCAAGCCGACCACATTCGCGCGCGTGTCGTTGCCGTCATTCAGGAGCAGCTGCGGCAGGCAGGTATCGTGGTCGACGTGGTGCCGCTCGATCCGAACGCCCTCTTCCAGCGTTTCAGCGAAGGCAACTACGACAGTATCTATTTCGGCATCCAGGCAAGTGCGACCGACCCGGCATTGAACGCTGGCTTCTGGTTCAGCTCGGGCGTGTGGCACGTCTGGAATCCTGCCCAGAAGACGCCGGCAAACGATTGGGAGCGTCGCACGGACGATCTGATGACGCGCAGCGCAACGTCGCCCGATCAGGCGGAGCGCGTCCGGTTGTTCACCGAGGTCCAGAAGATCTTCGTCGACGAGATGCCGGGGATCTACTTCGTCACCCCCAAGGTGACGCTCGCCGTCAGCTCTCGCGTCAGGAACCCGCAGCCCGCGCCGCAGCTGCCGCAGCTCCTGTGGAGCGCCGACACGCTGGCGGCCGCGCCACCAGCGCGGTAAGGCGAGCGGTCATTCGAGCCGAAAACAGTAGAAGTGGTTTCAAAACCGCGTCCGACAGTGGCGAACGAGCGCGCCAGTGAGCCCACGCGAGCGGAGTGGGGATCGTGGCGTCCCGCGTGCGAGCGTGCAGGGGAGTCCGAGGGGCGACGCCCCTTGGCCTGATTGACGTGCACACCGGCGTCCGACGCTACCTGCTCCGGCGCGCCGGCTTTGCTGTGCTGCTCGTGTTCGCGGTCTCGTCCGCGTCATTGCTGCTCGCGCGCCTGGCGCCCCCTGGCGATGCCTTCGGCACCGACCCGGCAGTCCTTGCGGCGGAACGTCACCGTTTCGGAATCGACCGACCGCTCGGCGAGCAGTACCTGGACTGGCTCACCCGCACCCTGCGCTTTGATTTCGGCGAGTCCATGAGATTCCGGCGGCCCGTTGCCTCGCTCATCGGCGAGCGCGCCGGCAAGACCGCGATGCTTGGACTGACCGCCCTCGCCATCGCGACCGTCATTGGATTGCCATTGGGGGTCTTTACCGGCAGTCGCGCACGGCATCCGCTGGCGCTGATTGCCCGCGTCGTATCGATCGTGATCCTCTCGATGCCCTCGCTCGTGACGTCCCTCGTCCTTCTGCTCGTGGCCGCTCGCACCGGATGGTTTCCTGCGGGCGGACTTCCGAAGATTCCCGCCGACGCAAACGTTCTGGAGTCCGCCGTCATTACCGCGCAGTATCTCTTGCTCCCAGCTCTGGCTCTGGCGCTGCCTATCGCCGCCGCGATCGAGCGCCTGCAATCACGAGCCATGCGGGACGCACTCGCCGAGCCCTGCATCGTCGCAGCCATCGCGCGCGGCGTTCCGCATCATCGAGTGGTATGGCGCCACGCGCTCCGTCTCTCTCTGAAACCGGTGCTCGCGATTTACGGCATCATCATCGGCTCAGCGCTCAGCGGATCCTTCGTCGTCGAGATCGTGATGTCGTGGAACGGGCTCGGCGACCTGATGTATCAGGCGCTCCAATCGAGGGACCTGTATCTCGTCGCCGGCTGTGCGGCGGCCGGGTCGTTGGGACTCGCCCTCGGCATCCTTGCCTCGGACCTTGCGCTGATAGCCATCGATCCCCGGGCGGAGGAATCCGCGTGATGTCGGGGACCACGCGTAGCGGCATTGCTTGCATCGTCTTGATTGCCGCGATCGCTCTTGCGGCCCCGATCGTTGCCCCCCACAATCCGGGACATCAGTTTCCCGATCTCAGTTACGCACCGCCCATGCCTGCGCACGTCTTCGACGACGATGGACGTGCGCACATGCCGTTCATCTACCCGCTGAAGCTCGTCGATCGACTCGACCACCGGTTCGCAGAAGACCGATCCACGCGCGTGGCGCTCCAATGGTTTTCGGCTGGCGCGCTCGTGACGATTGACGAATCGCACGGGCCGTGGCTAGTCCTTGGCGCTGACCCGCTCGGTCGAGACATTTTCGCGCGCGTCCTGCTCGGCGCACGATTGTCGCTGGGCGTGTCCGCGGCGGCAGCAGTCGTCGCGATCCTTTTTGGCGCGATCCTGGGAGCCGTTGCCGGGTACATGGGGGGTACGGTCGACAGCCTGCTGATGCGAGGGGCTGACTTCGTCCTTGTGCTGCCAATCATCTACGTCGTGATCGTTCTCCGCGCGACAATGCCCCTCGTCCTCGATACAGGGACGGTGTTCTGGACAATGACTGTCGTCTTGGGGCTGGTGGGCTGGCCGTATCCAGCCCGCGGCGTGCGCGCGGTGGTATCGGCTGAGCGACGCAAGGAGTACGCGGAAGCTGCACGAGCACTCGGTGCCGGACCAGTGCGGATTCTGCTCCGTCACTTGCTGCCCGCCGCCCGGGGCTTTCTGTGGGTCCAGGTCACGTTGCTCGTTCCCGCGTTCATCCTCGCCGAAGCCACGCTTTCATTCGTCGGATTTGGCTTCGCCGAACCGACTCCAAGTTGGGGGCTTATGCTTCACGAGGCAGGTCAGACGGGCATCCTTTACGAAGCCCCCTGGCTGCTGGCCCCTGCGGCGGCCATCGTGCTGACGGTTTTGTCGCTGCATCTCATCTCGTCAGGCTCGGGCGAGTCCTACCCGGAAATAAAGTCCTAAGTTGTTGTGCTTGAATGATTTAGAGAATATCAATTTTGAATGTGGTTGTCTCGATCTAGCACACGTAGAACCGCAGGTATTTCCATTAGGTTTTCGAGGTCTCACACATTTACGGGGTTCCCCTGTCCCGTAACGGAGCAGTGTGCGCTCCAAGCGCACACTTGTGCGGCTGTTTCCGGCATTCGCCATATTCAAGTAAGTTTATGACTCATAACGAGTTAATGGTATTGCTTGGACGCATATGCCGGGCTGGCCTTCCGCTTGCTCTGCCGTAAGCCGACTCGACTTGTGACTTGGACTTTTTCGAAAGGTACTCCAGTGGTTCGATGGTGTGCGGTTGTGCGGAGCGGGCTGGCGGCGGCGCTGGTCTGTGCTCTGGCGGGGGCGAGCCCAGCATTCGCTGCCCGTTCTGGAGATCATCCCAAGCTGGATCGGGTGCTGAACGATCGCGCCTCCAATCAGGGCAAGGGCAATTCGAATGGGAAGACACAGGTCATCGTGCTTCTCAAGCCAGGTTGGAGCGCGGATGCCGAGTCCAAAAAACTCGGCGGCAGACTCGGTCGCAGCTTGAATTCCATCAATGGCAAGGTCGTTGAGCTGCCGAACGGTCAGCTCAAGAAACTTGCCGACTACCCGGGCGTGGACCGCATCGTCTACGACCGTCCTACCGGTGGCGAGATGAACCGGGTGGCGGTCACGGTGGGTGCGCGCGCGGTGCAGCAAACATACGGCTACCGCGGAGCCGGAATCGGCGTCGCGGTGATTGACTCCGGGATCACGTCCTGGCACGCAGACCTGACGTATCTCGGCACGTCATCGCTCGTGCGGACGAAGAACAGCCAGCGCGTTCCCGCGTTTGTCGACTTCGTCAACGGGCGGACCTCGCCGTACGACGATAGCGGCCACGGCACGCACGTCTCGGGGATCATCGCCGGCAACGGCTTCGACTCCCTGGGCGCTCGCGCGGGCATCGCACCCGACGCGCACCTCGTGAGCCTGAAGGTTCTCGATCAGAACGGGTGCGGCGTGATCAGCGATGTGATCGCGGCGCTCGACTGGGCGGTCGCGAACAAGGCGGCCTACAACCTGCGAGTCATCAACCTGTCGGTTGGTGCTGCGGTGACCGAGTCGTACAAGACGGATCCGTTGACGGTCGCGGCCAAGCGCGCCGTGGACGCCGGGATCGTCCTTGTGACGGCAGCGGGGAACCTCGGCAAGAACCAGCTGGGTCAGACTCAATATGGGGCGATTAGCGCGCCGGGCAACGCGCCCTGGGTGCTGACGGTCGGCGCATCGAGCCACGAAGGCACGGTGATCCGGAGCGACGATGTGATGGCGTCCTTCAGCTCGCGGGGACCTTCCGCGATCGACTTCGAAGCGAAGCCCGACATCGTGGCGCCTGGCGTGGGCACGACTTCGCTTAGCGATCCGCTCAGTCTGATGTACGCGACGAAGCCAACGGCGCTGCTCGCCGGTTCGCTGTTCGTGAACTACAAGCCGTATCTGAGCCTGAGCGGTACCAGCATGGCGGCGCCGGTCGTCACCGGCACGGTCGCGTTGATGCTGCAGGCCAATCCGACCCTGACGCCAAACCTCGTCAAGGCCATCCTCGAGTACACCGCGCAGGTGTATCCCGGATACGATGCGCTGACGCAAGGTGCGGGCTTCCTGAATACCAAGGGAGCCGTCGATCTTGCTGTGTACTTCAAGACTGCCAGCCCCGGTCAGCCTTATCCGCATCCATCTGAGTGGAGCAAGAAGCTGAACTGGGGCAACCATCGGATCTCGAACGGCGTGATCAAGCCGAACGCGACCGCATGGAAGCCAGGCGTGGTCTGGGGCGCCGCCAAGACCGTGACCGGTCAGAACATCGTCTGGGGCACGGCGTGCAAGAACAGCTGCAGCAGCCAGACGTGGTCGACGATGGACTCGGAGGACAACATCGTCTGGGGCACCGCCTCGGCTGACGAAGACAACATTGTCTGGGGCACGTTTGCCGCGCTGGACGAAGACAACATCGTCTGGGGGACGATGGCAGACGATGAGGACAACATCGTGTGGGGCACCGATTGCGGCGGCGCGAACTGCGCCGGAGTGATCTGGGGCACCGCGGCGATGAGCGAGGACAACATCGTCTGGGGAACCGCGAGCGCTGAGGACAACATTGTCTGGGGCACGAGCGGTGCCATGGATAGCACGGTCTGGGGCACGGCGAGCGACGAAGACAACATCACCTGGGGAACGTCGGGTGAGGACGCGCCGCTCTTCGACGACCCGGACGCACCGCCGCTCAATTACGACTCGTCGGTGTACGACAACCTGTTTGGACCAGTAACGGTCACCACGACCCCGGGGATCGGAGGGGTACTCTAATGGAAAAGATGCCATTCCGAGATGCTGAGGGAGTCATGGACGTGACTGCTGTGATCAGCGCGGCACGGGCGACGACGACTGAAACCAACTGGCGGCGGGCGCTGCCGGTGCTGACTGGTTCGATGGTGACGCTGCGGGAGCTGCGGCTCTCGGACGCGCCGTCGCTCCTGGCGATGCTCGCGACCGAAGAAGTCGCGCGGTTCATCTCGCCGCCGCCGACCACGGTCGACGGGTTCGAACGCTTCATCGCGTGGACGCATCGCGAGCGGGCGGCAGGCAACTACGTCTGCTTCGGTATCGTGCCGCACGGCATGGATACCGCCATCGGCATCTTCCAGATTCGGCAGCTCGAGCCGGGTTTCGGAACCGCCGAATGGGGCTTTGCGATGGGCTCCTCGTTCTGGGGCACCGGTGCCTTCATTGACGGCGCGAAGATGGTTGTCGACTTCGCGTTCGATGTCGTCGGCACGCACCGCCTCGAGGCGCGGGCTGCGGTCGCGAACGGTCGCGGCAACGGCGCGCTCCGGAAGGTGGGAGCGATTCAGGAAGGGATCCTGCGGAAGTCGTTCCTGCGTAATGGCGAGTATCTCGACCAGACGTTGTGGACGATTCTCGATGAGGACTGGCGGCGCGCGAAGTCAGTCTGGGGTCCGCGAATCCACTAGGACGCGAGCCCGGCTCCGGCCGGCCGCGTCGCCACCCTGCGGTAAGACGGAAGTGATCAACCGGAGGCGGGCTCGTCCCGCTTCCGGTTTTCTTTTGTGGTACGCTCCGGATCAAATGCGACTCACGTCTGTATTCCCGCCAATGCCGACGCCGTTTCGCGACGGCGAGGTTGATGCCTCAGCAATCCGATTCAATGTCGAGCGATGGATGCGCGCGGGGCTTGGCGGCATCGTCGCGCTCGGGACGAACGGCGAGTCGGCCCTGCTGGACGAGGACGAATCCGATCTGGTCCTGAGCACGACGCGCGATGTCGTTCCCCGCGATCGTGTGGTGATTGCCGGCACCGGACGTGAATCGACCCGGGCAACGATCGCGGCGACCAGGCGCGCCGCAGCGCTCGGCGCTGATGCCGTGTTGGTTCGGACGCCGTCGTTCTTCAAGAACCTCTGCACGCAGGCGTTGCTCATTCGCCATTACAGCGCCGTCGCGGACGAATCACCAATTCCCGTCCTTCTGTACAACTTTCCTGCTTCGACGGGTGTTGCGTTCACACCCGACACCGTCGCGACCCTCGCCGAGCACAGGAACATCGTCGGAATGAAAGAGTCGGGTACCGACGCCGCGGCGTTCGCGGCGTTCGCAGACGCGGCACCCGAGCATTTCTCGATGCTCGCCGGTACCGGGACGGTGTTCTATGCCGACCTCTGCCTCGGGGCAGTCGGCGGCATCCTCGCCGTCGCAGCGGTCGAACCGGAGCTGTGCCTGCGGGTGCTCTCGCTGGCGAAGGATGGGCACCACGCGGAAGCTCGCCGGCTGCAGACATTGATGACACCGCTTGCGCGCATGGTGACGACCGGCTTCGGCGTCCCCGGACTGAAGGCCGCCCTCGACGTGGCGGGCTATAAGGGCGGAGACCCGCGGGCCCCGCTTGTGCCGGCGACGGCGGAGGCGAAGGAGCAGATTCGGGCGGAGCTCACGCGCGTGGCGGAGCTCGCCACTGTCTGATCGCCGATGAAAAAGGTTGGCCGCGTTCTCCTCGCGGTCCTGGCTGCTGGCGTTGGCTACGCAGCGTTCATCTATCTGACGCTGCCGGACGTTCGTCCGCTCCGCACCTCCAATCCATCGACCACTGCGTTCATCGATCTGCGTACTCGCGAAGCCCGCGCGCGGGCCGAGCAGCCCAAGCGGGTGCAACACTGGATCGACTACGCGCGCATCTCGCCAAACCTGAAGCGTGCCGTGCTGGTCACAGAAGATGCCCGCTTCTGGACGCACGAGGGGATCGACTTTGACGAGCTCAAGGAGTCAATGGAAGTGAACCTCGAGCGATTGGAGTTCGCGAGAGGCGGCAGCACCATCACGCAACAGCTTGCGAAGAATCTGTACCTGTCGCCCTCGAAGAATCCGATTCGAAAACTCCGCGAGCTCCTGATCGCACGGCGTCTCGAAGCGGAGCTGACCAAGCAGCGCATTCTCGAGTTGTACTTGAACGTGATTGAGTGGGGCGACGGCATCTACGGCGCCGAGGCGGCAGCGCGCACATATTTCCGCAAGTCCGCCGGTGATGTTTCGTCCTCTGAGGCCGCCCTGCTTGCCGCGGCGATCAGCAGTCCGCGAGTGTTCAATCCTGCACACCCAAGCGCGCGATTACATCGCCGTCAGCAGATGGTGATGCGGCGGATGGGGGCCGTCACCCCGCCACCAGTGGTTGCCGGGGCCCCCGTCCCGCCAGCTCCAGATATGGGCGATGTTCAGCCGGTGCCCGACCTCCCCCCCGCGGCCGCCCCTCCCGAAGCCCTGCCGGGGGCGCCAATGGCCGTCCCGCGGGGCCCTGGCGGCAAGCCTCCCGGCGGCTCGTGAAAAACTCTGTAAACATAGACAGCTCGGCCATTAATCGCTTTTTGTTCACCTTGACAGGTCCAAGCCGAAGCCCTATAGTCGCCACAACGTTTCAGCCTCAATAGCTCCCCCTGAAGCGGCAAGGGCGTCGCCGGGACTCCTGTGTCTCGGCGGACGTGTGTCGATGATTAACTACACTGAGCGCATCGCGCTGCTGATGCGTGACATTGTCGTGCGTACGCCACGGCTGTCATTCATCGATCTCAGGGAAGTGATCGTGTTCGGACGCTTCGGTCGTTCGGATGCGGAGGGAGCTTTCGCGACATGCCATTGCTTGACACTGCCCGAAAGCGAACCGGGCTATTACTTCTGGCGTGATCGTTCCACGGGTCAGCTGACGCGGCGATCGGAGTGGTTCGTCACCAAATCGCCGGTCGTGCGCATCGGCGGCCGGCGCGTGAAGTACCTCATCTCTTTTGTCCTTCCGCGATTCTGCGATCAGTCACTCGAACGATCGCGCAAGTCGGATCTGTACTCGCCTGCCGCGCCTGGCTGGCTCGCAAAGCTTGACACCATCGTGCACGAGCTGTATCACATCGACCCCGACGAATCAGGAATCCGGCGGGTATCGCGATCCGACGGAACCGATTCTCCCCGCTCACACGGTCCGCACTTTTATGAAGACGTCGCGGAGATGGTCGACGGCTATCTGCGATCCGGAGCGGATCCGGCGCTCTATGATTTCCTCAGGCACGATTTCGGTGCGCTGACATCGCTCCACGGCGGCGTCGTCGCCACGACCTTCAAGAATTTTCCGTCATTCCCTCAGCGGTACATGGAGGCGGTAGACATCCCGTCGGTCGAGCCGATGGTGAAGGTTGAACGGCTCAAGCGGCTGACGCAACCGATCATCTACACCGAAGACGATCTCCACATGCGTCACTTTACCGACAGCGGCGCGCGCCGCCTCACGCGGAAGGGACAGCACCGGGCCGCGTAGAATTGCTGATGGTTGTTGGCTGGTTGCTGATTGAAGGCGACTCCGACAATCGAAAATCAGCAATCCAAAACAGCAATCCCTACGGCATCCGTCTCGCACCCACAAACCGTGGCGCCCAGTATGTCGAACCGAGCCGCTCGACCCGCACTTCGCCAGTTGTGCTCGGGGCGTGCACGAATTCATCTCCGCCGATGGAGATTCCGACGTGCGTGGCGGCCTGTCGTGCCGGGCCGTTGACCGTGTCGAAGAAGACGAGATCGCCGGCGCGAAGATCCGAAGGATCGATATCGGTCCCGGCGCGGAACTGCTCCGAGACAGTCCGCGGCACATGGACACCATTCTGATCGAAGACGTACCAGACAAAGCCGCTGCAATCGAATCCGGAAGGATCGTGACCGCCATTCCGGTAACGCGCGCCGCGGAGCTGTAACGCCGAACCTGATATCGCATAGCCATTCGACGCCGCTGAAGGTGGTGAAGGGGGCGGGGCCGGAACCGATTCGGGTGGCGCGGCGGGTGTCGGCGCCGGGGTATTTCCTGGGACCGGGAACGGTTGCGGTATTGCTCCACCAGTGGTGGCACACGCTGCTGCCGTCCACGTCAGGAGAACGATCAGGGCACGACGCATGGGGTTTCCCTACATTACTATCGGCAGGCTCCAGCTCCGACGACGCTGAGGTTCGTGCTGGCGCTCGTTTAGACTCGGTCCGTCGGCCGAAGGCCTGCCGACGGTCGAAAAAGGTGCCTGGCACCTTTCCTACGAAGGTGGCCGGCACGTTTTTCGTCGGTTAAATTGGCTAAAGCGTTGCAAACAATCCTGTTACACGCCAATCGTTCTTGACACATCGCACTCCATTCGGGCACAATGACCTCAGGTTTATGGAGCAGACGCTCCTGCTTAACGCCACGTACGAGCCGCTGAAGGTCGTCCACTGGCAGAAGGCAATGACGCTTTGGTGCCAGGGGAAGGTCGAGGTCATTTCTGTGTACGACCGCGAAGTGCGGTCGGTTTCCTTCAGCTTCAAGCTGCCGTCGGTCATTCGCCTGCTGCGCTACATCAAGATCAAGCGCAACGTCGACTACGTGCCGTTTTCCAGGGCCAACATCTACGCCAGGGACGATCATTCCTGTCAGTATTGCGGTGAGGTCTTCGCCACGTCGGATCTAACCTTCGATCATGTCGTGCCGGTCGCCCAGGGCGGCCGCAAAGATTGGGAAAACATCGTTACCTGCTGCATCAGTTGCAATCGAAAGAAAGGCGGGCGCACGCCGGCCGAAGCCGGCATGCACCTGATCCGGGTGCCGAAACGTCCTGAAAGAGCGCCGGCAATCCGGATTACCGTTGGTCTCAAGAATGCCCCGGACAGCTGGCGCGACTACTTCTACTGGAATATGGAGCTCGACGAAAGCTGAGCCCAATCCTGGCACCGACGTCCTCACGTTCGGGTTTCTCCGCTGAACGCCACTCGATGACCGTTTCCAGTTCGTCCCGCATTTCCGCGGTCCACCCTCTCTGGGCCGTGGAAGGTGGTCGCGTCACGATTGAGGGGACGGGTCTGCCGATCGAACCAGCGCTTCCGCGCGTCACGATCGGCGGCACCGTGGCCCGTCTGACGTCCGCCTCATCCACCGAGTTGACGGCGCTCGTTCCGTCCGGACTTGACGGTGGTCATACGTCCATTCGAATTGACGAGGTTGCGGGAGAGACGGCGTACGTTGAAATCGGCGCGCCCCTGGCGACGGGACTTCACCAGGTCGACAGCCCCGCGATTGACGCGGCGGGCAATGTCTACGTCACTTTCAGCGGATCTCGCGGCCAACAAGGACCGGTTGCGATTTTCATCGTACGGCCGGACGGCTCGCGGGAGCCGTTCGTCTCCGATCTTGCCAACCCGACGTCGCTCGCCTTCAGTCCCGACGGATCACTCCACGTGTCGAGCCGCTTCGATGGCAGCGTCCACAAGATCGATGGCGCCGGCAACGTCACCGCCGTCGCCTCTGACCTTGGGGTCGCCTGCGGCATCGCATTCTCCCCAGACGGGACGCTGTTTGTCGGCGACCGATCGGGATCGATTCTGCGCGTCCGTGACGGGCGTGCGACGATGTTCGCGAGCATTCCGCCGAGCGTGGCGGCATTTCATCTGGCGTTCGGGCCGGATCGCTGGCTATATGTCACGGCGCCGACGCTCGGCGCACGAGACTGCGTCTACCGTATTTCGCCGGACGGTCTCGTTGAGGTGTTCCACGACGGCTTTGGACGACCGCAGGGACTGGCGTTCGACGATCATGGCGATCTCTATGTCGTGGACGCGATCGCCGGGTCGAGCGCCCTCTATCGCCTGTCGATGGATCGCCCTGGTGAAGCCGAGCAGCTGGTGTCCGGCGGATCGCTGATCGGCGTGGCGTTCGATCCAACCGGCGGGTTCGTGCTCGCCTCGAGCGATACGGTGTATCGGTTCGACCGGACTCCCGCCGCCGTACGCCACGCTTGATTCCAGAATCTGCCGCGGATACGCTTCCCACTCCCTTGCCGGCCCCATCGCCTCACGCGTCTTCGGCACAACTCTTGTGCCATTGGGGTCAGACCCCAGTATTGGGGTCAGACCCCGGTATTGGGGTCAGACCCCGGCCGTCTGATTACACACGTCCATGAGCCAACTTTTCCGGCGCAAACCGATCTCCGAGCTGCTGCCCGAGGGTGCCCACACGTTGAAACGCGTGCTCGGCGCCGGCGATCTCATCATGCTGGCCATCGGTGCCGTGATCGGCGCAGGAATCTTTTCGTCCATCGGCACGGCGGCCGCGGGCGAGACGCTCCCGAACGGCGAGGTCGTGCGATACGGGGCCGGGCCCGCGCTGATCTTCTCCTTCATCCTGCTCGGCATTGTCTGCGGCCTGGCGGCGCTCTGTTACGCGGAGCTGGCAGCGATGATTCCGCAGGCGGGCAGCGCATACGCGTATTCGTATGCCACGCTCGGCGAGCTCATTGCCTGGATCATCGGCTGGGATTTGATCCTCGAGTACGCCGTGGGCAACATCGCCGTGGCCATCGCCTGGAGCGGCTACTTCATGTCGCTGCTTTCCGGATTTGGCATCACTCTGCCGATGTGGCTGACGCACGGATACCGGACGGCGCTGCTCAGCAGCGATCCCGCTGTGCACGCGCTGCTCCAGACAGCGCCGCGCGTGGCGGGCCTCCCGGTTCTCCTCAATATTCCGGCCGCCCTGATCGTGATGGCGATCACGTGGCTCCTGTATATCGGCGTCCGCGAGAGCGCGCGTGCGAACAACCTTATGGTTGTCGTGAAGCTGCTCGTACTGAGCTTCTTCGTCGTGCTGGGCGGCATGCACATCGATCCGGCCAACTACAAGCCGTTCGCACCGAATGGCTGGGCGGGCATTCACCAAGGCGCTGCCATCGTCTTCTTCGCGTACATCGGCTTCGACGCGATTTCGACGGCAGCCGAGGAAACCAAGAACCCCCAGCGCAACATGCCGATCGGGATCCTCGGAGGCCTGGCGATCTGCACCCTGATCTACGTTATCGTGGGGATTGTCGCGACCGGGTTGGTGCCGTATCAGCAGCTGAAGGCGTCGGATCCGCTGGCAAAGGCCTTGGAGGTCGCGGGCATGCCGACGGCGAGCTGGATCGTGTCGTTCGGCGCAGTGGTCTCGCTGAGCGCGGTGCTGCTCGTGTTTCAGTACGGCCAGCCGCGCATTTTTCTGGCGATGGCGCGGGACGGGCTACTTCCGGCCTGGGCGTCGAGGATTCATCCGAAGTATCGAACACCTCACATCACCACGCTCGTCACCGGCCTCGTTGTCGCTCTCGGCAGCCTGGTCATGGATGAGAACGAAATCTACGACCTTACCAACATCGGCACGCTGGCCGCCTTTGCCATCGTCTGCATGGGGGTGCTGGTCCTTCGCTACAAAGATCCCGATCGACCGCGCCCGTTTCGAGTCCCGTTCGTGTGGCCCGTGGCCATTCTGGGCGCCGCTGCGTGCGTTTACACCATGATCGGCTTACCGACTCATGCGTGGGAGCGATTCGGCGTATGGCTTGCCGTGGGGCTGTTGTTGTATTTCGTCTACGGGTTCCAGAACAGCGGACTGAGGCGGACTTCCGCGTGAAGTCGCGCCCGAAGTGCTAAACTAGCTGTTTGGGTTTCGATAGAAATTCCAGGCAGTAAGCATGGCGCACGACTGGATTGCCGTACGCGGCGCCCGCGTACACAACCTCAAGAATATCGACGTCGATCTTCCCCGCGACCAGCTGGTCGTTATCACCGGGCTCTCCGGTTCGGGTAAATCCTCGCTCGCGTTCGACACGATCTACGCCGAGGGCCAGCGGCGGTATGTCGAATCGCTGTCCTCCTATGCCCGCCAGTTCCTCGAACAGATGGAAAAGCCGGACGTCGACTTGATCGACGGTCTGTCGCCCGCCATCGCTATCGAGCAGAAAACCACTGGATCGAACCCCCGGTCGACCGTGGGGACCGTCACCGAGATCTACGACTACCTCCGGCTCCTGTTTGCCAACATCGGCATGCCGCACTGTCATCTGTGCGGCCGGGCGATCGCGTCGCAATCTCTCGAGCGCATCATCGATATGGTGATGCTGTCGCCGAATGACGAGCGCGTGAACGTGCTGGCGCCGATCGTCCGTGGACGAAAAGGTGAATTCAAGAAGGAACTGGCCGCTCTTCGCGCCCGCGGCTTCACCAAGGTCAGGGTTGACGGGCAACTTCTTGCGCTCGATGACGACATCAAACTCGATCGGCGACGCAACCACACCATCGAAGTCGTGGTGGATCGTCTCGTCCTGAAGCCGGGGATCGAACGGCGCTTGACCGAATCGGTCGAGATCGCCCTGAACCTCGCCGACGACATCGTGATCATCAACACGCTCGATGGCGGCGATCGGCTGTTCTCGCGGCGGCTGGCGTGCACCTACTGCGGCGTCAGCATGCCCGAGATGACGCCGCGGGCCTTCTCGTTCAACTCGCCGCACGGCGCATGCCCCGAGTGCCAGGGGCTCGGCGCGGTCTACGATTTCGATCCGGCTCGGCTGGTGCCAGACGAGTCCCTGTCGCTTCAGGACGGCGCGATCGCTCCCTGGGTCAAGGGGGACAAGAAACTCGTTCGCGAGGCACTCACGTCGCTGAGCCGGACATTCGGGATCGATCTGGCGTTGCCCTTCCGACGGCTGCCCAAGAAGCTGCGCGACATCCTGATGTTTGGCGCGCCAGGCGCCGGCCGCCGCACCGAAACGGAGTCGAGCGCGAAGAAAGGAAAAGGGCAGCCCGCGAAGGATCCGTTTGGTGCCGGATTCGAAGGGCTCGTGCCAAATCTTCGCCGGCGGTACGAAGAGGGAACGTGGGTCGAGCAGGAGAACCTCGAGCCCTATCGTGCCCTCCGTCCGTGTCCGACGTGCGGCGGAGAACGGTTGAAGGCGCAGAGCCGCGCCGTACGCGTGAAGGGTCGAACGATTTCCGAGTACGTCAATCTTCCGGTTTCGGAAGCCGTTCGCGTCTTCGACGAACAGGAGCTGAGCGATCGAGAAGCGCTGATCGCGAGCCGGATCCTCCGCGAGATTCGCGACCGCCTGCATTTTCTCAACGACGTCGGTGTCGGATATCTGACACTCGGCCGAAGTGCGGCGACGCTGTCCGGCGGCGAAGGGCAGCGCATTCGCCTGGCGACGCAGATTGGCTCGAATCTTACGGGTGTCCTCTACGTGCTCGACGAGCCGTCCATTGGTTTGCATCAACGCGACAACCGCGCGCTGCTGTCGACCCTGGCGCGGCTCCGTGATCTCGGCAACACCGTTGTCGTCGTGGAGCACGACGAGGAAACGATTCGTACTGCCGACTACGTCATCGATCTGGGTCTCGGTGCGGGGGAGCACGGCGGCGACGTGATCTTTCAGGGCACCCCCGCCGATCTGCTGGCCGATGGCCACGGTTCGCTGACCGGCGCGTACCTTCGCGGCGAGCGCTCGATCAAGACGCCGGCCTCGCGGCGCCCGGCCACGCGGGGTCAGATCGTGATCAAGGGCGCGCGCGAGAACAACCTCAAGGACATCGACGTCACGTTACCGCTTGGTGTGCTGACGACGGTGACGGGCGTGAGCGGCTCGGGAAAGTCCACGCTGATCAACGACATTCTGTACAAGAGTCTGGCGCGTGCTCTTTACCGGGCGGCCGACGAACCCGGTGCCCACGCGTCGATCGACGGGATCGACCAGCTCGACAAAGTCATCCAGATCGATCAGAGCCCAATCGGGCGGACGCCGCGCTCAAATCCTTCCACCTACACCGGGCTGTTCACGTTCATCCGCGAGCTGTTCGCCATGCTGCCCGACGCCAAGGCGCGCGGCTTCCGGCCCGGCCGGTTTTCGTTCAACGTCAAGGGTGGTCGATGCGAAGCGTGTCAAGGAGATGGCGTCATCGCCATCGAGATGCACTTCCTGCCGAATGTCTACGTGACGTGCGAACAGTGCAAGGGACGGCGGTACAACCGGGAGACGCTGGAGATTCGCTATCGCGGAAAATCGATTGCGGACGTGCTGGACTTGACAGTCGATCAAGCGTTGCCGCTGCTCGAGAACTTCCCGCCGATCGCGAACAAGCTGCGAACGCTGCAGGATGTCGGCCTGGGATATATCGAATTAGGTCAATCAGCCATAACACTCAGCGGCGGTGAGGCGCAGCGGGTGAAGCTCGCGAAGGAGCTCTCCAGGCGTGGCACAGGCCGCACACTCTACATCCTCGACGAGCCGACGACCGGGCTGCACTTCGAAGACACGCACAAGCTGCTCGACGTGCTGAACAAGCTTGTCGATCAGGGCAACACGGTTGTAATCATCGAACACAACCTGGATGTCATCAAGTCGGCCGACTACGTCATCGACCTCGGACCCGAAGGCGGGCAAGGGGGCGGTCGAATTGTGGCGACCGGGACTCCTGAAGAAGTCTCACGAAGCCGAGAATCCTTTACGGGGCGTTTTCTGGCGGATATCTTCCACGCCCCAGAGGCCACCGGCGGGCCTTCCCCGGCGACGGAGAGGTCGCGACGCCGTGCGTAGTGGCCGGGAAACAAGGGTTTGACGTGTCTCGTGAGGTTGACGTGGAGACGTCCAGCAGCCCGTTCCCGTGTGGTAATTTAGCCACACATTCCACCGACAGAGTTGTGGCTGGCGGGCCACATCCTGTTGTATCCGGCTGGTACTTTCAGTCGGATTCATCGAATAACATACATTTAGATCAACAACTTACAGCTATGAATAGCTGTGCTTACGGGGTGGCAGGCGGCTTGCTCAGTTCCGGGCGGCTTTCCCAGCGGTCAACAGAGAGGTCATGAGCGCCCAGCGTACCCTTCGTCGATCTGTCTCCTGCACCGGAATCGGACTTCATTCCGGCAACAAAGTGACCCTTTCGTTGAAGCCGGCGCCGGCCGATTCCGGCATCCGCTTTCAGCGCGCCGACCTTGGCGGCCTCGAAATCCCCGCCGTGGTCACGCACTTGGGAGGGATTCAGTATCAGACCGGCTTGACGCGAGAGGCGGTGTCAGTCGAGACGGTCGAGCATCTGCTCGCCGCGCTGACCGCGCTCGGCATCGACAACGCGATTGTCGAGTTGAACAGTCCTGAAGTGCCGATCATGGACGGCAGCGCCGCGCCCTTCGTGTATCTCGTCAACGAAGCGGGGGTGAAACGGCTTCAGGCGCCGAGACGATATTTAAAGGTGCTCCGCCCGATTTCCCTGACGCAGGGAGACAAGCGGATTGCCCTTTATCCGTCGGACCACTTCAAGGTCACCTACAGCATCAGCTTCGATCATCCTCTGCTCCGGCACCAGTCGCGGACGATGAGGGTGACGGAAGAGAGCTTCGTCGAGGAGATCGCGCCGGCCCGCACATTCGGGTTCCTGAAGGAAGTCGAAATGCTCCGCCAGCGCGGGTTGGCGCTCGGCGGCTCGCTCGACAACGCGATCGTGCTGGGTGAAACCGGCGTGCTCAATAACGCGCTGCGATTCGAGGACGAGTTCGTCCGTCACAAGATTCTCGACGTGATCGGCGATCTGTCGCTCGTGGGCCACCCCGTCGTGGGCCATCTCGTCGCGCATCGCGGCGGCCACGCGCTGCACACGGCGTTTGCCGCTCGCATCCTGGAGGAATCGGACGCCTGGCGTCTCGTTGACGCGACGACCGAGGGGCAACTCACCGGCGCGCCCGTGCCGGCATCAGCCAGCCGCGCCGCCAGCGTCGCGAATTAATCTTGATTTCTGATTGCTGATTGATCCTCCGATCAATCGGCAATCAACAATCAACAATCAGCAATTCTCAAATCACGACCAACGGCTTCATTGTTGGTTCGGAGCCGCAGGCCTCGAACCAGTCAATTCCTTCGCTGACCAGATCGAACTTCACGTTGTAGCGACCCCTCTCTGACGGAGCCGTCAGCGTCATCGGCACGCTGACGCTGGCGTGGGCGGAGAGCGTTTCCGGAAGCCAGGCGCGCTCGTAGTCGCGATTGACGAGAGAGCCATCGCGGGCGCAGAGCTGTGCGCCGACGCGGACCAGGCGCCGGCCGTAGCTTGCCGCGGCCGGAAAAGGCCGGGTCGACAGATTGCGGACTATGGTGCGCACCGTCACGCGGCGGCCGGCCCTCGCGATGAGCGGAAGGCCGGGAATGGGACCGCTGACTTGAATCCGCGCGCGGGGCGTGGCCCCCGGGATCGCATTCCCCAGGTTGTTGTCGTCCCACACTTCATGCTTGATCGCGGCATGCGCCTCGGTGCCTGGCAGGAATCGCCGGGAAAAAAGATCCTCGGGGTGATCGGTGAGTTCCCAGCACAGTCGATCGACCCCGATCTCCGACGCCATCTTCCGGGCCCGTGTCATTTCCTCGTCGCTGTCGTTGTGGGTAAAGAGAATGTAGCGCCAGTTGATGAAGGGCACGTCCCGGCCGGCGCGACGCTTCTCGGCGACGGCGGTCGTCAGGTTGCGAATCGCCTTGTCGAAGTCGCCGCGCTGCCGGTACTTCACGTAGCTGTCGGCCTTCGCGCCATCGATCGAAAACGTCACCTCGTCGATGCCCGAGTGCACGAGCCTCCGGGCCTGCTCCTCGGTCAGCGCCAGGCCATTCGTGCTCGTGTACAGATAGATGTGCGGAAACTGCGATTTGATGTACTCGCACATCTCGATCGCCCGCTTGTGGAGAAAGGCCTCGCCGTAATTAAAAAAGTCCACGCGTCCCAGCGCCGGCCCGGCTTCGTCGATCACCCGTCGGAACAGGTCGACGTCGAGCATGCCGGCCTGCCGCGTGCGGGTGATGCCCGTCTCGGGAGCGCAGCAGGCCTGCGCGCAGGAAATATTGCAGGCGGCGGTGCACTCGATATAGAGCCGCGAGGGCAGCGCCGGCACGTTCAGGTCGCGCTGCGGCGGCGGTTCGTCTTTCTTCAGCGGCAGTTTCAACGGGCAGTCGCCGCAGAACCGCGATCCGCCGGCATTCAGATCCTGCCGGAGCGTCGACGCGCGCTCGCCGGTCCAGATATCGGACACGCCGGCGGTCCGGGTGTCCCCGAGCACGCGCTTGCCGTACGGATCGGCGCAGCCGCAGACCATCCGGCCGTCGCAGAGCAGAATCATCGTGCTCCACGGCCAGCTGCAGGTGAACCGCGTTGCCAGGTAGTTGAGGGACACGAAAAACCCCGCGGGCTTACTTCTTTTTGTTCAGCTTTCTCATGTACGCGCCGAGCCGTTCGTTCTCGTAGGACACAGTATTGAGAAACAGGCTCTCACTGAGGTATTGACGGCGCTCGGCGTCGTTCATCTGCCCGATCAGGTGCTGGATCTCGCGAACCATATCCTCGAAGGTACGCTCGAGCTCACGCTTGGCCGTCACTTCGATGTACAGCGACTCGATTACCGACAGCAGATCGCCGTCGAGCACGAGCTCGGTGCCGTTGGTCATCTTGATAGTGCGCATCGCTACGCTCCGAAGCTTTTGACGGCGCTCGGTTCGTCGGGGTGCACCTCGATGAAATTCTGCGCGCCGGTCATCGTCAGCATCGTCTCGACGCGTTTCTGCACGCCGGCGAGCTTCAGCGTTCCGCCGGCGGCGTTGGCCTGGCGGTAGAGATCCATCAGGCAGCCAATCGTCGCGCTGTCGACGTAGCCGACCGACGACAGGTCGACGACGACCTTGCGCTCGCCGGCGGCGATGAGCTGCGTCACCGCGGTCGAGAACTCGGACAGCAGCGGATACATCAGGCGAGACTCGCCAATCCGTACCACGGCGACGCCGCTTGCATTTTCGGTTGTGAGATTCATTCGCTACTCCGCTAGTCCTTGCGCCGGAACACTAATGTCGTTTCTGCCGCGCGGGCGCGCCGCGACGGCGCCGCAGAACCGGTTGTTTGTCCTGCAGCCGTTTCAGCTGACGCGCCAGCTCGAGCCGGCCACGATTGATGCGCGACTTGACCGTGCCTTCCGGCAGTCCGAGATGGTCGGCAATCTCCTGGTACGACAGCTCCTGCAGATCCCGCAGTACGACTGCGGTCCGCAGCGTCATCGGCAGCGTCTCGAGCGCCTGCTTCAGCTGGGCGCGGAGATCCTGATGCTCCGCCAGCGCGTACGGTGTGCGCTCGCGCGACGCCGGCTGAAGATCGGTGGTATCCACCTCGCGCGCGATCGTCTGCCGTTCCTTGCGCACACTCCGGTAGTGATCGATGCACAGGTTGCGGCTGATGCTGATGATCCATGTCTGAAAGTTCGCCCGTCTGTCAAACGTATTCAACGCCCGAAAAATCTTCAGGAAGATATCCTGCGTCAAATCCTCCGCCTCATCGTGCTTGCCGACGAACTTGTAGGCGACGTTGAACACCTTTCGCCAGTTCTGGCGGACGATGGTTTCCCAGGCGACCTGATCGCCGCTGAGGCATTGCTCAATGAGGCTGTCAGGCGTCGCCGGTTGCGCGGCGGGGGAATCAACAGACATGCGACGGCAGTTGAATCATATCAAAATGGGTCCACGAGTGCCGCGAGCCACGCCTGGCACCCATGGCACCGGTACAATTACAATTAATCAACCCGTGGACGCATTTCATCGCCTTGATCGCACCCTTCACTGCGAGGACGTTTCGCTGCTCACGCTCGCGGAGGCAGCAGGAACGCCGCTTTACGTCTACAGCACCGCCACCATCGCCGGTCGCTACCGCGCCATCGATGACGCGTTCCGCGGGTATCCGCATGCGCTGCACTACGCCCTGAAAGCGAACTCGACGCTCGCGATCGCGAGGCTGCTGCGCAGCCTGGGCGCTTGCGCCGATGCCAACTCCGGCAACGAGATCGACGTGGCCTTGCGCGCCGGCTTCATACCCGAGCAGATTGTTTTCACCGGTGTCGGCAAGACGCCAGGTGAGCTGGCGCAGGCGATCGACCTCGGGGTCAAGACCATCAATGCCGAATCGGAGGGGGAGCTCGATCGCATCGATCGACTGGCGCGCGAACGCGGCACCCGTGCCCGCGTCGCGCTGCGGGTGAATCCCGACATCGACGCGCGCAGCCATCCCCACATCTCGACCGGTCTCAAGGCCAACAAGTTCGGCATGCCGGTCGACGTCGTCCGCGATCTCTCGCGTCGCTTCCGGAGCCGTGAGGGGATCGAGATTGTCGGGCTGCACACCCACGTCGGATCGCAGATCACCGACCTGGATCCGCTGCGGCGCGCCGCCGCGACAGTTGTTGCGCTCGCAAAGGAACTCCGAGACGATGGGATCGTCATCGATCATCTCGATATCGGTGGCGGCCTTGGGGTCTCGTACGACGGATCGAGCGTTCCCACCGCCGAGGACTATGCGGCGGCGGTCCTTCCGATCCTCAGGGAATCAGGCGTGGCGATCGTGTTGGAGCCGGGTCGCAACATCGTCGCGCCTGCCGGCGTGTTGCTGACGCGAGTCGTTGACGTCAAAGATCGTCCCGATGGCAAAGCGTTTGTCATCGTCGATGCGGGGATGACCGAATTGATGCGGCCGATGCTCTACGGTGCCTTCCATCGCATCGAGCCGGTTGCGTGCTCTCGCGGCGCCGACATCGTTGCCGACGTCGTCGGTCCGCTCTGCGAGACCAGCGACACGCTCGGCAAGGATCGCGCCCTCAAGCGTCCGGAACCCGGCGATCTGTTTGCCGTGCTCGACACGGGCGCGTACGGCGCGGTGATGGCGTCCAACTACAACCGGCGCACCATGCCTGCCGAAGTGCTGGTCAATGGTTCGACATGGTCCGTGATTCGAAGGCGCCAGACGATCGACGACCTGCTCGCGCTGGAGAATTGATGACCGGGTTCCTCATCGCCTTTGAAGGTCTCGACCAGAGCGGCAAGCAGACTCAGGCAGAACGGGTGAGCGCACATGTCAGTGCGAGCGGCCGCCAGTGCCGACTCCTGTCCTTTCCGGACTACGGCACCCCGATCGGCGCGGAGATCGCGAAAGCCCTTCACGGTGAGCGTGACTACGGACCGGACGTGATGCAGTTGATGTACGTCGCCAATCGCTACGAGAAGCGGGTCGACATGCAGCAGGCGCTCGAAAACGGCGTCATCCTCGTCTGCGATCGATACCAGGCGTCCAGCATCGCCTACGGCGAAGCGCACGGGCTCGATGCGTCCTGGCTCCGCGACATGCAGCGGCATCTCCCCAGACCGACGCTTACGATCCTGCTCGATATTGCGCCGGAGACCGCCGTGCAACGGAAGTCGGCCGGCCGAGATCGTTACGAGCGCGATCTCGCACTTCTCTCGCGGGTTCGCGAGAGCTATCAGCGACAGTCGTCGGCTGAGGGCTGGCTGAGAGTGAACGGCGAGCGTCCACGCGAAGCGGTCTCGACCGATGTCGTCAGCGCGGTCGAGACACTACTCGCGCGACCGTAAGGGCGCGCACTTCCCGCGCTCCCGAGTCCAGCAGGACACGCGCGCACGACTCGAGCGTCGCACCCGTCGTGCTGACGTCGTCTACCAGAACAATCACGAGGCCGTTGACGTCGGCGTGCCGTCGTTTCGCGAACACGTTTCTGACATTGGCGTGCCGCTCGGCGGCCGGTAAGTCGGTTTGGGAGACGGTCGCTCGCACGCGTTTCAGGACATCTGCGCTCGCCACTGGAAGATGACCGGCGATCTCTGCCGCCTGGTTGAATCCGCGCATCCGCTTTCGCGATCGATGGAGTGGCACCGGCACGACGAGGTCGGCTCCCGCCAGGACGGCATCGCCGTGCTGCGCGAGCAACGCCCCGAGGCGGCGGGCCACGGATCGATGGCCGTCGTATTTGAGCGCGTGCACGATCGCGCGCAGCGAACCATCGTAATCACCAATCGCCCGGCTATGACTCACCTGATGCTGGGTTTGCCTGCACCGCGGACACGCACCGGACCCAGTGGTGACGACGCGCCACGATCCGAGCGGGTCTCCACAGATGTCGCAGAGAGGCGGACTGAATCGGCGGATGCTTTGCCAGCAGCGTTGACAGACCGGGCCGCGGGTCGGCTCGTCCAAGGGTTGGTCACACGCGGCGCAGAGTGGAGCCAGAAGCAGGGAGAGCAGAGCGTCAACGGTTCGGCGTGCGACGTGATTCTTCCGCCCAAAGGCGGAGGCTACACCAGGATCCATGACGCTGGCGTCGTTCATTGCTGCATCCGTAGCTTCCGCGTCATGCGGACGATCCTAGAGCGGAAGCATCTATGGCATGTCCTCTGCGATCTCTATCCTCTCTGCATCGCCCCACAGACGCTCGAGCGAGTAGAACGCCCGCGTCTGCGGCGTGAAGACGTGGACGATGAACGTGAAGTAGTCCATCAGGATCCACTCCGCGCGGTCGTATCCCTCGATGTGGGAAGGCCGAACTTTCGCGGCGCGCAGCGTGTCCTCGACGGCGTCGGCGATCGCCTTCACCTGACGCGTGGTCTGTCCCGAGCACAACACGAAAAAGTCGGTGAACGCCGGCGTGCTGCGAAGGTCGAGCAAGACGACGTCCGATGCCTTTTTGTCCAGGGCGGCACGAACCACCCGTCCGATATCCCCTGTCAGCCTTTTGGGAGCGCGTCGTTTTTCAGTTTTGGTCATGCAAGTGATCTGCCGTAAAGGATCCGATGCCGGTCGAGTACAAGCCGTGCTGCGCGATGTGGCGCTCGACGCCGTCGGCCACGAGCCCGTGAATCGGTCGCCCCTCAGCAAGGCGTGTCCGGATGTCGGTGGACGACACATCCGGTGTGCGTGCGTCGACCAAAAAAATGCCTGGCTTGGCTTCTAGCTTGTGGTTGCTCGCTCCTGGCCATGGCGCAGACACGCTTTGCATCCGCGCCGCGAGCACCGGCAATCGTTCACGCAACCCTTCCACGCGAAACCCCGGCCTCGACACGACGATGAAGTTCGCGAGGTCGAGGACTTCCGGATAACGATGCCACGTTGCAATTTCTGCAAACGCGTCGGCGCCCGTAATAAAGAAAATCTGCCCAACGTCGAGCCCGTGCGCCTGCTGAAAGTGTGTGAGCGTGTCTGAGGTGTAGGATCGCCCGGGCGTCGTCAGCTCGAGATCGCTGGCGAGCAGGCCCTCGATGTCGTTGACGGCCAGCGCGGTCATCGCGAATCGATGATATCCGGACGCCAGCGGCTGTCCGGCTCGGTGTGGTGGCACATTTGACGGCAGGACGTCAACCCGGTCCAGCCGCAGCGCCTCGCGTGCCGCACGCGCGGTCTCAGTGTGGCCGATGTGAATCGGATCCAGCGTTCCGCCGAGCAGACCGACACGGAGACCCGGCGTCATTCTGGTCGCGAGTGTATCGACGCGGCAGACGCCGACCGCTCGCGCGCTCCGGCGATCCGCTCCCACACCGCGGCGAGAAGTGCGTCGATTCCCTCACCCGTTGCGGCCGACACGGGAAACAGCGAGACGCCTTTTTCCTGCAGGTGAGCCTGCAGACGCGTCAGCCGGTCAGGATCGTCGAGCGCGTCGATCTTGTTGGCTGCGGCGACGACCGGTTTCTCGGCAAGCCGTTCACCAGACGTGTCTCGCCCCGGAAACAACTCGAGTTCGCGAGCAATGATGTCGTAATCCTGCACCGGATCGCGCCCACTGGCCGATGACACATCCACGAGGTGCACGAGCACCTTCGTGCGCTCCAGGTGACTGAGAAAGCGATGTCCCAGGCCGTGTCCCGCGTGCGCGCCTTCAATCAGACCGGGAATATCCGCGACCACAAACGATCGATCGTCTGACAGGCCGACGACGCCAAGGTTCGGAACCAGCGTGGTGAAGGGATAATCAGCGATCTTGGGCCGGGCAGCGGAGATTCGCGAGATCATCGTCGACTTGCCGGCATTGGGAAAGCCGACCAGCCCGACGTCCGCAAGCAGCTTGAGGTGAAGCCGCAGATCCTTTTCTTGACCCGGCAGGCCGGGCTGCGTTTTGCGGGGAGCCCGATTGGTTGCGGTGGCGAACGAGGCGTTGCCGTGGCCGCCGAGGCCGCCTTTCGCGATCAGCACGCGCTGGCCGTCTTCGGTCAGATCCGCAATCTGCACATAACCATCGTCTCCCGTCCGTTCGTACACGGCAGTGCCGGCCGGTACCTGAAGCTCGATGTCGTGCCCGTTCTTCCCGGTGCGGTTCGATCCCTCGCCGTGGCCGCCGCGGCCGGCAGAGAACGACTTCTGGAATCGGTAATTGAGCAGCGTGTTCAGATTCGCATTGGCGACCAGGAAGACCGAGCCACCAGGACCCCCGTCGCCGCCGCTCGGTCCGCCGCGCGGGACGAACTTCTCGCGCCGGAACGCCATGGCACCCCGGCCGCCGTGGCCGGCCGCGACGTGGATGTCGACTTCGTCTACGAACACGCCAAGGGAGATCGTTACCCTTCGAGCGGGATGACGCTAATCACGCGGCCGCGCGCGCCGTGGTCCTCGAACTTGACCTTCCCGTCGATCTTCGCGAACAAGGTGTCGTCTTTCCCGAGTCCGACGTTCAATCCCGGCCGGAACCGCCGTCCACGCTGCCGGACCAGAATCGATCCGCCGCTCACGATGTTGCCGTCGTGTCGCTTGACGCCGAGCCGCTGTGAATTGCTGTCACGGCCGTTCCGCGAACTGCCCTGACCTTTTTTATGTGCCATGGTGCTTTATCTCTCTCGCGGCTCGCCGTTCGCGGCTCGCGATTCGCTGATCGAGGATTCGGCGATTAGCGATTCAGATCAGGATATCCGTCACCCGTACCCGCGTGTATGTACTCCGATGTCCGCGCGTCTTCCGGAACCCCTTGCGGCGCTTCTTCCGGAACACGCGGATCTTCGGCCCGCGGGACTCGCCGTCTACGACGCCGACGACTTTCGCGTTGGCCACGAACGGGGCGCCCGCCAGCATCTCGCCGCCGTCCTTTTCGAGAAACAACACCTGGTCGAAGGTGATTTCGTTGCCGACCTCGGCGTTTACGCGGTCGAGCGTGACGATGGAACCTGGATTGACCTTGACCTGGCGGCCACCGGCCTGAATGATTGCGAACACGATTTCCACCTTCCGCTTGGCCCTATAATCTGGCCTTTGTGCTTCTGCGCAAAGGAATTAGGGTAACACATCAGGGCCCAGGGGCTCAAGGCTCAGGGCTCAAGCTCACGAGGCGGCTTTGGCCTCGGTCTCCTACCGAAGCAGGACGCGGGTGCCGCGGATTTTCTGTGTGCTGAGCGTGCCGAGGAACACCGGGATCACCTTGTCCATCAACTCGAAATAGGACGACAAGGCGGGCGTGTTCTGCTGCGAGCTGTACAGGATCTCTTCGTGCAGCGATTCGGTATGGAGCGTCGCACCGGTCCTGCCGTCGATGAAGATGAACTTCGGCGTGATCGCGAAGCCCTTGCGCTCCATGTAGAGGCGCTGCGGGACGACCGTCCGGCGTCCGAGCTGGTCGTATTGTTCCACGTTGCGGGTGACGAAGCCGGCGGTCTGTTGAGGCGTGAACAGCACGGTGCCCGTCACGATGAGCGGGTTCTCGTACTCTTCGCCAATCTTCTTCCAGAAGGCGACGTCCGCGAAGATCGACTGATATTTCTCGAGATCCTTCGCGTTGCGAATCTTTGCTGCCGCTGGTTCCGTATTCTGCGACACCGCAGGCGCCTGCGCGGGCGCTTGCGCGGCTGGCGCCATCGTCTGCACGTCGGATGCGACCTTCGGCAGGTTGCCATTCGCGCCGGTATCCGTCGATTCGGAGGGGCCGCTGCCGCTCGCCGGGGCGGTCTTCGCTTTGTCTGCTGCGAGCTCCGCGAGCGGAAGCACGTCCGCTTCGATCACGCGAAGACCGGATTTTGTCCGCAACTGACTACGCAACAGGCGCACGGTTTCGAGGTTCGCATCGACGTCGTCGGTGCCGCCGCTGATGAAGCCGGCGACCAGCACCCGGCGGAACGCAGAGACATCCATCTTTGGCGAGAGGGGAGTCTCGATGGGTACCTCGAAGAAACTGGTGCACCCACTCACCACGGCGAGCAGGGCGAGGCTAGCGATCGTTGCGGCGCTTCGCGCGGTCATTGATTTCTTTGAAGAGATCGTAGTTCTGGCGAATCAGAACGTTTTTGGGGTCGAGGGCGAGCGCTTTTTCATACGCCTTGCGCGCGTCGTCGAAACGCCCTTCGTGCTCGTAACCGATGCCGAGATTGTTCCAGGCCGCGGCGTAGCTCGGAT
This sequence comes from Acidobacteriota bacterium, assembly GCA_046732715.1. Taxonomy (GTDB): domain Bacteria; phylum Acidobacteriota; class Vicinamibacteria; order Vicinamibacterales; family 2-12-FULL-66-21; genus JALZOC01. The sequence continues at coordinate 60,150 of JBKPNQ010000046.1, read as the reverse complement.
CGATCTCGGCCGCCTTCTCGAAGCGGTAGATCGCTTCTTTCCAGAGACCGTTCTGCGCCACCTTGTTTCCGAAGTCCACCTGCGCTTTCGCGGTCGACCGGACGTCCGCGAACGCAGGCTGCGCCAGCCCGACGAGCAGTCCGGCAATTGCCGCGGCTCGAGCCAGACGCAAAGCTCGGGTTACCATGGGTGTTGGGTCCACTATAGTCACCCGCCTGAAGCACCGCAAGTTGTTTCCATAGTCGGCTGGCAGTCAGGTGCAACAGCCTTTGCTGAGCAATGCACGTACCATGGGTTTGCCCAGAAGAACCTAGGATGAATCGAATTATTCCCGGCCTTTTCCGTAAGCGGACGACGCGGCTCGTAACCGGACTTCGTTGCGGCGGAAGACAGCACTCACCTATAATAAGGACAAAGGGGTCGGGCCGTACGGCTGCAATGCAGCCGGATTTGGCGCCGGCCCTTTTGCTTTGAACGAACGAGTTGCGGCCCTGCCTGTGAAGCCGCATCGAGTCGACGGCGCCGGGGGAGACAGAATGGACCTTCGCGTCGCCGTTGCCGTCTCGATGCTCAGCTTCTCCCGAACTCGTGTCTGTCGCGTGTTCAGGGAACTGTGCCAGCAGAGAGTCGAGATTTCCCTCGAGGCGGTCGTTGACGCGCTTCAGGTCGAGGAAAACGATCGGCGCCAATTGATTGAAGACGCACGATCTCGTGCTGACTCCGCGCTCGCGTCCGCTCCCTCCGACGGGATGGAGGCCGTCCCGTGGTTCGATTCACGCTATCCGGCTCTGCTCAACTGCGTTCCTGACCCGCCGCCCGTACTCTGGATCCGCGGCGCCGCGGCGGTTCTAAGCCGGCCCGCTGTGGCGGTTGTTGGGTCGCGCGCAGCAACTGCATACGCGAGGGACGTTGGGTACCGCCTTGGGGGCGAACTGGCAGAACGTGGCGTCGTCGTCGTGAGCGGCCTGGCTCGTGGCGTGGACTCCGCGGCGCACCGGGGATGTGTCGAGGCCGGCGGCGACACGGTCGCGGTACTTGGATCCGGCATCGATCGCGTCTATCCGGCCGAGCACGATTGTCTCGCGCAAGATATTGCAAAACAAGGAGTTGTTGTTAGCGAACTCGGTCCAGGCGCAGCGCCCCTCCCGGAGCATTTCCCGCTCAGGAATCGAATAATCAGTGGGATCTCTCTGGCGGTTGTCGTCGTCGAAGCGTCCGAGAAGAGTGGGTCGCTTATCACCGCCAGGTACGCCACGGAACAGGGACGCGATGTCATGGCGGTGCCAGGCAGCGTTCTTACCGGCCGTAACCGCGGCTCCCACAGTCTTTTAAAAGACGGGGCAAAGGTCGTCGAGACAGCGGACGATATTCTTGAGGAGCTGGGTTGGCCCGGTGCAAGGGCTGGGATCGAATCCGCTAAACAATTGATTTCAGACCCCTTGCTGGCCAGGATGGAACCAGGAGAGGTCTATCGGCTGGACGAGTTGGTCGAGGCGACGGGGATGCCGCCGTCTAAATTGCTAACTCGGCTGACGGAACTCGAACTGCAACGGCAGATTGCTGCCGTCGGTGGCGGGCGGTTTGCCCGCCCGGCGTCAGCGACAGTGGTAAGGTCTTAATAGGTATGGCAAAGTCACTCGTCGTGGTGGAGTCGCCCGCGAAGGCGAAGACCATCAATAAGTATCTGGGTCGCAATTACAAGGTGATTGCCTCGATGGGGCACGTCCGGGATCTGCCCAAGAGCAAACTGGGCGTTGATATCGGGGAGGATTTTGAACCCTCGTACGAGGTGATTGCGAGCCGCAAGAAAGTTCTGAAGGACCTGAAGGACGCCGCCAAGGAATCCGACGACATTTACATCGCGACAGACCCGGATCGCGAAGGCGAAGCGATTGGCTGGCACCTGGCGGAGGAATTGGGGGCGGGCAATCGAAAAAAGATCCGCCGCTTGATGTTTAACGAGATCACCAAGAAGGGCATTCTCGCCGCGCTCGAGCATCCGACGAAGATCAACAAACAGATGGTGGATGCGCAACAGGCCCGGCGCGTCCTGGATCGTCTGGTCGGCTACAAGATCAGCCCCATCCTGTGGGACAAGGTCCGCCGCGGGCTCAGCGCGGGACGCGTGCAGTCGGTCGCATTGAAGCTGGTTGCCGATCGTGAGCGCGAAATCGACGCGTTCGTTCCAGAAGAGTATTGGAATATCACGGCGCGCCTTGCCGCCGCCGTTCCGCCTGAGTTCGACGCCAAACTGCAGAAACGCGACGGCTCGACCATCAAGGTTACGAACCAGGCGGAAGCCGACGCCGTGCTCGCGGATTTGAATCAGGCCGAATGGATCGTCGCCTCGATCACGACGAAAGAACGGAAAAAGAACGCCGTTCCTCCGTTCATCACCAGCAAGCTGCAGCAGGCCGCGCGGTTCCCGGTCAAGAAGACGATGATGATCGCGCAGCAGCTCTACGAGGGCATCGAGCTGCCGGGCGAGGGAGCCGTTGGCCTCATTACTTACATGCGAACGGACTCGACTCGCGTCTCGGACCAGGCGATCACTGACGTGCGCGAACACATCGCCGTCAAGTACGGTCCCGATTTCGTGCCGGAGAAGCCGACCATCTACAAGACCAAAGCGGATGCCCAGGACGCGCACGAAGCGATCCGGCCGACCTCGATGCAGTACGACCCCGAGTCGGTCCGCGCGCAGCTGACGCCCGATCAGCTCTACCTGTATCGGTTGATCTGGAACCGGTTCGTGGCGTCGCAGATGCCGCCGGCCACGTTCGACGAAACGACGGTCGACATCAACGCGAGCAATTACACGTTTCGGGTGAAGGGCTCGGTTCCGAAGTTTGCCGGTTGGATGGCGGTCTACAACCAGGAAACCATTGAAGCCAAGGCAGAGGGTCCCGGACCTGACGCGGTGAGCGCGGACGATGAAGATGGGAGCGGGATCCTGCCGGCGATGCAGGAAGGCGAGACGCTGCAGCTGCGGGAACTGAAACCGGAACAGAAATTCACTCAGCCGCCGCCCCGCTATAGCGAAGCGACGCTCGTGAAAGCACTCGAAGAGAACGGCATTGGCCGGCCGAGCACGTATGCGTCGATTATCAGCGTGATTCAGGCGCGCGACTACGTGAACAAGATCGAGGGCCGCTTCAAGCCGACGATGCTGGGACGAGTGCTCGTTGAGCCGCGCGAGACGCCGAAAGGGCTGGTCGGACTGTTGAGCCCGACGTTCGACGACATCCTCGACGTTAACTACACGCGCGAGCTGGAAGAGGATCTCGACAAGATCGAGGAAGGCACCTCGGACTACAAGAAGACGCTCGGGAGCTTCTACAAGAAGTTCGAAAAGGACCTGAAAAAGGCTTCAAAGGAGATGATCAACCTCAAGGAAGGGGTTGAGCCGGATCCGCCGGTGACGTGCGATAAATGCGGCAAGCCGATGGTCATCAAGGCCGGCAAGTTCGGCTTGTTTCTGGCCTGCAGCGGCTACCCGGACTGCGAGAATACCCGCGAGCTCGAGACGCCCGAGCCTGGAGGCGATGAAGGGCTGGACGAGACGTGCGAGAACTGTGGCCGCCCGATGGCGATGAAGCGCGGGCGCTTCGGTCAGTTCCTTGCGTGCACCGGTTATCCGGAGTGCAAGACGACGCGGAAGATCATCACGACCAAGCAGGGGATGACTGCCGCGAAGCCGGATCAGATCCTCGACGAGAAGTGCCCGAAATGCGAGTCGAACCTCGTGCTCAAGCACGGGCGTTTCGGCGAGTTCACCGCGTGCAGCAACTATCCCGCCTGCAAGTACGTCAAGCAGAAGTCCACCGGCCTCGTCTGCCCGAAGGATGGCGGTGACGTCGTCGAGCGGAAGTCGCGCCGTGGAAAAGTCTTCTATGGGTGCGCCAATTATCCCGACTGCGACTTCGTGCTCTGGAACAAACCGATCCTCGAGCCGTGCCCGCAGTGCGGCGAGAAGTTCCTGATCGAGAAGATCACCAAGCGGCACGGTCGCCAGCTCCTGTGTCACAAGGAGGATTGTGACTACGTTCGCAGTGAGGAGCTCGCGCCCGCATAACGCCCGTAGCGCGCTGCTTCAGCGGCGCGTCAGAGTTGGTGTCACCAGTCGGCGCGTCACTTTCGGACGCGGGGCTGAAGCCCCGCGCTGCGGGTATCGATGATTCACGTCCTCGGTGGTGGGCTTGCCGGCAGCGAGGCCGCATGGCAAGCGGCGGAGCGCGGCGTTGCCGTGACCATCCATGAAATGCGGCCCGTCCGGGCGACCGCTGTGCACAAGACCGATCAGCTCGCCGAACTCGTCTGCAGCAATTCGTTCCGCGGAGACAAGCTCGATAATGCCGTTGGGCTCCTGAAGGAGGAGATGCGACGGCTCGGATCGATTGTCATGCGAGCGGCGGACGCGACCCGCGTCCCGGCTGGCGCGGCGCTGGCGGTCGATCGCGAACAATTCTCACGCAATGTCACCGACGCAATCGGAGCGCATCCGCGAATCACTCTCGTCCGCGAGGAGATTCCGCGTGTGCCCTCAGCGCTCGACGGCCCGGTCGTTATCGCGACCGGTCCGCTCACGGCCGATTCGCTTTCGGCCGATATTGCGGCGATGGTGGGCGGCGATCATCTCTACTTCTACGACGCGATTAGTCCCATCGTCCTGGCGGAAACGATCGACAGGTCGAAGGTGTTCCGGGCTTCCCGGTGGGGACGGAGCCTCCGGGGACGTGGTGCCGAGGGTGCCACCGCTGCCGTGGCTGCGAAGGGTGCTTCGTGCGCGGGGGACGACGGGCAAGGGGACTACCTGAATTGCCCTTTCACCAAGAACGAGTACGAGCGGTTCTATGAAGCACTGATGTCTGCCGAGCGGGCGCCGCTGCATGAATTCGATCAGGCGAGGTTCTTCGAAGGCTGCCTGCCAATCGAAGTCATGGCTTCGCGCGGCGTCGATACCCTGCGATTCGGTCCCATGAAGCCGGTCGGGCTGGTCGATCCTCGAACCGGCCGTGAACCTTATGCGGCCGTGCAACTGCGGCAAGACAACCTCGCGGGTGACCATTTCAGCCTCGTGGGATTTCAGACGCAGATGAAATGGGGCGAGCAGGCACGTGTCCTCAAGCTCATTCCCGGACTCGAACAGGCCGAATTCGTCCGCTTCGGCATGATCCATCGGAACACGTACATCAACGGGCCGACGGTGCTTCGCGAGACGTGGCAGACAAAAGCCCGTGAGGATCTGTTCTTTGCCGGGCAGATTTCAGGAGTCGAAGGCTACGTCGAGTCAGCCGCGTCAGGGTTGATCGCGGGCCGCAACGCCGCCGCGCTCGTGCTCGGAGAGCCGCTTTCGAGCCCACCGCGGACGACGGCTATCGGTGCGCTCGCGTACTATGTGTCGCACGCCGAGTCGCGGAATTATCAGCCGACGAATATTACCTTCGGCATCATCGCGCCGCTTCAGGCGGCTGGCGGCCGCAAGGCGCCGCGCAAGAAGGCGGAGCGGAACGTCGCGTTGTCGGAGCGGGCGCTCGCGGACTTGGGGGCGTGGATGCAGTCGGCCAACTCACCAATTCGCCAATTCGCGAATTCACCAATTAGATGAAAGATCAGCTCCCCGACTTCCTTGATCATCTGCGTCTGAACGAGAACGCGTCGGCGCACACGGTGCGCGCGTACGAGAGCGACCTCTCGCAGTTCATCACCTTCGTCGCCGCGCAGCTGAATCGTCGTCGTCCTGATCTCCAGGCCACGGATTTCAATCACTTGCACATCCGCGCGTTTCTCGGCGACCTTCACAAGCGGGGAAACTCCCGCTCGTCTGCCGCACGGAAGCTCGCCGCGATCCGGACCTTCGGTCGCTATTTGCGTCGCGAAGGAGCCATCGAAGGCGATCCCGCTGCCCTGGTTGGCACGCCGAAGCGAGAAGAACGGCTGCCCGCCCATCTTGCGGAGGCGGAGATGACTCGGTTGCTGGAGATGCCGGATACCTCCTCGCCGCTCGGCCGCCGGGACCGCGCCATCCTCGAGTTGTTCTACGCGTCCGGACTGCGATTGAGTGAGCTTGTCGGCGTCGGCTTGGAGGACGTGAACCTGAGCAGCCGGGTCGTCCGCGTGCTGGGCAAGGGGGGCAAGGAGCGCATCGTCCCATTCAATCGATCGACGGAAGCCGCGATCAGGAGTTGGCTCAACGACAGGGAAACTATTGCTGCCGTCGTTGGCGGTCCTTCGACAAGCTCAGGACCGTCCCGAGCGAAGTCGAGGGACGGTTCGCGGTTCGCGGTTCGGAAGAGCCCGGGTGTCCGCTCGCGACGGCCTGCAGATCCGCTATTCCTCAATTACCAGGGGGGACGACTGTCGACTCGTAGTGTTGATCGGCTCGTCAAAAAATACGTCGCCGCTTGCAGCACCCGGTTCGGGATCAGCCCGCACGCGCTGCGCCACTCGTTCGCGACGCACCTGCTCGAGCGAGGCGCGGATCTTCGTGTGATTCAGGAGTTGTTAGGGCACGCCCGCCTGAGCACCACGCAGCGGTACACCCACGTGAACGCTGCGCAGTTGCTCGACGCGTATCGCAAGGCCCACCCAAAGGCATAGGCGATTGCTGACTGCTGATTGTTGATTGCTGATTGAGGCACCAATCGGCAATCGGCGATCAACAATCCGCAATCAACTTGCGACCGCGCTTTCCATCGGCGGCTGCGGCATCGGCCGCCGGCCGCCCCGTGAGTAATCGATCCCCAGGGTCTTGATCTTGTAGTTCATCACGCGCGGACTGATGGCGAGCAGTTCCGCGGCGTCCTTCTGCACCCAGTTCGACATCTTGAGCGCTTCGATGATGGCCTGACGCTCGATCTCTTCGAGGGCAATGCCGGTCGGCGGAATCTTCACGACCGGGCTCTGATCGCCGGATGGCTGTCCCGTGGTCAGCTCGCCAAGCGAGAGATCCGACGACGACAGCTGCGGCCCTTCGGTCAGCAGCACCGCACGCTCGATCGCGTTCTCGAGCTCGCGGATGTTACCCGGCCAGTTGTAGCGCATCAACAGCTTCTGCGCGTCGGTGCCGAGGCCGTCGACCCGCTTCTTCAGCTCGCCCGCGAATCGGCGCAGGAAGAACGTCGCCAGCTGCTGGATGTCTTCCTTCCGCTCGCGAAGCGCCGGCATCTCGATCGAGACGACGTTCAGCCGGTAGTACAGGTCTTCACGGAACAGCCCGTTGGTGACCATTTGCGACAGGTTGCGGTTGGTCGCCGCAATCAGCCGCACGTCCACCCGCAGCGTGCGTGTGCCGCCGAGGCGCTCGAACTCGTGCTCCTGCAGCACGCGCAGGATCTTGGCCTGCGTGTTGGCGCTCATGTCGCCAATTTCGTCCAGGAATAGCGTGCCGCCGTCGGCCTGCTCGAAGCGGCCGACGCGCTGCTTGTCGGCTCCCGTGAACGCGCCTTTCTCGTGCCCGAACAGTTCCGATTCGAGCAGGTTCTCCTGAAGTGCCGCGCAGTTCACCTTGACGAAGTTGCGCGAGGAGCGCAGCGAGTTGTGGTGAATCGCGCCCGCGATCAGCTCCTTGCCGGTGCCCGTCTCGCCGCGAATCAGCACCGTGGTGTTGCTCTTGGCCACCTTCTTGACGATTGACAGCACGCTCTGCAGCGCACCGCTGGCGCCGACAATGCGGTCGAAATCGTAGATGTCCTGCTGGGTGTGCCGCAGGTATTCAATCTCGTGACGAAGCCGACGGTGCTCGATCGCCTTCGCAATCTTGAGCTCCATCTCCTCGATTTCGAACGGCTTCTGCACGTAGTCGAAGGCGCCGATTTTCATCGCTTCGACGGCCGTGTGTATCGAGCCGAACGCGGTCATCAGGATGACGGCGGTGTTTGGCTGCAATGACTTCGCCGTGCGCAGCACGTCCATTCCGTCGCTGCCGCCCATCTTCAGGTCGCTCAGGACGACGTCGTATTGCCCTTCGTGCAGCTTTTCGATGGCGACGTTCCCGTTCGGCGCTTCATCGACCTCGTGATGCGCGTCCGACAACGCGCGCACGATGCCGCGCCGAAGTGAGTCGTGATCGTCCGCTACCAGAATGCGACCCATACAGATGCTCCTGCTCCGTTACTCTCCCTTCCGCCTGAAGGGCGGAAGCCACGCTTCGACTCGCCTGAACGATTCGCTCGCTCAGGACCGGCGAAGTTATCGAAACAACTCGTGACTGCCGCTCATCGGCAGCGTCACCCTGAATCGAGCGCCCCCTTCGGCGGGCGCGCTCACATCGATCCGCCCATCGTGGGCGTCGACGATTTTGCGAACGATTGCCAGTCCAAGCCCGGAGCCTTGCGGCTTGGTCGTGAAAAACGGGCTGAAGATGCGATCCATCACGTCGGCCGGCACGCCGGGGCCGTTGTCGGCCACTTCCACCTGCACCATCGGGACCGTGTGGCTGTCGACGCCTGTCGTTGGCTCTTCCTCGGCGCTGAGTTGCTGCGCGACCAGTCGGACGTGGCCCTTGCCGGTCATCGCCTCAAACGCGTTGGTGAACAAGTTCGTGAACAGCTGACGAAGCTGGTGCGGGTCCCCCTGGATCGGTGCAAGGTCCTGCGGAAGGACGACTTCCACGCGCACGTCGCCGCGCGGCACGTGGCTTTCGGCCATGGAGATCGCGTCGCGCACGACGTCGTTCAACGAGATCCGCTCGACCTGGAGCCGAATCGGCCGCACGAAGTCCAGGACTTCCAGCACGATGGCGTTCGCCATCTTCGCTTCTTTGATGATGTCGCGCAGGATCGACTGCGCGTCTTCGGACTCGGGCAGTTGACGCTTCAGAATCCCCGCCATGACCTCGATGCCGGCCAGCGGGTTCTTCACCTCATGAGCAATCGCCGCCGCCATCTCGCCGAGCGCCGCCAGACGATCGCGGAGCCGCTCGCGTTCTTCGAGCTGCTCGACGCGGGTCAGGTCCTTGAAGAACAGCGTCGCTCCCGTGATCTCGCCGTTCTGGTCCCGGACCTGCGACAGTGTGTAGCCAATCACCTTGCCGGTACTTTTCAGTCTGAGCTCAGCACGATTGGGCAGGTGCGACAGGTCGAAGGCGCCAGCGACGATGCGCGAGACGTCAGGACGATCCTTGAGGACTTGCCCGTAGGGAAGCCCGATGTCAGTCGTCCGCGGCGTCAGCCCCAGAATCCGGTAGGCGACGTCGTTCATGACCGCGATCCGCCCGTCGCGGGTGACCGCCAGCACGCCGTTGCGGAGATTCCAGACGAGGTCCCGATAGAATCCTGCCGCGACCCCGTCCGACTTTGCTGCCGCGGTCCGGGACTTTCCCCTCGAGCTCACGCGGCCGTGCGACGCGCGTCGAGCGGCGGCCCGAGGTTTTCGAATCGGCATAGTGGTTGTCGCTGGCGTGTACGGGCCTGACTCGGCTGCCAGTATTGTAATCGCCCGATCGTCGCCCGCAAATGTCTTCTGCATCTGTAGTTAGGGGAGGTTTCCTAGACCGGCGAGGGAATTGGGCACAATCCCCCCATCGTCGAGGCCACCCTCAGATGGCCTCGGGGGCAAAGGATGTGCCCCGAGCTAAACGGAGAAAGCAGCCCTGAATTATTGAGGAAAAAGGAGAAAGCCGTTTCGGCTGTGCGGCTGAGGTGATTACAAGTCTAACACTCGATTACAAATCTGTTTGTTGGAGTTCCTCCCACTGATGCATCAGATCGCCGACCTCCCACATGAGGGCCTGATGCTTGTCGATGATCGGCTTGGCGTCCTCATGGTTGTCATAGAACCCCGGCGCCGCCATCGTCGCCTCGATATCGCGAATCGCCTGTTCCCGCTCGGCAATGCGGCTCTCAAGGTCGTCGATGCGCTTTCGTCGCGCGTCCTGGGCCTTCCGAACCTTCCGAGCCTCGGATTCCTGGCGTTTCCGTTCCTCATACGAGATGGCCGCCGAGGCGGCTGGGGCTGGCGCGGTTTGTTTGACGGACTCCTCTGTTGGATTGGAGGCGGCTGAAACATGAGACGGAGGACGCACGAGACGCGGCCCCGCCGTCGCAGCCGGTTTGGGAGCCGTCGCGGTCGCAACTGGAGCGCGATCCGCTGACGTCGGCGGCGCTGGCGTCCCTCGACTCGGCCCCGGGGGAGCCTCGCTCGGGGCAGGTCCCTTGCGATCCCGTCCTTCGGCGGCGTGGCGCTGGGCAGGGCCCGGTCGGCGAGTGGAGGGCCCTGAGCGAGCGCTCATCTCCCGCGAGTCGAAGGACCGGTCCCCTTCGCCCTTCTCTCGCTGTCTCTGACTCCACAGGAACTCCTCGTAGTTCCCCGGGTAGAGGAGCGCGTCGCCTCCGCCAATGCTGATCACCTTCGTCGCCAGCTTGTCGACGAAGTAGCGATCGTGGGACACGAAGATGAGCGTGCCGCCAAAATCTTCCAGCGCCTCGAGCAGTACGTCCTTCGAATCGAGATCGAGATGGTTGGTGGGTTCGTCGAGCAGCAGCGTGTTCGAAGGACGCAGCAGCATCCGCGCGACGGCGAGCCGCGTCCGCTCACCCCCCGACAGCACGCGCACCGGCTTGTCCACGTCGTCGCCCGAGAAAAGGAAGCCGCCGAGGATGTTGCGGATCTGCGGCACCATGTTGATGGGTGCATCGCCCGCGAGCGTCTGATAGACCGTCAAGCTCGGCTCGAGACGGGTCGCTTCGTCCTGAGCGAAATACTGCGTGATGACCTGATGTCCTTCGGTACGGGTGCCGCCGTCAGGACTTTCCACTCCAGACAGCATGCGCATCAGCGTCGATTTGCCGACGCCGTTCGGGCCGATCAGCGCGATCCTATCGCCCCGTTCGATGTGCACGTTGAGGCGATCGAACACGACGTGGGTTCCGTACGCCTTGTGCACGTCACGAAGATCCAGAACCGTGCGTCCGCTCTTGGCACATGCAGGGAACGTGAAGTGCACGCGCTTCCGTTCAGGCGGAATCTCGATGGGGACGATCTTCTCCATCATCTTGATTCGGCTTTGAACCTGCGCCGCCTTGGTCGCTTGATAACGGAAGCGGTTGATGAACGCCTGCATCCGCTCGATCTCGTCGTCCTGGTCACGCTTCTGCTGGCGCAGCCGTTCCATGCGAGCCTCGCGCTCGACCAGGTATCCGCTGTAATTGCTCGCGTAGTCGGTGAGCTTTCGAAGACCGATCTCGGTGATCCGCGTGACGACCGCATCGAGGAAGAAGCGATCGTGCGACACCAGGATCACCGCGTGCGGGTAATCGGCGAGGTACTCTTCCAACCAGTTTCGGGCTTCGAGGTCGAGGTGATTGGTTGGTTCATCCAGCAGAAGCAGGCCCGGACGGGTGAGGAGCAGCTTGGCGAGCGCGATACGCATCTGCCAGCCGCCCGAGAACGTTTCGCTCGGCTTGTCGAAATCGTCGGGGGAGAAACCAAGGCCGCGCAGCACCGTCGTGATCTTCAGATCGATGCTGTAGCCCTCGAGTCGCCGGAAGTTTTCCTGCAGTTCGCTGTAGCGGGTCAGCATCGCCGCATGCTCGGATTCCGGAACGGAATCGTCCGCCAGACGCTCTTCGAGCGACTGGATCTCATCCCGCATGTCCAGCACCGGCTTGAAAGCCAGTCCGGCTTCCTCCATGAGCGTACGACCGCTGTGGTTGAGCCCATCCTGCGGCAGGTATCCGACGGCCAACCCCGAGGGCTTCACGACGTTGCCGGAATCTGCCTCGTCCAGCCCGGCGAGGATCTTCAACAGCGTGGTCTTTCCCGCACCGTTCGGTCCGGCCAGCCCGACCCGCTCCCGATCGTCGATTTGCCAGCTCACAGCGTCGAGCAGCACGCGATCGCCAAAGCTCTTGGTTAGAGAAGACAGTTGGATCATTCGGGAGGGAGCACGGTGCCCTTCAGGCACGCGCAGATCCGTAATTGTACCACACCGGCGCAGGCGCACTGACCCACTGACAATCCTGTATTGACCCAGAGGTGCGTAACGTGCCGCAGAGAAGCGCTCCGTGTCCGCAAGAGTCACAAGCGCCGGCGTCGCTGGAGGCCTAGCCGTTTGGCGGGGACGAACTTACGATGAGAGTCCCCAGCATCATGCGGTTCCTGTCGTTCTCGTCCACGGTCGTCACGGCAGTCGTGTTGAGCGTTGCCACCACCGCGTCGGCCGAGACCGCCTCGACGACGCTGGTGGTCGCCGCAACGTTCAACAGCCGCACGTCGCTGAACGTCTCCGCAGACGTGCTTCAGTTCGACGTCGTTTCGTCGGGCGACCCGGCTGTGGCGACGGTGGATTTCTCCGCTCGAGCACGGACGGCTGGCGCGGCGCAGGTTGTTCTTTCGATCGAGCCGCTTCAAGAAGTGCCGGGTCCTCATGGACCCTCGGATCTGCAATCGGCGCTGACGTTTTCCGGAGTCGGCGAAGGCATGCTCTCGGGTGCCGTCGCACCATCAGGTTTCACAGTTGCGGGACGCTGGACGGGCAGCGGGCTTCGTCAGGGCACCCTGGTGTTCGCGCTGCGGACGAATGCGCCTGGGAAGTACAGTATTCCGGTGCGGTTCGTGCTGTCGGCGCCGTAGAGGGCAGACAGCATTTCGTACTTTGCGCTGGGGCCCGACTTTCTCACTGCGCCCGGGCCCACGCCCAGGCGCTGCCGCCTCACGGGTGGTCGGCGGCTGAGGCTCTCGCGCCTGCTACTTCTCTCTGGTTACCCACAACGTCTCGCCGCGCTGCGCTTCGAGTATCGCCGCGACCTTCTGCGCTTCCTCACGTGAGTCGTAGAGACCGACACGCACGCGGTAAGGCGCGTCGGGATCGCGTGCGGGTGGATTCACCAGATACGCCGGCATGCCTGTCGCCTTGAGTTTTTCGACCGTCTCTTTCGCGCGGCCCGGATCGTTGAGCGCAGCAATCTGGATTGTGAACCTGCCTGTCGTGCTTGCGGCGTTGAGAGCTGCACCGGTGTTCGTCAATGCCGGCGATGGAACTACCGCCGTTGGCGCGTTTCGCACCGCAGTCGCCGGGGCGGCTGGCCGACTGCCGCGACCCGCAGGCGGCCTCACGGTGGCCGCTGTGCCCTGTCCTCCGCCGCGCGGCGGAAATACTCTGCGAATCTCAGGTCGTTTTTCGATGGAGACGAGGAACGTCACCTCGGCCGCAAGCGCATCGCGTGAAAGGGTCGCGGGAACCTCGGCGTCCCCGGTGACGGCAGCGCCATCCGGCAATGATTCGAGCAGCAATTTGACGAGATGCGGCCCGCTGCGCACCGCGTTGAACTGATAGCGGCCCTTGCGAGCCTGTTCGGAGCGGAGCCCGCCGTCGAGCACCACGATCGCGCCGTCGATCGGTTCCTCGTTGGGGTCGGCCTTGCCATTGCCGTTCGCGTCGCGAATCACTTTGCCGTGGATCGTCCCAAGCGGCAACAATCCGAACGCCACCCGTTTTGTATCCCCGCGCGACAGCTCGATCTGAACCTCGGCGATCGCCGGCGGATCGAAATCGACGGGAAGCGCAGTCGTGTCCACTCCCACTGATCGTACGCCTGCGGGAACGTTGACAAACGCAAACTGTCCGTCCCTCCCGGACGCGGTGTGCCCAGCGCCAAGCCGCAAGGGAATGCCCTCCAGCGTGTTCTCGTCTCCATCCTGGACGCCATTGGCATTCCAGTCGGCGAAGATGAGCCCGCCGATCGTGCCGGTTCCGCGACTGACTTCAGATGCCGCGCCGTTCAGGTTTCCAGGCAGGAATACGGATCCTGTCGGCAGCGTGTGAGTGATGCGCACGATCGAGCGCGTCAGCCAGGGACTGCCGGTCGCCGACAGCGTGACCGCTCGATCCATGTTGACGTTGAACTGGATCGTCGTCCATCGCGACACTTGCCCGTTCACACCGAACGCGAACGACTCGCGCGGAACCTCGAGGCGCGTCAGAAGGTCCATGTTGCGCGCGGCGTTTGCTTCGGCACGGAGCCAGAGGTCGCGCGCCCCAATTCGCAGCTGCGTGCCGCCGCCCGCTTGCCAGTAGGTATTGCCGCCATTCAGCGACGTCGTCCGTGTCAGCATCGCCGTGCCGAACGCTTGCGACCCGCTGCGAAGATTGGCGAAGAGCTGTGCCGATGCGTCGCGTTGATCGTAGGAACCGCTCTGGTTCAGGCGTTCGACGTTCTCTCGCCCTGAGTACCGGACGAACGCATTCGTGCGCCCGATGGCTGCCTGCCACTCGGCCGCCCACATGCCGGTGTCGCTTTCGGATGGCAGCCCGAAGCCGACCGGATGCGAGTCGCGCGTCCCGTCTTCGCCCCGGAACCCGACCGTCGACCTTGAGGTCAGCTGCACCCGAACTGCGCCGAAGCCGCGATTGCCGGAGGTCTCCGGCGTCGGTCGTGTCGACGCCAGCGAATCCTCCGGTTTCAGGTTCGTTCGAAAGCGCTCCCATCCACCTGAGACGCGCGCCCTGCGCATCAGATCGTACTCGCCTGCCGCAAACAGCTGCTCGCGATCCTGGAGCGGATTGTTGAGGGCGGGAAAGTCTCCTGGGGAGAACCGGGAGACATTGAGTTGCACGTAGCCCCGTGAGTAGAGCCAGTTCATGCCGCCGATATACGAGCCGTCACGTTCGCGTGTCGTCGTGCCGGTTCGACGATACGACACCAGGCCTGCATCGCCGACCAGCTGCACCGACGGCGTCAGCAGCAGCCTGGCTCCGCCGCTGGCCTGATCGCTGTCATCGATGGTGTAGCTGAATTCGTCGAGTGACGACGTGCGGACCCGCGATCCTCGGGCGTTGACCTCCAGGTTTCTACCGAATCGCCGCGTGGAATGGACGATGCCGAGTGATTGCCCGAGCGCCTTCGGATCGTTGCCAAAAATGTTGCGCCACGCCGTCGTCTTTCCGGCGACGACCGTCAGGGTGCTGCGGTCGGTGCGCGCGCCGACGGTGGCGCCGTTGAACGTGACTGCCGGAGCAAAGAGATTCGAGAACCCGTAGCCGGCGATCGCCGGCGAGAAGTAAGCGTCGCCAGCTTCGATCGCCCAGCGGGCGCCGAGGAATTTCGCGTCGCGCAAGGCCCCGTACATGCGACCGGTGTGGAAGGCATCACCCCGACGCGCGCCGCGAATTTCAATCTGAAAAACACCGAACCGTGATCCTGGCTGCAGCCACGAGATGCCGACATCCGGTTCGAACGCGTTCTGACCTGCGAATCGGGACGGATTGCCATGGAGAGTCTGGACCGCAGAGGTGACCTGTACGGCACCCTGCTGTGCCAGCGTCGCGTGAGCGTGAAACACCAGGAGAGCGACGCACCCGGCGATCGGCGGGAACCGGCCAATCGACGGCATGAACTATCTGAGAACCTTGAGCGACGTCTCACCGACGAGCAATGCGGGGAGGCCGACGTCGATCCGGACTTCGACTTTGTAGTCACCCGGAGCCAGCGTCGCCTGCTTTTCGGGATCGACAACCGTAATCGCGACCTCACGCTCGCTTTCCGGAAGCAACGGGACATCCGGAACCGGTACCTCGCGGACACTGCGGCCGCTCTGATCGTAGAGGACGAGGGTGCCCCGGGTGCGGACGTAGCGGCGGCTCGAGTTCCTGATCGTCGCCACAACCTGCGTTTGGGCTCCGACGTGTCTGACGCCCAGGTCCGTCATCTCGCCTGCCATCGGGGGTTGGCCGATGCTGACGTAAATCAACGTCGCAATCCGGCTCTTGAACATCACGTCGCGACCGCGGGCGGCCGGATTGTTCGTCACCGGCCCGAACTCGAACAGGACGCCCGTGCGATAGCCGCCGCTTTGAATGCCGGTGGGGACCGCGAGGCTGAAGCGCACCGTCATGTCCTTCGTCGGTTCGATCACCTGTTCCGGCGGCGCCACGCGAATCCACGACGTCGCCGAGTACGCCCCGCCCTCGGCGACGCCTTCGAACTGCGGCGCGCCGTCCTTCGCCAGATCCCAGTCGGTGGCGACCGCCCGAACGCGGATCGGATCCTTGCCGGCGTTCGTGACGCTGATCGCCTGGGTCGTGGTGCTGCCTGGACCGGCGGTCAGCTCGATGCGAAGCGGCGACACTTCCACGGAGATCTGCGCCGATGCTGACGGCGCGTTCATCAGCAGCGCTGCCACCGCGGCGGCGAGCACTACGGGACGCTGAGCGTGAACAGAACGGTCTGCGTGTACGAGCCGGGGTTGTAGGTCCATGAGTTCGCCAATCGAAAGGTGATCGACCCGAGCGCGTCGGGGCTGACGTTGCCATTGCCGGATGCGACACGCTGTGCCACGGTCTTGCTGAGCGTGCCGTTCTGAAAAGGCGGCGCCGGGGTGGCCACCCACGTGACGTTCGAGATATCAATTCGCGACGCGCCGGCGACCAGGTCGTCGGCTGCGAGCACCGTGAGGGACCACGGTGAGTTGCCGTTCGCGCGGATTCGATACGTGACCTGCACGGGCGGCGCCGAGATGAGCGGGACGGTGTCGGGGTCGCTCGAGGGGAATGTGATCACGGTAGGCGACACCGACAGCGTCAGAGTCTGCGCCAGCGCCGGCGACGACGCACAAAAGAAGAGCGCCAGGAGCGGAAGGAGTCTCCTCATGCTGCCGACAAGGTGTAGGTGATCGTCAACGTATAGGTGCCGGTCGCGTAGGACCAGATGTTCCGGAAGAAAAACGTCTGCGTTCCCGTCCGCACCCCCGAGCCGGTCCACGTGGCGACCGCCTGTGCCGTGGTTGCGCTCAAGGTGCCGTTACTGAAGCCCCCGCCGGCTGCCACCCACGTGATATTCGACGCGGGTATCGTGTCGAGACCCGAACGCAGTTCATCGCTTGCGGCCACGGTCAGCGTGATGGTGCCGTTCGGCGACGTGCGGGCCTTGGCGGTCACCGTAATCGGACCTTGCGACGCTTGAATGCTGGGGACGGTATCCGGGTCGGCGTCGGGGAACGTCAGAGCCGCCGAGGACAGTGACAATCGTGCCACGCTGTTGATCGAGGCATTCAGCGTGGCGGTGCTGGTTTGGGCGGCCGGCACACGACCGGCCGCCACAACCAGGAGAAGAAACAACGCAGGAGCGATCACTCGCATCGGAAATGCGGGCCGGGCCGCACGTGCGGACCGGGACCCCCGCATTTCTTTATCGGTTAAGGAGCCGTCAACGTGTAATTCAACGTGGCGGTGTAGGTGCCGGTCTTGTACGTCCAGGAGTTGGGCAAGGTGAGTGTCTGCGTACCGGTATGGCTGCCGGAGTTCGTCCAGGAGCCAAGCGTTTGCGCCGCCGTAAAGCTGTTGTTCCCCGTTGCGGTAAAGCCCGTGCCGCTCGCCGTCCACGCCAAGGTGTTGACCGGGATCGTGTCGGTCCCCGACACCAGTTCACCATCCGCGAGCACCGTGACGGTGACGGCTCCGCCCGTCGACGTGCGCGCTTTGACGTCCACCGTGATCGGCCCCGAGCTAAAGGTCGGCGTGACGTCAGGGTCGGCGTCGAGCCAGTTGATCGACGACAGGCTCAGTGTCAGCTTCGCCTTGGCGTCGACATGCGCGGTCACTGCGATCGACGCACCGGCCGTCTGCTGGGCGAATGCCGACGAGGACCCCAGCAACACGACGGCGGCTGCGATTACTCCGCTCCAGACTGCCTTTTTCATGACTCCCCGCTCCACTTAATTCTGTCCTGTTCACAGGTACTGAGACGTCTCTTAAGAGACTTTATATGACATTAACGTCCATTAAGGTAAACCCAGCCATGGGTTTCGTCAAGCGCTTTCCGGACCAAGCGGCGTGGAAATCGTGGTTTTGTGAGCAGATCGCTGTGACTCCGCGCAACCGCGTGCAATTCTGTGCACGAAAAAAAGCACAGGCGACAAGGAACAAGCGAGTCTGGTAGAGTGCGTTTACGCCGCAATGGAAGAAGGCTTTCTCACGACCGAGGAGGTACTGGATTACCTCCAAGTCAATCTGCGCACCGTCTACCGGCTCATCAAGGCAGGAAAAATCCCCGCCGTCCGCGTTGGCCGTCAGTGGCGTTTCCGGAAACGCGATATCGACGCGTGGCTCGAGAGCCAGCGACCACGGGCCACACGCGGCACCCCGCCCGCGGCATCGCGCGCGGCACCAGCCGCCTCTGCCGGCCGCCCTCGCGTGCTCGTCGTGGACGACGAAGCGACGATTCGCGACCTCCTGTCAAAAACGCTCGCGCTGGCGGAATACGATGTCGATCTCGCGCCAGACGGACGCTCCGCGCTCGAACGGCTTCGCATCATTCCGTACGACTTATTGATCACCGATTTGAAGATGCCCGGCGTCGATGGCCTTGCGGTCATCCGCGAAGCGCGTCGGCTCAAGGCCGACATCCCGGTGATCATCATCACCGGCTTCTCCACCGAGGCGAGCGCCATCGAGGCGGTGAACCTCGGCGTCTCCGGCTATCTCACCAAGCCATTCCGCGTCCCGCGTGTGCTCGCCGTTGCGGCCAAGGCCTTAGGGGAGTAGCGCCGGCAAGTCGATCGTGAATCGGGCGCCGCCGTTCGGAACGTTCGCGACGTGCACCGTGCCGCCGTGCTCCTGGATGATGCCGTAGGTAATTGCCAGGCCGAGTCCCGTTCCCTGACCGACGTCTTTTGTCGTGAAGAACGGATCGAAGATTCGTGGCAGCACGTCCACCGGAATGCCAGGTCCCGAGTCCTCGATCGTGAGCCGAACCGTTTGTCCGTTATTTGCGGACGCGATCGCCGTGAAAATGCGCCCGGGCTTGCCGGTTGCGACGATTGCGTGTTCGGCGTTGATGAGGATGTTCAGCAGGGCTTGCTGCAGCAGCAGCGGATCCGCCGAGATGCGTAACGCGTCCTCGTATTGCCGCGACACTTCGATCGCGTTGCGCCGCAATGAAGCGGCGCGGCTGGCGAGCGCCCTGGCGAGCACGCGATCGACCCGCAACCGCTGCCGCGACATGCGCTGCGAGCCGGTGAAGATGAGCAGGTTGCGAACGATTTTCGCCGCGCGGTCGCCTTCCTGATAAATCCGGCGGAGCGTGGGGCGCACCGGTTTTGCGGCATCGGACGTTTCAATGAGCAATTCGAGGTGTCCGAGCACTCCCTGCAGCGGGTTGTTCATCTCGTGGGCGATTCCGGCGACGAACTGGCCGAGCGACGCGAGTTTCTCGGACTGTGCGAGCCGGCCGCGGAGCGCTTCGCGCTCGGTTTCAAGCTGGACCTGCGCGGTGATGTCGCGCGCGACGAGGACCCGTCCGGTCGGGTTCCCTTCGTGGTTGATGAGCGGTGTCACGGTGGCGGCAAAGATTCCGCCGAGGCGATCGTCGGTGAATTGGCGAACCCGCACCGACGCCGAGACCGGCGGTGAGGGCTCAGCGACGCGGCCCATTGGATCGGACGCGACGACCCATTGCGCGATCTCGGCGTTCACCAGCTCCGCCAGAGGGCGATCGATCAGGGCCCGACGCGAACTGCCGACGCGCGAGGCAAACGCGTCGTTCATCTGCACGACACGGCTGTCGCTGTCGGTGACGACGACGAGATCGATGAGCGAGTTGAACGTGTCTTCCAGCAGCCGGCGCTGCTGAAGCACTTCTTCGAGCAACTGGACGTTCTCGAGTGCGAACGAGAACTGCCGGCCGAAGTCGTAGAGCGCGTCGACAAACTGCTGATCGTCGAGATCTTGTGGCTCGCCTTCGACGACGACGGTGCCGAGCGCGCGGCGCCAGCCGCGAAGCGGCGCGACGAGGATCCGGCCGCCGTCCGGTGCCGGTCCGATGAATTGCGGCGCATCGAGCCTGAGCCCGCGAGCCGGAATCGTATCGGATTCAGTCTGGACCCTCGTATCCCCGGCGGCATACGCGCGATCGGACGAGCCCGCCAGCGCCAGCTCGCGCGCACGTCGGTAGTGAATCCAGACCGACACCCGCCGGGTCCCGAACAGGTCGTTCAATTCTAAGCAGAGCGACTCCAGCGCGCCGCCCAGGCTGAGGGTGGCGGAAACCCCCCGTGAAAAGCCGAGGAGCAGCTCCTGGATGCGGCGATGCAGCGAAAGGGCAGGCTCGAGAGCCATGAAAGGGCGGGTCGCACGCATTCTAAGAGCTTGAGCTGAAAAGGTAAAATGGGGATCCGACTGCTGCCGCCCGTGTGGCGTCTAAACCATCAGAACGGGCGGGCGACGCGAAAGGTCCGACCGGTCCACAGGGCATGCCGTCCACAGATGAAGAGCTGGTCGCCCGCTCCATGGGGGGCGATCTCGACAGCTTTAACCAGCTGGTCCTGCGCTGGGAGCGGCCTATCTATGCCCTGGCGTACCGCGTCATCGGCCGGGAAGAGGACGCGCGAGATGTTGCGCAGGAAACGTTTCTGCGCGCGTTCCGCGCCCTCAAGGGTTTCAAGGGACAGGCGAAATTTTCGTCATGGCTCTATCGGATTACGTTGAATCTTTGCCGGGACTGGATCCGGCGCGAGCGCCGGACGCCGGTCGTCCAGGCGCCGGAAGGCGTCGACGTGATCGAGCTGGCTGGCGAGACGTCGCCGTCGGAAACCATCGAGCAGCTCGTGTCCCGGCACGAGATCGGACGTGCCGTGGGTAAAGCGATGTCGCAGCTGCCGGACGAGCAGCGGACCGCCATCATTCTCAAGGAGTACCACGGGCTGACGTTCCAGGAAATTGCCGATCTCCTGGATTGCCCGCTGAGTACGGTAAAAACCCGTTTGTATCAGGGACTCACGGTGCTCCGGAAACAGCTGCGCGAAGCTGGTGTCGAGAGTACATTTCGAAAATGACCGGGTGGCCTGACCCGGTGAGGCGACATGCATATGTGCGATAGCAAGGAACTGCTCGTCGGATTTCTGTATGACGAGATCGATCCGGTCTCGAAGCGAACGTTCGAACGCCATCTCAAAACCTGCGCCGCCTGTCGCGACGAGCTGGCGGAACTCGGCGCCACGCGTGAGCAGATTGCGTTGTGGGCCCCGCCGGATGCCGACCTCGGGTTTCGCATAGTCCGCGGCCCTGCTGAGCCCGCGCCCGCGCCATCGCGATCGCGCTGGTTCTCTTTTTCTCCGGCGTGGGGACTGGCCGCGGCGGCCATCATCATGTTCGCCATCGGCGCGGCGATCGCCAATCTCGATGTCCGGTACGGCAGCGACGGGCTGGTCGTGCGCACTGGCTGGAATCACGCGGCGGATGCGCAGGCACGCGTGACTCCCGTGGACTGGAAGGCGCAAGCGGAGGCGCTCGATCGGCGTCTCCGCGATCTCGAGCGGGCCGCGTCCGAGCGGTCTGCCGTGCAGAATGCGTCGGCATCGGCGCTGAGCGATTCGGAATTGATTCAGCGGGTGCGCGACATTGTCGGCCAGAGCGAGACGCGTCAGCAGCGTGCGCTTGCCGCACGTCTCAGCGAGATGATGCACGAGTACGACGCGCAACGGCGCCTCGATCTCGCGACGACCGATCAGCGTATTACCCGGCTGCAGAACACCAGTGGTTTGACGAACAATTACTTGCAGCGCTTACTCGTTCGTACCGCGCTCGAGTCGAAGTAGATACGAGGTGAGGTGAGCCGTGAAGCGAGCGATCGCGGTGACGATGCTAACGATACCGGTGCTGATGTTGCCGGCCCTGCTGGCGGCGCAAACGCCGGTGGCTCCCGGACCCGATCAGGTCCGGCGGCACGAGCAGATCAATCTATTCGAAGGTGCGCTCGAACGGGCGGTCACCAACGCCGCCCGTCGCGTCGCCAAGGACGTCCAGTCACGAAACAGCAACGCGAATTTCATGACCAGCGACGCCCATGCGAAGGGGTTCATCCTCGACGGATATGGCGTCTTCGTCTACGTCGAGGTTCCGGCGCTCGATTTGACGCTCAGTCTGATTCTCGATCAGCTCGAGCGCGATGCGCCCCAGCGGGCGGAGGCCGATCAGGGAGCGAAGCCCGTCAACGATAGACCGCCAGACGACAAGGGCGATCCAAGTCCGATCCCAAAGATCGCCCGGGAGAACTTGAAATCTGTCATGGACACCGGCGAGAAATATCACAGCGAGGTCAAGCTACAGCTCACCGACACGATGCTCGACTTGAGCAAGAATCTCGAGCTCAAGGCAGACGAGTGGCTCTCGGTGGCGGCTCGAGGCAGTGATGGCTCGTTGACGCCTGGCGACCTGATTCAACGGCCGACCGTCGTCCTGCGAATCAAAGGCAGCGATCTCGCGGACTATCTCGCTGGCCGCCTGACGAGGGATGAAGCCCGGACCAAGGTCGAGGTGCGGCAATTCTAGGCCAGTTCCCCGTCTCCAGTTTCCGGTTCAGTTTCGAGTCGGAACTGACAACTGGAAACTGGCAACCGGAAACTGGGGACTGAGTTAGAATCCAGCGATGATCCGGCGCCCCGCTCTCGCCGTTCTGTCCATCCTGTTGGTTCCATTCTTGACCGTCAGCTGCGGTCCACCGGTCGATCTGAAACAATCGCTGCAGGTGACCGACGTCTCGTCCGGCTATTTCGACGCTGGCGTGCAGGCTGGCAAGAACAAGCTCGTCCCGAGCGTCACTTTCAAACTCAAGAAGAATGCCGATGTCAACCTGTCATCGGTGTCGCTCAACGTTGGATTCCTCTTTGCCGGCACGTCGGATCACGCAGACGATGTGTTTGTGCAAAGCGTGCCGTTCGAGGCGACGGAAACCAAGCCGATCACGGTGCGGACCCAATGGGGGTACACCGGCGATCCACCGCAGACACGGGTGGAGATGCTGAAGAACAGCCAGTTCCGCGACATGGAAGTGTCGATCTTCGCCAAACAGAGCTCGTCGCAGTGGGTCGAGCTGCAGCGCGTGCCGGTGACCCGGCAATTGCTGACGCAGTAGCCCACTCGTGTCGCGCGCTCCCCGTCCCGTAACACCTCCGCCATCGTCGTCAGCCCTCGATCGACGGCTTGGTCCAATCGACGCGGCGGCGATCGTCATCTCCAACGTCATCGGCGGCGGCATCTTCTTCGTGCCGATCATCGTCGCCCAGATGGTCGGCACGCCGTCGGCGATTCTGTCGGTGTGGCTGCTTGGAGGCGCGCTGGCATTTGCGGGCGCCATGGCTTACGCGGAGCTGTCCGCGTTGCGGCCGCGGGCCGGCGGCGAGTACGTGTACTTGCGAGAGGCGTTTGGACCGCTCGCGGCGTTTCTCACCGGATGGACGTCGTTCGTCGCCGGCTTTTCGGGCGCCATCGCCGCCAGTGCGGTGGCGGTTGCAGACTACATCGGGCGGTTCATACCGGCGGCAGCCGACACGACGCCGATCGTCACGCTGCCGTTGCCGTTGGTGCCATTGATCGTTTCACGCCGCGCGATGGTTGCGCTGGTGCCGATCGCGGTCCTCGCGTTCATCCACATCCGCGGTCTCGGCCCTGGTCGGATCGTGCAGAACGCGCTCGCCGGGCTGAAAGCAGGTGCGCTGGCGATCATCATTGCGCTTGGCTTCATGGTCGGTTCCGGCGCCGCCTCTCCCGACGCGAGCACGGTGGCGACGACGGCGGTTCCGTTCTCGGGGATGCTGCTCGCGCTCGTGCCGATCATGTTCACTTACTCGGGCTGGAACGCGGCGGTGTATGTCGCGGAGGAAGTCCGGAATCCAGGGCGAAACGTGCCGCTGGCGCTCGGTCTCGGCACAGCAACCGTGATTGTGATTTATGTGGCGCTGAATGCGCTCTACCTCCACGTGCTGAGCGCGCCGCAGCTTGCCGCGCTGCCGGGCCGCCTGCTCGACGTCGTCGGTGAGCGCCTGTTCGGCGTCGCGGCGGCGAATGCCATTGCCCTCTTCACCATCGTCAGCTTGAGCGCGAGCATCAGCGCGATGACGCTCGCCGGCCCGCGCGTGTACTACGCGATGGCGAAAGACGGCTTGTTCCTCCAGTCTGCGGCACGAGTGCACCCGCGGTTTCACACGCCAGCCGCCGCCATCGTTGCGCAGGCAATCTGGAGCACCGTCCTGGTGCTCTGCGGATCGCTCTCGCAGCTCGTCAGCTACACCGGGTTCGCCGTCATCCTGTTCTCGGCGATCGCGGTGCTCTGCGTTTTCGTGCTCCGTCGCCGTGAGCCCGATGCGCCGCGCCCGTTCCGGGCCTGGGGCTATCCGTGGGCGCCGGCCATCTTCGTGGTCGCAGGCGCCGCGATGGTCGTCAATGAGATGATCCGCAACGGCGCGCCGGCGCTCGCAGGCGTCGCGGTGATCGCCGCGGGTGTTCCCGTGTACTTTTTGTTCGGGCGCGCTCGAATCGCTAGTCCCTAATCACTGATCCCGGATCGCTCATCGTGGAATGCCTGATCGTTGAATCACTGATCCTCGGATCAACGATGAGGGATTCAAAATGATCAGGGGCTCGAGGATCGGCGACGAGTGATTAGCGATTCGAAGCTCGCGTCCTCAAGAGCGCGAAGGCCGTTACGAGAGCGAGCGTACCGTCCGAGGCCGCGAAGAGCAGGAAGGACGCTGGCGAGCCACGGTAAACATAATCGAGCACGAACGCGAGCGCGCCGGCGCCCTTCAGGAACGGACCCATGACCCAGAGATAGCCGCGGTACCGAGAGGGGTCCCGCCAGGGCAAGTAGTAGCCGGCCCCTACCGAGAGCAGAAACAGCGCGTTCAAATCAGAGAAGATTCGCGGGCTGGCGGGTGGAACGCCGAAGGTTGAAGCGAGCCATTCGGGCACGCACAGTAAAAGGGCCCCTACGATCGCGTCGTAGAGGCCCGAGATGGCGGCAATGCGGGAAAGCACTGACAGAAGTTATCGGCGCTTCATATCTCCCTTGTAAGTCACGGTTTCGCCATTCGTGACGATCACATCGAATTGCTCCGTCTGGTAGCCTTCGGCGCGCAACTCGATCTTGTGCGGCCCGGCCTGAACATCGAGGCGTTGGAAAACGCCGTCGAAGCTGTCGATCGTGCCAACCGAGAGGCCGTCGATAAAGACCTCGGCATTGCGCGGCTTGACCTTCAGGCGAAGCGATCCTGACCCGGGATAGATCTGCGAAGAAGACGATCCGCTGCTGCTCCCGCCGCCTCCGCCCGTGCCTCCGCCGCCGTAGAAATACGGATCGTAGGCGCCACCCGAGTACGGATACCCGAAGGCGCCAAACAGGAACGGATCGTAGGAGAAGTAGCCCAGTCCGTAGCCGTAGCCGTAAGGTGCCCAGTACCCGTAGCGGGTGCTGTAGAACGGATCGTAGTAGAACGAATAGTACGGATCGTAAATGTATCCCGGGTAGGACGGGTAGTAACCACCATGATGGTTATGGTCGTCGTCCGGCACCGGTCCTGTGCGAGGTACCGCTCGACCAGTGGCATTTCGATCGTCGCGCGGGCGGCTGTACGCGGGAACCGCCGTGCTGCTCCGATCACTCGACCGTCCGTCAGATCCGGAATTCGCGCTGGTTGCACTCGGACTGCCGGCGGCGGCCCCGTCGTTCCGCGGAACGGCGCGACCGGACGTCGCTCCGTTACTCCGGCGCTGATCGGCCGCTGCCGCGTTGTATTGGTCAGGATGTACCGGCGCACGCGGCGTTTCAACCCCGCGGGACGAGTTGTCCATCCAAGAGCCAGACGAGCTCGGTGAACTGCTGGCCCCGGATCCGGAATTCGACCCGGAATTTGATGAGGAGGATGCCGACCCCGAATCGCTGCTGCCCCTGGCGACTGCGGATCCGGTCGTCGGGCTATCTGCCGGTCGGCTTCGCTCCTGGGCCCACGCGGGCGACAGGCTCAGCGAGAGTGCTGCGACCAGCCCAATCGAGAATCCTCGAAACGTCATTACAAGCCCCTCCCCGGACTACGGTCAGAAGCAGCAACCGTCTTGCCAGCTGAACTTACGACAGTTCGTTGGCCTTTCCTTATTGTACTGCGTCTCCTCGTCATAGATCTGTCACATTTGGGTGGCACGGAGACACTGGAAAGGGACAAGGGATAACGACATCGGAGCGCTTTGATAGACTCGGTTTGATGCTACATGCGACGACGGTGCTGGCTGTGCGGCAGGGCGGGCAGACGGTGATGGCCAGCGATGGACAGGTCACCTTCGGCGACACCGTCGTGAAACAGTCCGCGCGAAAGATTCGAAAGCTCTACAACGATCGTATTCTGGCAGGCTTCGCTGGCTCGGCGGCGGACTCGTTCGCGCTCTTTTCGCGATTCGAGGCGAAGCTTGAACAATACCGCGGCAACCTCGAACGCTCAGCCGTCGAACTGGCCAAGGACTGGCGGACGGATCGTTTGCTGCGCCGGCTCGAGGCGATGCTGATCGTCATGGACAATCGCATGACGTTCCTCCTGTCTGGCACTGGCGACCTGATTGAGCCGGACGACGGGATAATTGCCATTGGATCGGGCGGGGCGTATGCGCTTGCGGCCGCGAAAGCCTTGGCGCGGCACACGTCGCTCGATGCGCGGACGATAGCTGCCCAGGCGATGGAAATCGCCGCGGCGATCTGCATTTACACGAACAGCACGATTACCATCGAAGAGTTGTAGATCCGCCTGCGGCACCGAGCACGTAAGTACGATTCACATGCCCATCTATCTTCCAGAAACTACCGCGTCGACGACCGAATCGCTGACCCCGCGCGAAATTGTCGTTGAACTCGACAAGTACGTGATCGGCCAGGCCCAGGCGAAGCGCGCCGTCGCCATCGCCTTGAGGAACCGGACGCGTCGTCAGAAACTCGCTCCCGACATTGCCGAGGAGATCGCGCCGAAGAACATCTTGATGATTGGCCCGACCGGCGTGGGCAAGACGGAAATCGCCCGGCGGCTCGCGCGTCTCGCGCAGTCTCCCTTCATCAAGGTGGAGGCGTCGAAGTTTACGGAAGTCGGCTACGTCGGCCGCGACGTCGAATCGATGGTGCGCGATCTGGTCGAGCTCGCCGTCGACATGGTCAAGGAGGAGCGGCTGGTCGAAGTTCGCGAGAAGGCTCGCGAAGCAGCCGAGGAACGTGTGCTCGATTTGCTGTTGCCGCCGCTCCCGCCAGCGCCGGACTTCGACGATCAAGCGACGGCGATACGCGAACAGGCGCAACGGACGCGGGAGAAACTTCGCGAGCAGCTCCGCGACGGACGCCTCGATCACAAGCAGATCGAGATCGACGTTCGCGAGAAGAGCTTTCCGTCGTTTGAGATCATCGCCGGCTCGTCGATCGAGGAGGTCGACATCAACGTCAAGGACATGCTGCCAGGCCTCTTCCAGGGAAAGACGCGCAAGCGTCGCCTCGTTGTTCCGGCCGCGCTCGAGGCGCTGGCCCAGGAAGAGGAGCAAAAGCTCATCGACATGGAAACCGTGTCGCGCGCGGCGGTCGATCGCGTGCAGCAGGCCGGGATCATCTTCATCGACGAAATCGACAAGGTGGCCGGACGCGAAGGCGGACATGGTCCAGACGTCAGCCGTGAAGGCGTGCAGCGCGACATCTTGCCAATCGTCGAGGGCACGACCGTCAACACGAAACACGGGATGGTGAAAACGGATCACATCCTGTTCATTGCCGCGGGTGCATTCCACGTTTCAAAGCCGGCGGATCTGATTCCTGAGCTCCAGGGCCGGTTTCCCATTCGCGTCGAGCTCGAAGCGCTCGGACGCGGCGATTTCGTGCGTATCCTGACCGAGCCGAAGAGCGCGCTCATCAAGCAGTACACGGCGCTGCTTTCGACGGAAGGACTCACCATCCGATTCACCGACGGAGCGATTGGCCGGATTGCCGACTTCGCGACGCTGGTCAACGAGCGCACCGAAAACATCGGCGCGCGCCGGCTTCACACCGTCATGGAAAAGCTGCTTGACGACGTGTCGTTCAACGCGCCAGATCTTGCCGACAAGGACATCACCATAGACGAGGCGTACGTGGAGCGCATGCTTGCCGACATCGTCGGCAACGACGATCTGTCGCGCTACATCCTCTGATGAGCGCCAGGCGACGGCTTGCTGTCATTTTGATCGCGGCATGTTGCTTCGCCTGCGGCCGTAAAGGTCCGCCGCTGGCACCCCTGCACGTCGTACCCGTCGCGCCGGCCAATGTCAGTGTCGGGCGCACAGGTGACGAGGCGCAGATTCGCTTTGATGTTCCAGCGACGAACGTGAACGGCCCCGGCCCGGTCGCGCTGGACCGGATTGAAGTGTTTGCCGCGACCGTTGCCGCCGGTGCGGTCCGCCCTGCCAATCGGGAACTGCTGGTATCGAAGTATCGAGTGGCGACGATTGCGATCAAGCCGCCACCGGTGGAGGGCGAAGCGCCGCCGGAAACTCTACCCGAGGATAAGCGTCCGTCGGTTGGTGAGAAGACGACGTTCGTAGAAGAGCTGACCACGGAGAGGCTGCAGCCGGTCTTCACGGCGTTGCCGAAGCAGCCAGCCACGCCCGCCGGTGCGTCACCGTCGACGCCACCTGGAACGCCGACGGCGGCCCAGCCGACCGCGGTCGGTCAACCAACGACGGGTGCTGCACCAGGCGCGGCTGGTGTGGCACCGGTCGCCGAGCCGACAGTCCCCTCCGCGCCGGGAGCGGCCGGCGTGGCGCCGATTACGCAACCTGCAGCACCGGCGGCGCCAGGTGCCGCCGGGATCGAGACAGTTCAGGTCCCAGACGCTGCCGCACTTCCGGGGACACCGACGCCTCTGCCGCAAATTCCGGGGAGTTCGACTGCCACGTCAGCGGCGATCGCGCCGGTGCCGCCTCTTCCGCCGTTGCCGAACTATCCGGCGCGACTGTACGTCGTGCGTGGCGTCACGAAGAGCGGGCGGCCCGGACCACCGTCGACTCGTCTCGAACTGCCCCTCGTGGCGCCGCCGGCAGTGCCGCCGGTGCCCGCCGCGACCTCAACGGAGACCTCCATTGTCCTGACGTGGTCGCCGCCGGCGTCCGCGACGCCGATTGCCTACAATGTTTATAAGGCTGGAAGTGCCGATCCAATTAACCCGACACCGGTCGCAGCAGGAAAGTTCGAACGCGCGGGCGTCACCTTCGGCACGGAGGAATGCTTCACGCTGAGAGCGATTGAAAAGGTTGCCAACATCAGCCTCGAAAGTACTCCGTCAGACGCGGTGTGCCTGACGCCGCGCGACACCTTCGCGCCGGTCGCGCCGAAGGGATTCTCGATTGTGGCAGGAAGCGGCACGATGAACCTCGGATGGGACGCGAACAGCGAAGCCGATCTCGCCGGTTACCTGGTCTTGCGCGGCGAGGCGCCGGGTGACACACTTCAGCCGCTGACGCCCGCACCGATTACGGCGACGAGCTACGAGGACAAGACGGTCAAGCCGGGAGTGCGCTACGTCTACGCCATCATCGCCGTGGACAAGGCGACGCCACCGAATCGAAGCGCCCCGTCGGCGCGGCTGGAAGAGACCGCACGATGATCGGTCGCTCCGCGACGCCGGTTCTTACCATCAGATCGGCCTGTGCTATGACGAGGCGAGGCTACTCGAAAGAAGATGCGAGCGAGGCGAAGCGAGCCACGCGAACGGAACGAGCCGACGACGCGGCTCGGGAGAGAGCGTGTGGGGAGTCCGAGGGGCGAAGTCCCGCGGAGTGAAACCGAGAGGTAGGTCATGAAGTTATTCATTGATTCGGGCAACTTGAAGGAAATCGAAGCGCTGGTGCCGCTCGGTATCATCGACGGCATCACGACCAATCCCTCGCTGCTGGCGAAGGAAGGCGGCGACTACAAGGAAATCCTGAAGAAGATTTGCCACATCGTCAAGGGACCCACGAGCGCCGAGGTCGTGGCTACGGACGCCGAGGGCATGATTCGTCAGGGTCGTGAACTCGCCGCCATCGACGAGCACATCGTCGTGAAGGTGCCGTTCACGAAGGAAGGCGTGAAGGCCTGCAAAGCGCTGTCGTCCGAGGGCAAGAAGGTCAATGTGACGCTGGTGTTCTCGCCGACGCAGGCGCTGATCGCTGCCAAGGTCGGTGCGTATTTCGTCAGCCCGTTCGTCGGCCGTCTCGACGATATCGCGACGTCGGGAATGAATCTGATCAAGGAGATCGTCGACATCTACGAGAACTATGAGTTCTCGACGCAGATTCTCGTCGCCTCGGTGCGACACTCGATTCACATCGTGGAAGCGGCGCGAATAGGCGCTGACATCTGCACTTGTCCGGCAGCCGTGATCGACGGCATGTTCCGTCATCCGTTGACCGACATCGGTCTCGAGAAGTTCCTGAAGGACTGGGAGAAGGCACAGGCAGTGAAGGCGTAGGTGGACGCACTCAAATATCTCGAAGACCTGGAGCGGCGGGCGGAGCTGGGCGGCGGCGAAGATCGACTGCGCAAGCAGCACGACGCTGGCAAACTGACCGCGCGCGAGCGCATCGAGTTCCTCTACGATCCGGGATCGTTTGAGGAGGTCGACAAGCTCGTCACCCATCGCTGCCGAGACTTCGGGATGGACGAGCAGATCGTGCCTGGCGACGGCGTCGTCGCCGGCGTCGGGCGCGTAGAGGGACGTCCGGTTTATGCCTTCGCGCAGGACTTCACGGTTTTTGGGGGTTCGCTGTCCGAGACGAACGCCGCAAAGATCGTGAAAATCATGGACCTCGCCCTCAAGATGGGCGCGCCGGTCGTCGGGTTGAACGACTCGGGCGGCGCACGGATCCAGGAAGGCGTGCTATCGCTCGGCGGCTACGCCGATATCTTTCTTCGCAACACCCTCGCCTCCGGTGTCATTCCACAGGTTTCGGCAATCATGGGCCCCTGCGCCGGCGGCGCGGTGTACTCGCCCGCGATCACCGACTTCAACATCATGGTCGAGGGCACGAGCTACATGTTCGTCACCGGGCCAGACGTCATCAAGACCGTCACCCACGAAGAAGTGACGAAAGAAGAGCTCGGCGGCGCGATGACGCACAACGCGACCAGCGGCGTGGCGCATTTTGCGGTCGCCGGCGATCGCGAGTGCCTCCGGCTGATTCGCGACCTGCTGGGCTATTTGCCTGGCAACAACGTCGACGATCCGCCCCGCCGCGAGTCGTCCGATCCGCTCGATCGCGAGGACGACGCGCTGGATCGACTCGTTCCTGAGTCACCGAATCAGCCGTACGACATGCACGATCTCGTGCACTCGGTGTTCGACGACGGCGCGTTTCTGGAAGTGCACCGTCATTTCGCGCGCAATCTCATTGTTGGATTCGCCCGGCTCGGTGGCCGTCCGGTCGGCATCGTCGCGAATCAGCCTGCGTACCTGGCCGGGACGCTGGATATCGACGCATCGGTGAAGGGGGCGCGCTTCGTACGTTTCTGCGACGCCTTCAACATTCCACTGGTCACCTTCGAAGACGTGCCGGGGTTTCTCCCGGGCACCCGACAGGAATACGGCGGGATCATTCGCCACGGCGCGAAGCTGCTGTTTGCGTTCGCGGAAGCGACGGTACCAAAGATGACCGTCATTACGCGCAA
This sequence comes from Acidobacteriota bacterium, assembly GCA_046732715.1. GTDB lineage: Bacteria > Acidobacteriota > Vicinamibacteria > Vicinamibacterales > 2-12-FULL-66-21 > JALZOC01. The sequence goes on along the minus strand of JBKPNQ010000046.1, from coordinate 28,741 downwards.
GGCGTACGGCGGGGCGTATTGCGTGATGTCGAGCAAGCACATTCGCACGGACGTGAACCTGGCATGGCCGACCGCCGAAATTGCCGTCATGGGGCCCGAAGGCGCGGTGAACATTCTCTACAAGCGTGAAATCGATTCCGCCGACGACAAGGACGCCGCTCGAGCTCGGCGCGTGGCGGAGTTCAAGGAGAAGTTCGCCAACCCCTATATCGCCGCCTCGCGCGGTTTCGTCGACGAAGTCATCAGGCCGCGGCAGACCCGCGCGAAGCTGATCACCGCACTCTCCATGCTCGACACGAAGCGGGATAAGAATCCGGCGAAGAAGCACGGGAATATTCCCTTGTGAGTCGGGGCCGGAGGGCATTTCTTCCTCGTTCGTCTTCGTTTACTTCGTTCCTTCGTTGTGAATCTTCTCCGTTGCCTCTGTAATCTCCATTTATCCCGTAGCTCCCTTCCGAGTTACAATTACCTCGGATGCCCGAGCCGTTGCGCGGAGTACGGCCAGCCCCTGCCTGACGCGTTTCATGAAAATTCTCATTGCCAACCGCGGCGAGATCGCCGTTCGGATTATCCGGGCGTGTCGTGAAATGGGGTTGCCGACGGTTGCCGTCTACTCTGACTGCGATCGGACGGCGCGCCACGTGCGCGAGGCTGATCAGGCACTGCACATTGGCCCGAGCGAGGCGGCCGCGTCCTATCTACGCATCGACGCCATCATCGATGCGGCGAGAAAAGCGGGAGCGGACGCGGTCCATCCCGGGTACGGATTCCTCGCCGAGAACGCGGCGTTTGCCAGCGCCTGTCGCGATGCTCGATTGACCTTCATCGGCCCTTCTCCCGAAGCGATCGCGATGATGGGCAGCAAGACGGCCGCACGGGAGGTGGCGCGGAAGGCCGGCGTCCCTGTCGTTCCCGGCACCGAGAAGCCGCTCGATGAGCGGATCGCTGACGACGAGATCGCGCGGATTGCTGACGGCGTCGGATTTCCATTGCTCGTGAAAGCGGTCGCCGGCGGTGGGGGAAAGGGCATGCGCACCGTCGAGGAGCGGGGGTCGCTCCGCGCGGCGATTCAGTCGGCGCGCTCGGAAGCGCGTTCGTCATTTGGCGATGGCTCGATTTATCTCGAACGCCGTCTCGTGCGTCCGCGGCACATTGAAATCCAGTTGCTCGGCGACGAGCACGGGACGATCGTGCCGTTTGTCGAGCGTGAATGCTCGATCCAGCGCCGCCACCAGAAAGTCGTCGAGGAGTCGCCATCGATCGCGGTCGCGCCGGCATTGCGGCGCGACATGGCGCAGGCTGCTGCGGTCGTGGCGCGCGCGGTCAACTATGCCAATGCCGGGACGATTGAATTCCTGCTCGATCAGGACGGCTCGTTTTACTTCCTCGAGATGAACACGCGCTTGCAGGTCGAGCATCCGGTCACGGAGATGGTGACGAGCACCGACCTGGTGCAGTGGCAGATCCGCATCGCACGCGGGGAACGGCTCGACCTCGATCCGGAAGTGGCGCTCACCGCTCGCGGCCATGCGATTGAGTGTCGCCTCTACGCCGAGGATCCGGATCTGGGATTCATGCCGTCTCCCGGACTGATTCGCGGGCTCCGACCCGCCTCGGGGCCTGGCGTTCGCGACGACGGAGGGGTGAGCGTCGGATATACGGTGCCGGTGTTTTACGACTCGATGATTGCCAAGCTCATCGCGTGGGGTGGCTCGAGACCCGAAGCCGTGGAGCGAATGTCTCGGGCGCTTCGTGAGTACGAGGTACTCGGCATTCGCACGACGATCCCGTTCTTTCTGTGGCTCATGCGTCAACCGGAGTACGTCGCCGGCCGCTACGACACGACCTACCTCGATCGCCTGCTCGTCGATCGCGCGGGAGCGTCGTTCAGCGAGTTGACGCCGGCAGACGAGGAGATCGCGTCGATCGCGACGGCACTCGATGCCTACTTGCGCGCTCATGCGCACTCGGTCGCACCGGGTACGCCGGGAAGCACGACTCACTGGAAACAGGCCGCGCGGCGCGAGGCGCTGCGCGAATGACGTTCGATATCGAGATCAACGGCCGTGCCCGCACGGTATCAGTCGAGCGCGCCGACGCCGGGCGCTACCGTGTGATGGTCGAGGGTCACGCGCACCTGGTCGATGCTGCCCGGATTGGGGATCTTGGCCTGTCGCTGCTGCTTGATGGCGACGGCGCGAGTCGGGACATTCAAATCTCGCCGGGCAGCAGTCCGGGCGAGGTGCTGGTTCGTCTCGACGGCAGAGACGTCACCGCGCTCGTCGACGGGCGCCGCACGGGCCGCGCATCCGCCGACGGCGGCACGCATTCACGGGGCGAACAGTCGGTCGTCGCGCCGATGCCTGGCCGAGTCGTTCGCCTGCTGGTGGCACGGGGAGACGATGTGGCCGCGCGACAGGCCGTCGTCGTCGTCGAGGCCATGAAAATGGAAAACGAACTGCGCTCGCCGAGGGCTGGCCGCGTCAAGGAGGTGGCCGTGACCGCCGGCGCGTCAGTCGAGGCCGGCCGAGTGTTGATGGTCATCGAGTGATCACCGGGTCGATCCAGTAACGCGTCATGCACGAACCGCAGCCACAGCAGGACGAGCCCGAGGCGCCGCCACAGGCGGAACGGCCGTCACCTCGCCGACCGCGGTGGCGCCGCTATTCGCTCGCCCTGCTGGCGCTCGTCGTCGCGGTCGTCGCCGGTGCGATCGCGACATTCTTCACGGTCGATCTCGGGCCGTCGCTGCGCGAGCGCGCCGAGCGCGCGGGATCCAAATACATCGAGCGCCCGATGCATATCGGGCGTCTGTCCGCCAAGATCACACCCGGCGTGTTTGTCGTCGAGGACCTCCTGATCGAGGGGCTGCAGCCGACCGATCGTCCGTTCCTCAAGGCAAAGAAGATCGAGGTGATCCTGCCGTGGTGGACGATTGTCACGCGTCAGCTGATCGTCGAGTCGGTCGAGATGACCGACTGGGACATGGTGGTCGAGACCTGGCCTTCGAGCCCTGAGTTTCCGCGCGGCCGGCACAATTTTCCGAGATTCACGCGCGAGTCGAAGTCGACCGGTCCGAAGCGGTTTACGACGACCGTCCGCAGCGTGCTGGCGTCGCGAGGCGCATTCATTTACGACGACCACGGGACCCCGTGGAGCATCGCGTCGCGGGGGTTGCGTGTGTCGGTCACCCGCGGAATCGCCGATCGCGTCTACCGCGGCGCGGCATCGTTTGCCGATTCGATCATCAGGATTCAGAAGTACGAGCCGTTCCACGCACACATGGGATCGCGCTTCACGATCGAAGGATCGCACCTGCTATTCAGTGGAATCGATCTGGTGAGCGATGGGGCGAAATCGCAGCTGACCGGCACCATCGATTTCAGCCGGTGGCCGGAACAGACCTATCAAATTGTGTCGACGATCGATTTTCCAACGCAGAAGAACATCTACTTCCATCAGTACTCGTTCGCGGCCTCGGGACAGGGAAAGTTTCGCGGCACGTTTCACCTCTTCCCCGGCGGCCGCGAGCTACGGGGCACGTTCGACAGTCCGCTGGCCGGGGTCAACGCGTGGCGCTTTCCCAACCTGAAAGGATCGGTGCTCTGGTTGCCCGATCGCCTGGAAGTGACCGATGCCACCAGTGGACTGTACGGCGGGACGGCGCGTTTCGACTACAAGCTGGCCCCGCTCAACGAACGCGGTGTGCCGACACACGCCACCTGGGACGTCACCTACCGCGACGTCAATCTGCCTCAGCTCACCGACTTTCTCGAAACGAAGGGCCTTCGACTGGGCGGGACGATTACCGGGCGAAGCCATCTGGTGTGGGATCTTGGCAAGTGGAGCCAACGCCGCGGTGACGGCGAGGTGTTGGCGACCGCGCCCGACGGCGCGACCATGATGACCCGGGCGCTGGACAGTGATGCCGTGGCGCGCCAGGCGGCGCTGGCGCCAGAGGCCGGTCCATTCAATCCCCACGCGTCGTTCGGCTATCTGCCGATCGGCGGGCACGTCTCCTACACGCTGGACCCCGAATGGATCACGCTCGGAGCCAGTTCGGTCGCGACGCCGAAGACCTATGTTGAATTCGAAGGACGCACCGCGTACGGCGAACAGTCGCACATCCCCTTCCACGTCACGAGCCTCGACTGGGAGGAGAGCGATCGGGTGCTTGCCGGAATCATGACGGCCTTTGGGGCTCCGACCGGCGCCGTTCCGGTGAGCGGTGCCGGCCAGTTCGACGGCGTCATGCTGCTCGCCTTCACGAAACCGCGAATCGAGGGCACGTTCAGCGGCGAACACATGCGGGCGTGGGATACGACGTGGGGTCGGGGCACCGCCAAACTCGTGATTGAAAACAGCTACGCGATCATCAGCGAGAGTGTCATCACGGACGGCGCATCGGAGATCAGGGCCGACGGTACGTTCTCACTTGGTTATCCGCGTCGCGACAATGGCGACGAGATCAACGCCCGCATCTTCATCACCCGACGTCCCCTCACCGATCTACGGCACGCGTTCGAACTCGACGACTACCCGGTCGACGGGACCGTCTCCGGCGAGTACCACCTGTATGGGAAGTACGAAACGCCGTTCGGCTTCGGGCGTCTCGTGATCGATCGCGGCACTGCCTACGGCGAATCCTTTGACACCGCGACGTCGTCGCTGCGGTTCGAGGGATCGGGCGTCAGGCTCGACGCGATCCAGATTCACAAGAGCACGGGCGGAGTGACCGGGGCCGCCTGGGTTGGATGGGATGGCACCTATTCGTTCAACGCCGATGGCACAAAGATCCCGGTTGAGTCGCTGCAGACGGTTGCGTTCCCGCGCGCGCCGCTGTCGGGCCTGCTGCAGTTTACGGCGAGCGGCACGGGGACGTTCGACGTACCTCGGTACGACGTGCGCATGCGGGTTGACGACCTGTTCGCGGCCGACGAGGGCATCGGTCAGCTCACCGGGCGGCTGTCGCTGCGCGGCGAGCTCCTGACGGCGGAACTCGAAGCCGCATCGCCCCGGTTGGTGATGTCAGGGTCTGGGCGGATCGCCCTCACGGAAGCGATGGATGCGGAGCTGACGCTCCGCTTCTCGAACACCTCGCTCGATCCGTACCTCAGGTTCTTCGAGCCGCGGTTGTCGCCGTTCACCAATGCGATCGCCGGCGGCACGGTGCGGGTCGTCGGGGAACTGGCGGACGTGGATCATCTGATCGTCGACACCCGCGTGGAGCAGCTCGATCTCAAACTGTTCGACTATCGCGTCAGCAACGTTGATCCCGCGACGCAGACCGTCAGGCCGATCGAGCTGACGCTCGATCATCACGTCCTCAACGTCAACGATCTGCGTTTGTTTGGTGACGGAACCCGGCTCGATCTCGACGGTCACGTCAACCTTCACGAGTCGACGATTGCCGTGTCGGCGTCGGGCGACGCCAACCTGGGAATCCTGCAAGGGTTCTATCGTGATATCCGGAGTTCCGGCGCGGCGACGCTCAAGGCGACCGTAGACGGACCGCTGGCGAAGCCGGTGTTCTCGGGAAGCGCCGCCGTCGTCAACGGCCGTATCCGCCAGCTGTCACTCCCGCATTCGCTGGAGTCGATCAACGGGCAAATCTCGTTTGATGCGGCCGGTATCCGGATCGACCGGATTCGTGCGCGGCTGGCCGGCGGCGACGTCACGTTTGGTGGCCGCGTCGCCCTCAACGGCTTCGCGCCCGGCGACCTCAATCTCACGGCCACAGGCCAGCAGATGCGCATCCGGTATCCGGAAGGATTCGTCTCCAACATCGACGCGGATCTGTCGCTGATTGGCTTGCCGTCATCGCCGCTGCTGCGAGGCACGGTCACGGTCCACGATGCGTTGTACTCGAAACGTTTCGAGCCCAATGCCGATCTTTTCAACCTGACGTCGGCGGGTTCGCCTCTGTCTGCCGCCACGCCCACTTCGACGCTGCCGATTCGCTTCGACGTCCAGATCGACGCCCCGTCGTCGCTGCGGGTCGAGAACAACCTCGCGCGCATGGTGGCCAGTGCCGATCTGCAGTTGCGCGGCACCTACGACCGGCCGCTGCTGTTCGGCAGTGCGCAAATCGACCGAGGGGACGTGATCTTCGAAGGCAACCGGTATCTCGTGACCCGCGGCACGATCGGGTTTGCCAACCCGGCGCGGATTGAGCCGTACTTCGACATCGAGGCCGAAACCCGCGTGCGAGTGGTCGGCCAGGTCGTCGGGCAGAGCGATGTCTACCGGGTCACGCTGGGTTTCACCGGCACGGCCTCGAAGATGTCGATGAACCTCAATTCGGATCCGCCCCTGTCGTCCGTCGGCATTCTGTTGCTGCTGCTCGGTCAGAGCTCCGCACAGGATCTGCAGAATGCCGAGCTCCGGACGCTCAACCCGTCGGCATCCTCACGGTCGGAAGAGGATCTCATGAAGGCTGCCACCGCTCGCTTGCTGACCGGCAGCATGACTGCGCCCGTCAACCGGGCGGTTGAGCAGACCCTCGGCGTGGACTTGCAGATTACCCCGTCGATTGGCAGCTCCGAGACCGATCCGCTCACCGCGTCCGCCCGGGTGATCGTTGGCAAGCGCCTGTCGAGCCGTGCCTACGTCACGTTTGCGCGTCCCCTCGGCACGACCCCGAGCGCGACCCAGATCCTGGTGCTCGAATACGACCAGAACGATCGCCTGGGGTGGGTGCTCACGCAGAACGGCGATCGGACGTTCTCCGTCGACTTCCGCGTCCAGCATCGCCGGTGATGACGATTAGCCAGGGCTTGCTTTTTCCCTTGCCCCTTGTCCCTTGTCTGCTTTTCTCACTGCTCGCGGGGCCCCACCCCCGCTCGCTCTCGCTCGGCGGCTTTGCGCCTCGCTCGGGCCGCAGGCGCTATCCCTTCGCCCTTGCCGCTTGCTTAGTCGCGCTGCCTCTTGCCGGCGCCACGGCCGCCTTCGCCCAGCCACCGGCGACCTCGTTCGTGGGACAGCAGATCGTCGAAGTGCAGATGGTTTCGGAAGGACGGCTGATCGAAGATCCGGCGATCCGCACGCTCATTGAAACTCACGTCGGGGATCCGCTCTCGATGACCCAGGTCCGCGAATCCATCACCCACATTTTCGGGCTGGGCCGCTTTCAGGACGTCCAGGTCAACGCGTTGACGGCACCCGGCGGGGTCTCGCTGCAGTACAACCTCGTGCCGCTCCACAGCGTGCAGGCGATGGATTTCCACGGCGTGCCGTCACTGATGCTCTCGAACACGCTGGTGAGAACCGCCGTGACCGGCCGATTTGGCACGTCACCGGCTCCTGGCCGCGCGCAGGAGATCGCCAGATTCATCGAGCAGCTCTATCGCGACCATGGTTTTCTCGGCGCCGCCGTCACGGCGACGGCCACGGAGCGTCACGATCCCGATCGGACGCTTCTGGCGTTTGAGGTGAAGCCGGGACGGCCAGCCGTCATCGGAAACGTGGTGATCGAAGGAACACCGCCTGAGGGCCGCCCCGCATTCCTGCGTCAGATTCACGCAGTGCCGGCAACTCAGTACGAGCCGACCGCGATCGCGGAAGCGCTCTCCGCCTACACGCAACGGTTGCGAAAGAAATCGCATTATCTTGCGTCGGGTTCCTACCAGTCGCGTCCGTCACCGGACAACAGCTCCGTCGATCTCGCGATCGCTCTCCGTGTCGGCCCGGTCGTCACCATTGCCTTTGGTGGTGATCCCCTGCCGAAAGAGAAACGCGCTGAGCTGGTTCCGGTCGCTCGCGAAGCGTCTGTCGACGAGGATCTGATCGAGGATTCCATCCAGCGGATCCGCACGTTCCTCAACCAGCAGGGGCACTGGAAAGCTGACGCGACAGCCTCGCGCGAAGAGGGAGACGGGACGCTGCGGATCGTGTTCACCGTCAATCGCGGGGCGCAGTATCGGGTCGCTGAGCGGGGTGTCGATATCCGCGGCAACCACGCAGTTGGGTCCGATCTGTTTCGCACCGCACTCATGAAGCTTCAAGCGAACGAGGTGTTCGTCGAGGCGAACCTGTCAGCCGCGGTCAGTGCGATCGCCGGGCAGTATCAGAGGCTCGGCTACGCCCAGGCCAAGGTCTCGGCGGCGGTCGACGAACAGGGAACCGCCACCGGTTCGCTGGCGCGCGTGCAGCCCGTGATCTCGATCGTCGAAGGTCCGCTGACTCGAATCGGTGACGTGACATTCGAAGGGAATACGCAGGTGGCGACCGACCAGCTTCGAGGGCTCGTGACCTCGGTCCGCGACGCGCCTTACTACGAGCCCAAAGTCGTCGCTGACCGTGAAGCGGTACAGCTCGAGTACCTGAATCGCGGATATGCGTCGGCCAATGTCGTCGTGACACCTGCGCTGTCGGCGGACGGTTCCCGAGCCGACCTGAGATTCCGCGTCACCGAGGGGCAGCAGACGATCGTCGATCACATTCTGATCGTGGGCAACACGCGAACCGACGAGCGCGTCATCAAGCGCGAGTTGCTGCTCCAGGAGGGAAAGCCGCTTGGACTGGAGGACCTGATCGAAAGTCAGCGTCGGCTGGGGGCGCTCGGCCTGTTCCGGAGGATCCGGGTCGAAGAGCTGTCGCACGGCAGCGCCGCCACCGACGTACTGGTCAGCGTCGAGGAGGCGTCGGCCACGACCACGAGCTTCGGCGGCGGAATCGAAGCGAGCCGGATCCTGAAAGAGGGGCCAGGGGGGCAGGCGCAGGAGCAGATCGAATTTGCGCCGCGAGGGTTTTTCGACATCGGCCGGCGCAATCTTGGCGGGAAGAATCGGACCGCCGACCTGTTTGCCCGGCTCAGCCTCCACCCGGGTGACGGGTCCGACCCGGCCAAATCCGATAGTCAGTTCGGCTTCGCCGAATATCGGGTGGTGGGAACCTATCGCGAGCCTCGCGCGATCGGATTGAACGCCGATCTGTCTTTCACCGCGGCCGTCGAACAAGGCAGGCGGTCGTCATTCAACTTCGCGCGCAAAGGCGTCAACGCGGAGATCGGCCGACGGCTCGGCCCGGGGGTTCGGGTCAGTGGCCGGTATTCGTTCGGGACGACGCGTACCTTCGACGAGAAGCTCAGCCTCGAGGATCAGTCACGCATCGATCGAGTGTTTCCTCAAGTGCGGCTTTCGGGATTCTCGGGCGCAATCTCGAGGGACACCCGCGACGACGTGCTGGATCCCGAGCGAGGGACATTTCTGAGCGCTGAGGGCACGCTCGCGGCGCGCGCGCTCGGCGGACAGGTCGGATTCCTCAAGTCGTACCTCCAGGGCCTCTGGTTCCATCGCCTGCCCTCGACCCGGCGCGTCATCTTTGCATCGCGACTGGCCGTCGGGCTGGCGGACGGATTTCCGCGCGACGTGCCGGCGACCGACATCGAGGGAAATCCGGTGACGATTACCGTCGAAGATCTGCCGGCGAGCGAGCGCTTCTTTGCTGGTGGCGATACCACCATCCGCGGCTTCGCGCTCGACACCGTGGGCGCGCCGAATACGATCAGCTCCACCGGCTTTCCACGCGGCGGCAACGCCGTGCTGTTGATGAACGGCGAGCTGCGCGTGCCGGTCTGGAAAGACATCGGCGCTGTGGCGTTCATGGACGGCGGCAACGTGTTCGATCGGGTGACGGAGATGGATCTTGGCGAGCTGCGCGGGAGTCTCGGCGTCGGCCTCCGTTATCGTTCGCCAATTGGTGCGATCCGTTTTGACGTTGGCTTCAAACTGGATCGACGGACGATCGGCGAGGAACTGGAGCCGCGGCGCGCTTTCCACTTCAGCCTCGGACAGGCGTTCTGAAGCGCCCGCAGCCCGAGCGAGCGGAGGGAAGCGCCGCGGAGCGGGCGTCCGCGAGCGAGAGCGCGTGGGGGTGGGGCCCACGCGCCGTGATAAAAGATGACAGTGATGCGACGCTTCCTGGTTGTCTCGCTATTGGTTGCAAGCGCGAGTTCAACGACCGTACGCGCCGAAATCATCGATCGCATTCTCGCGGTCGTAAACGGCGCGCTGATCATGCAGTCCGACGTGACGTTGGCCGTGAGGCTTGGGTTCGCGCCGCAGTCCACTGCCTCAGATGCCGTGGCGGTGCCGCTGGATGCGCTGATCGAGCGCCGTCTGGTGCTCGAGGAGGTCGATCGGTACGCGCCGCCGGAACCGGCGCAGGCGGATGTCGACCGACGCTTGGCGGACGTTCGAGAACGCGCCGGAGGCGCGTTCGATGCGATCCTTCGCGACTGCGGGATTTCGGTCGACCAACTGCGTCGCCAGGTGCGTGACGATCTGCGGATCGATGCGTACCTGCTGCAGCGGTTTGGCGGCGTGCAACCGTCGGAGGACGAGGTTCAGCAGTACTATCGCGAGCACCAGCCCACCTTCACGCGGAACGGCGCCGTCCGGCCAATCGACGAGGTTCGCGATCTGGTGCGAGCCGAACTGATCGCAAACCAACGCGCGGGGATGATCAAAGACTGGATTATGGGCTTGAGACGACGTGCGACGATTAACGTTCTGCCACGATAGCGACGATCTCACTTCAACCGAGTGCAGAAGCGTGTTAAGCCGTGTACAACAATGGCGACCGAGCGCCCACGCGAGCCGCTTCGCCGCAAAAGCAGCTATGACCGGCCAAGGCGGCGATCTGCGAGCGCAGCGCAGCGAAGCGAGCGTGTGGGGGAGTCCGAAGGGCGAAGCTCCTCGGGGTGATTACGGCACGATCTGAAAGATTCGCAGCTCAGGTCCGGGCACCGCCGTGGTTGGTCTGACCGTGTGGATCTCGCGGCTTTGCGTGAAGAGCCGCATGTAATCGTTGTAGTCGTCGGGGAACTGGTGCGGGGCGCCAAGCGCCGGACCGAACGCCTCCGAATTCGCCACCAGGTATTCAGCACCCTCGCCGCGCAGTTGTTCGTAGCTCTTTCGCCGAAGTTGCGTCACGTAAGTCGCCCGATACTGGGTCGGCAGCAGCATGGCGCGTCGTTCAAGGACGATGTTCGCGCCCGGCGGAATGTTCTGGAGGATCCACGAGTACGCCTGATCGACCGTGCTTTCCTTCGCCAGTTCGCGATCGCCGGTGACCGAGATCAGCGCGGGCGGAAGCAGTGCGGCGATGGTCAATGCCGCGATGAGGGCCGTCCGCGCGGCGCGTGGGATTTCATACCGCCGCAGCAAACTCACGCCGGACACGACGGCGGCGGCCGCCAGCACGCAGAGCGTCGGCGTGAGCGGCAGCAAATACCGCGCGAAGACGATATGTTGCGTCGTCAGCATCGTGTAGTAGACGAGCGAAAACACGACGGCGAGCGCCCATCGCACCCGGCCGGGCCCGCGCACGAGGCGGACGATGCCGAGTCCCATGCCTCCCATGGCGAGCAAGAAGGCCGGCCATCCGAACGCGTGTCGAACGAGGTACTTGAAGTACAGGACCCACAGTGACTCGCTGACGACCGCGACACGATACTGGTTGGCGAGTCGGGCGAAGTTGTCGAGGAACGCCGGCAGATCGAGAACGGTGTACGGTGCCAACAGCAGGAACGCGGCAGCGGATGCGGCAATCGTCGTCAGCGCGGTCTTGAGCCGACCGGGCCGAAGCGGCACGGTCATCCAGCAGGCCAGCAGCGGCATGATCAGCGCGATGCCGCCGTTGTACTTGGTCGCGGCGGCGAGGCCGGCCGCAGCACCGGCGATCACGAAGCTGGCCAGCGTTCCACGTTCATGGGCGACGAGCGACAGCAGGAATGTCAGCGTGACGAAAAACGTGAGCGGCGTGTCCGTGAGCACATAGTGAGAGTAGCGAACGTGGAGCGGAAGCACCGCCATCAGGCCCGACGCCAGCAGCGCGTGACGCGCGCCCCATCGCATGCCGGCCTGGTACACGAGAAGCACCGTCGCGATGCCGAACGACGCGGTGACGATGCGTCCCCAGAGATAGAAGGAGCCGCTGGTGGCCTGAGCGAGGGAGGACCACTCGCCGCTGATGGCGCCGGCGATGAAGCGCGCGATCGACACGACGAGCTGGATGTAGAGCGACAGGCCCGGATAGTCGAAGAAATGCGGATTCAGCGATCCCGAGCGCATCATGTTCACGGCGCGTTCGACGATTTCCGGCTCGTCGACCTGCACCGCGTAAGGGATACCGCGATGAATGGCCCAGAAGCGCAGCACGGCTGCCGCGACCAATACGACGGCCAGCGCCATCCGCGACGTGCGCAGATCGCTTGCTTCACGCCATTCGCGCTCGATCACTCCGACCGTCCTTTAGGTTCGACTGGGTTCGACGGGGTTCCCACCAGGGGCGACACGGTTCGTTCCGGGCAGGTTTCGCGTGATTCTGGACGTTCGGCGCTCTGATTCTGCGCGAACGAACCTGGTGGACCCCTGTAGAACCGGGTCGAACCTCGTCGAACCGAGGTTTTGGTAACTCTACTACAGCGTCACTGGAGCAACTCGTCGTAGAGGCGGAGAAGGGCACTCCCCGTCGCCTTCCACGAAAAGTCTCGCTCGACGATCGTGCGGCCTGCCTGTCCCATGGCGGCCAGACGGTCGGGGAGTGCGAGCGCGCCGCTGATTGCCGCCGCAAGCGCGGAGGCATTGCCGGGGGGCACCAGCCATCCGCTGATCCCCGGTTGAACCTTGTCAGGCAGCCCACCGGCCGTGGTCGCGACCACCGCCCGCCGATGGGCCATCGCCTCGAGTGTGACCAGCGAGCTCCCCTCATAGAGCGTCGGATGCACAAACAGATCGGCGGCTTCATACCAGGCATGGAGGTCATGCTCGTTGAGCCGGCCCAGGACGCACGTCTGTCCGGCGACGCCGGCTTCGCGAACCGCGGACTCGAGCGAGCGACGATACGGGCCATCGCCGACGACCACCCACCTCCAATGACCGTCGACCGGCCCTCCAGCATGAGCGCGAAGCGCGGCGAGCGCGGCGGCGAGCACGTGAAATCCCTTGTTGTGCTCGAGGCGTCCGACACTGAGCAGCACCATGTCAGTATCAGCGATGCCGGCTGCCCGGCGGATACGCAGGCCCTCGTCAACGTTCGCAAGGCCGTCGATGCTCGATAGATCGAGCGCGTTCGGGATGGTCCGTACTTTCGAGCGATCGACCTTCAGGTGCTCGAGCACCGCCGGTTCCAGCGAACGGTCCGTCGCGATGACGCGATCCGCCGCTCGCGCGCATGTCACAACGGCGCGACGGAGGGGCCAGTACGCGGCTCGTTTGATCCGCGCCTTCGAGGGATCGGTTGCGCCGAACTCTTCGAGACCTTGTGGGTTCAGAACGAGAGGTGCCGTTGACGTCGATCGGCGGCGAGCGTAGCCAAGCACGCTTGCGCCAAACCCGTGAACGAGATCGATGTGACCGTCCTTGACCAGACGCCATGCGAGACGGCCGGCGCGTTCGCCAAACAACGGATAGGCAGTGCTGCGGTCGAGCACCGTTGTTCCGCGTCGCCCAGCCAACGGAAAGGTCCGGTAGGACACGAATCGTGTGGTGACGCCGGGCTCGCTGAGAGACGCGCCGGCCTGGCTTGGCGGCCGAGTGATGAGCGTCACTTCGACATGCGAGCGCGCCAGGTAACGAACGAGATCGAAGACACTGCGTTCCAAGCCTCCGAGCCCATGAAGCGGGAACACGGCGCGTGCGACGACGGCCACGCGCCGGACAGGGCTCAACGTCGTTGCTCCAGCAACTCGACGTACAGCCGCTCGATTTGCGGCACGACGATCGATGTGTCGAACTTCGCGGCAGCGTGGATACGGGCCTGCGATCCAAGCCGGGCGCGAAGGGCCTCGTCGTCTCGCAACCGATGGAGATCGTCGGCCAGATGCTCGGGTGACTCTGACAGGAGTCCGGTGCGATCGTTGACGATGACATCGGGTGTGCCGCCGGTGTTCATCGCGGCAATCGGAACACCCAGCGCACTCGCTTCAATTAGAACCCGGCTCAGCGATTCAGGTCCGCGGGACGGAAACACCAGCATCGACGCGTGTGTCATCCATGCCATGGCCGCTCGCTGATCGACCCAGCCAACGAAACGAATGTCGCGAGACGAGTGCGCCGCATCGGTCTGGATCTTCGGGCGCTCTGGTCCATCGCCGGCGACGACGAGCGGCCAGTCGAGATTGGCGCGCTCGATGATGCGCACGAGGTGGGTCGTTCCCTTGTTGGGCGCCAGCTTTCCGAGGTAGAGCGCATAGGGGCCGGTCATCGGCGGCTCGGTCGCGGCCGCCGCCCTCCGGAGCGCGTCGATGTGAACCGCGTTGGGAATGATTTCCATGCGCGCGGCTGCGATCTCCGGCGATCGCTTGCGGAGATCGGACGCAATCGTCGAACTGACCGCCACGATCGCATCAGCGTCGCCCAGTCCGTGCTGCTTTCGCGCCAGGTTGGCCCGCATGTATGGAATCATCGGCAGCGTCAGCGGCCACAGCGCGTGAGCATGCGGCTTGACGCAGCGGGTCATCATCGAAGCCGAGCAACCCGGGCACAGCGCCATCCCGTTTGAGGTGTGAATCAGGTCCGACCAATAACAGACGGGCCAGTAGTCCCGGACAGTGCAGACCGCGGGGATCGACGCTCGGTGCGCGGCGCGAATCGCCGGTATCGACGTCATGACGTGTTGCCCGTGAACGATGTCGATGCGCTCGCGTGCGATGAGGCCAGTCAGGAAGTCCGCCAGATCCGCGTACAGCTTCTCATTCTTGAAGTAATTGCGCAGGTACGGTACGGGCGGGGCCGGCGCCCCGAATTCGGTGACCTCGAAGTCGTCATACACGCGTGTGCGAGTCCCGCGGCTGGCGCCAGACCGCGGTTGCACGATCCAGACGTCGTGGCCTTGCGCCCGCAGCCCGCGCGCCAGCTCGTACGTGCTCCAACCGCTGCCGCCGCAAATCGGCGGGAACGCGTCGGTAGCGAGCAGGATTCTCATGTGCCGCGCGTTTTGTCCTCGGCAGTGCCCGGTGCGATTCTGGTAGATGGCACCGCACCACCCGTTTGCCTTGCTTTGATGGCCGCGTCGAGCGCCAGGCAGTGCGACGACCAGCTGTAGTCGCGCACGGCGCGTTCGCGGGCCGCCCGTCCGAGTCGGCTCCGCAGTTGCGCATCCGTGAGCGCTTCGAAGGCGTGCGGCAACCCCGTCGGTATAGCCGAATCGTACAGGAGTCCTTCGCGATTGTGCCCCACGAGGCTGGAAATTCGATCGAGCGCCGGTGCCACGACCGGCAGGCCAGCGGCCATGTATTCAAAGATCTTCAGCGGCGACCAGTAGAACCCCAGTGATAGGGACGGGTGAGTGTCGGGATCGAATGGTGCGACGCCGATGTCGCATGCGGACAAGCACGCGGGAAGCTGCTCGTGCGGCAGCGCCCCGGTGAAAACCACACCGTCGAGACCGGCCGCGGCGTGACGGACCCGCGGGAGCTCCGGGCCATCACCGATAAACACCGCCGCGATGTCTCGCCGCCCACGCGCCCGCAGTTCGCGAAGGGCGCTGACGATGTGAATCGCGCCGTGCCAGTTTCGAAAGGCGCCGGCAAACACCGCGACGGTATCAGCCGGCCGAGCGAATGGGACGGCGCCCGGTGCGCCGGGCCGGAAGAGTTCGGTATCGGCGCCCCACTCGATTTCGAGTATTTTCCAACGTGGCGTGTTCGCCGGCAGTATCGCGGCGTTGGGCGTGACGATGAGATCTGAACGCGCGCAGATCCGCTCGCGCCACCGGCGCATCGGTTCGACGATCAACGCGCGATCCAGAAGACGTTTGCCCGAACCTGGATGATCGATGACCGGAGCGTTGACCTCGAGCACTGCGATCGCGCCGACGTCGTGTGCCGCAGCGATCCCCTCACCGCCAAAATTGTAGTAGCGCTCGATGACGACATCCGGTCGCAGCTCTGTCGCGATCCGCCGAATGGCACGCGTGTTGGCCCACCGCAGTTCTTTCCTGCCTGCCGGAGGAGGCAGCGCGATCCAGTGGACCGGGCCGGCGGGAAACGTCCCGCCAGGCGTGACGACGACGTGCACCTCGTGGTTCAGACGTGCCAGGCCTTCCGCGACTGCGGCCACATGGATCGATCCGCCGGTCGTTCCCGGAATCGTCTGATCTGAGGCGGCGTACAGGATCTTCATGATTCGAACGCGGCTGTTTCCAGCTCCCAGCTCCCAGCTTGCAGCTTCCAGCGACGGCTCGTGCTCTCCTCCCCTCGCAGACGCACCGTCAGTCGCGAGCTGGAAGCGGGAAGCTGGCTGCTGGAAGCGGACGTCGCCATCACTCCTTCACCAGCAGCGCGAAGAACGGACCCGAGCGGATTCGTCCGAAGAGCAGAAGGTCCAGTTTCATCAGCCAGGAGAGCGTGCGCAGCGCCACGTACGTGGTACGGCTGCTGGCGATCCGCGCCTTCGCCGAGCTGCGCACTTCGCGGATGGCCTGCGCTTCGATCGCATCGGCGGCGACCGTCGCTTCGAGTCGCCGCGCGGCGCGGCGTGCCAGCGCGCGCTCGGCGACGCGCATCATGATGTTCTCGACGAATCCCCCGACGATCGGCGTGTAGTAGCGGATTCTCCTGATCCTGAATCCCGCCGTGTGCACGACCTGCTCCAGCTCGGGAATATCGCGCAGTGGATTCAGATGATCGGACTTGCGAAGCCGCTCGTGCCGCGCGTCGATCCAGTCCCAGCGCTCGAGTTGATGCCCCAGCGCGTTGATCCATCGTAGTCCGAGGGCCACGGGCGCATTCTTGCGCACATGGGTGTAGACGAACAGTTCTCCGCCGGGCGCCAGCACCCGCGAAGCTTCGGCGAGCATGTCGCGCAGCGCTTGAGGCGAGAGGTGTTCGAGCACGTCCAGCGAATACGCCTTGGTGAAGGTGCCGTCGGCGAATGGCAGCTTCCGCAAGTCTCCGATCAGCAGATCGACATCGCGACGGGCCTCGCCTGAAAAAAACGGGCTGATGTCGATGCCGACCGTGGCCGATCCCCAATCGCGGTTCCACAGCAGCGCGCGTCCGCTGCCGCACCCGAGATCGACGACGAGGTCGTGCGCTTCGGGCGACAGAAACAATCGCAGCATGTCGTTGCGGATTCTGGATCCGAGGAGCGGCGGCGACACCCGCTCGTGCCTGGCGTCGGTGTGCAGCGTCTCGTCGAGATACTTCGTCTGCTCGGTGTAGGCCACGCGCGGCCGAAGATCGAGGTAGTCCGGCGAGGCGCTGTGGTATGGCCGACCGCAGCCTCGACAGACGAGCAAGTCCGGCGTCCCGGCGAGCACGCCGTGGCAATCCGGGCATCGAACGAGCGAGAGCAAAGACGTCGAGATCATCGGCCGGCAGCGATCACCTCGGCAAACAGGGCCTCCAGCCGCTCGGCGCGTCGTTCCCAGGAGTAGGCGGGAACTTCATCGAACGCCGCGCGGGCGAGTCGTGCCGACAGATCCGGGTCGGCCAGCAGCCGATCGATGGCCTCCGCCAGAGCGGCCGCGTCGCCCGGCGGGACGAGCAGGGCGTTCGTGCCGTCGCGGAGGACCTCGCGGATCGACGGCAGATCGCTGGCGACAATAGGGCGTCCGGCAGCCATATATTCGAACAGCTTCAGGGGCGACGTGAATCGAGTGGAGATGGCGGATGCGGTGTTCGGTAGAACCAGGACGGCGGCGTCTGACAGCAATACCGGCACGCGCGCCGGCTCCACCAACCCGGTGAACGTGATCCGGTCCGTGAGCCCGAGTCGCTGCGCCACCGAGTTGGTACGAGCGAGGTCGGGTTCCGCCGCGTGTCCACCAACGATCAGCCCCCGCACCGTCGGCAGCCGTGCCAGCGCTTCGAGAAGGACGTCAACCCCCTTCCACGCGTAGAGATGGCCAGCGTACGCGACGACGCGATTGCCGCTGGCGGCCGGTGGAGCGGCCGGATAGCGATTCGTCCTCACGCCGTCTGGTATCACAGCCATCCGTGGCCGAGATCCGTACCGCCGTTCGAGATCTGCGCGGAGCGCCGCGGTAATCGTGACGTACCCGTCGGCCCGCCGCCAGACGTGAGCTTCGCGTCGAGCAAGGCGCTGCAGCTTGCCGGGTGTGGGCCTGGTGGCGGTCGCCACGAGATCGGGTAGCGCTGCCGCCACGTCAGGCGCGTAGCCGTGCGATTCGTAGACGAGCGGCGGACGCAAAGCTCGTGGCAAACGAAGAAGCGTTGACGCGACGCCGAGGTCACGGGTCATCAGCACGTCCGCGCGCGTGCGACCCATGGCACGTCCGACACCGAAGGCAAGATAGCCGAGCCGCCTCGCCAGTGGCGGTCCGGAGACTGGCGCGCGCTCGATTCGCAATCGGGAGTCCTGGGTCAGGCCGTAATAGGCGAACGGATCTCGGGGAGGGACCAGAGTGTCGGGCCTCACGATCAGGTTCACATCGTGTCCTCGCTGCGTCATCGCATAACACGTCTCCATCGTCTGAATACCATTGGCCCGCTCGAGGGGGAACCGCACGTCGGCGAAGTAGGCGATGCGCACTGAATCGGATCAGAATACCGTGGTTCGCGCCTCAGCGCGCCGGCTCGGCAGGCTTGTAGAACGACGCACGCTCGGTGAAGTACCGATACATCAGCCCAGGAGCCATCCGTGGCAGTGTCACGAAGGCATCGTAGGCGTTTCTTTTCAGCTCCAGCTTCTGGCGATCCATCATCGACGAGCCGAATTCGGCGGTCAATGCCAGGTTCCACCAGACGCAGATGACGATCGCGACGTTGGCCGCGATCCGTCCTCGATCGGTACGGATCCATTGGCGCAGCGCCGCGAGTCCCACGACCAGGAAGATCGTAACGCCGATGAAGCGACGTTGACCGAAGGCGCCCGCAACCGTCCACGATGCGACTGCCCCGCTGACGTAAACCTGCAGCGCGATCATGAGCAGCATGCACGCTCCGATACGGCGCGCGTCGGCCCGCAACGGCGCATCCGGCATCGACGGGGAAGGGCGGTCCGCGGTCGTCATCAGGATCAGGCCGGCGATTGCGAGGATGGCCAGCGGCGTCCAGAAGAGGAAGCCGTGGTCGGTGTCCGCGATGACCTGGAGCGCGTGCGGCGAGTGCCAGTACATCTTGCGCATCACGAGCGGCGACGGGCGCGGACGGCCGTTGAGGGCTTGATAGGCGATGAGCTGAGGAAGGTAGGCGAGGGCAAAGGCGAGACAGCCGGCCAGTGCAGCGACGACTCTGTCTCGCATTTTCCACGGCCCGCGGGACCCCACCCCCGCAGGCGCTGTCCCTTGTCCCTTGATCACTGCGATACTGAAATCGACCGCGGGGCCGAGCGCGAAGAAGACGTCCTGCTCGCGGACCATCGCCATCAGCGCGGCCGCCGCGCCAAGAGCCATCACACCCGAAACGCTCCACGTCTGGCGCACCTGCAGCCAGACGGTGACGAACAGCGCGACGGCAAACGCCGAGCAGGCGTGGGAAAACGGCGGCGCGATATACATGTAAAAGAGGAGCGGCGTCCCGAGCCACGCCGCGAACCCGGAACTGAGTGCGTAGGTGCCGATTATCCGTCGAGCGGCCACGACTGCCAGAACGATCGCGGCGAATCCGTAGAAGGCCGAGCCGTACGCGACCGCGGCCAGATACGGCGGCGAGTAGCCATCGACCGCCACGTTGCGGCCCGCCGCGCGCATCACCCGCGCCGCAACATCGCCGACGGCATAAAACGGCGCCCAGAGGATCGCGCTGCCAATCGTTCCGTAATTGATCCGACGATGCGCGGCCGTCTCGAGCTCGAGAAAGGTCGTATGAAAGTCAGGCGAGCGTGCGATCTGATGATCGTAGAAGTACTGGTATTCGTTCTCGAACGAGACGTCATGGTCGAACCACAGCGATCGCAGATAGGAAAAGTACTGCACCTCGTCTGACGAGTACAGCCGCGCCGTGACTGCCGGCAACGAGAGCGCGAAGAAAACCGTGAGAAAAAGCAGTTCGCGTCGCGACAGCATCCGTGGCCTACCTCGCCGCAAATGCCAGGTATTTCAGCAACTGGGCGAGGTTGAACGTCGCGTGACTCACCAGTGGGGCTACGATGCTGCGGCGGGCAATGTACAGGAGTCCCCACAAGAACCCGAGGAGTCCAATCGCGATCATCGCATCGTAGCCCTGGTCGGCATGCCCCGCGCCGAAGACCACACTGTAGACGGCGACGCCTCCCAACGCGCCGCCGAGGTATTGATCGCATCGGTGCGCGATGAATCCGCGCTGCACCTCTTCGCGCACACCGCCGGCCACCATGACGACCACCGCGAAGATGATCGCGTCGGCAGGTGTCCGCAGCATGTCCTCAAACGGGTTCGTGGCGACGTTGTGGAGGCCTGGTGCGAACCTCAGGATGAGGATCAGGACGAGCGTGACCATCATGAACACGGCCGGGAGCGTGGCAATTCCGACCAGCGCTTCCCGAATCAGCCTGACCCTTCCGATGAGCACGTTGCGCGCGGACTCACCGTGCACATGGAGAAACGTCACCACCAGCCCGATCACGAGCGCGGCATCGAGCATCGACAGCGTGAACACGAATGGTGGCGAAAGGCGGCCGTCGGTGGCCCGCATCGGAACGCCGACCCCGCGCAGTATCAGAATGAGCAGGATTTGTGTGGGGAAGCCCGAGCACATCAGGATTTCGAGCAGCGCGCCGGCCCGCTCGATCGGAAGCACCCGCCGGCGTTCGGGAATGAAAGGAGGCTCCGGGACCGGCTCCAACACAGACTGACTTTAACAAGTTAAAAGTTAAAAGTTAAAAATTAAAAGTCAAAAGCACGAGCGGCTCCCTGACCTTTAACTTTTAACTTCTCACTTTTTACTTTATCTCGACTCGGATGGTGAGCGGGGCGGTCAGTTTCACCGACAGAGGCGTCCCGGCGGCGAGATGAACCTCGTCACCGCGGGTGGCAAGCACCGCGGCCGTGCCGGCGCCGCCGCCGATGGCGGCCCCCTTCGCCGCGCCCCCGCCGCCGCCAACGATGCCGCCGATCACGGCCCCTGCGCCCGCGCCGATGCCGATCTTGGTTGCATCCTTTTTCTTGGTCGGCTGCGCCTCCCGTGTAATCGTCGCGGTGCTGATGTCGTGACGTCCACCCTCGCCCGGCAGATCGAGCGTGTGGAAGCGGACGCCAACTGACGCGCGCCCCTTTACCTTTGCCGAGCGCACCGCGCTGGTGACGTTGCCCAGCACGACCGTGCCGGACGGAATCGCCTGCACACCCTCGACGGAAATCGGTGTCTTCAGCGTGGCGCGCACGGAGTCCTCGACCTTGCTCGTATCAGAAGCGACCGACGTCCCGAGCGTCACGGACAGCATCGTTCCGGTCGGCACCGTGACTTCACGGTATTCCGGTTTCTTCGCCGCCGGTTCGACGGCCGCCTTGGACGACTCGCCTGGTTGAGGCGCACGCGGCGGTTCAGGAGCGACGGGCGCCGGTGCGCTCGCGTCCTTCCCGGTGGCAGGACTTTCAGCGGTGGTCGCGGGTTTCGCATCAGCGGCGCGCGGGACGTTGACCGCCGGTTTCAACGAGTTGATCTGCGCCTTCGGGACCTCGCTCTTGGTTCCATCGGGGGCCTCGAGGACGATCTGCTCCGCCTTGACTTCCACCAGCCTGCCGGCGATGGTGGCACCGTCCTTTTTCTCCACCGTGACGTCGGTCCCGACAGGGTAGGCGTCGTTCTTCGCGCACCCAGCGAGTGCGACGGTGAATCCGAGCACAATTGCGAGCTTTTTCATGGCGCAACCCTCTTCTCAAACCGCTGAGTTTTGCAATCGATGTGCCCCGCCTCCCGAACCGGGGTCAGACCCCGGTCCTTGCATAGGATGAGGTCAGACCCCGGCCCTTTGTTTAGCTACCTTCGATTTTTGAACGAGTTGCGCGCTCTGGCCGCAATTGCGACGATGAAAGTTTTTCGCAGGACTATGTAATTGATACGCGGAAAGTGTAAGAATGACGTGAATAGGCACTTATAAGATGAACGACATAGAACTGGAGCCAACCGCTGGCGAGCGCGTGCTGATTGTCGAGGACGATCCGGCGACTCGTAGCGGCTTAGCGGAGCTGGTGCAGGCTTGGGGATTTCAGACGGCCGAAGCGGCCGACGGGGAAGAAGCGATGCGGAAGGTCACAACCTTCCGACCGGCCATTATCGTTTCCGATCTCGTGATGCCGCGAATGGGAGGTTCGGAGCTCCTGCGGACGCTGAAGGATCAGCTGTCGGATATCACCTTCATCCTCCTCACCGCACAGGGTACAGTCGACAGCGCCGTCGAAGCGATCAAAGAGGGCGCATACGATTACCTCAGCAAGCCGGTCGAGCCGCAGCGCCTTCAGATCCTCCTGCAGAAGGCCGTTGAACGGCAGGACACCCTTCGCGAGGTTCGCGCGCTGCGTCGTCAGCTGCGCGAACAGGGGAGCTTCGGCCGGATCATCGGCAACAGCCCGGGAATCCGCACGGTCTACCGCGTGATTGAGCAATCCGCGCCGACCAGTGCGTCCGTGCTGATCTCGGGCGAATCGGGGACCGGCAAGGAGCTGGTCGCGCAAACGATTCACGAGCTGAGCCCGCGCACGTCATTTCCCTTCGTCGCCATCAATTGCTCCGCCATCCCTGAAACGCTTCTGGAGAGCGAGATCTTCGGTCACGAAAAAGGGGCGTTCACGGGGGCCAGCGACCGGCGGACGGGCGTGTTCGAGCTGGCGCATCGCGGCACGCTGTTCCTCGATGAAATTGCTGAGATGATGCCGGCGACGCAGGTGAAACTGCTCCGCGTCCTGCAGGAACGCATCTTCCGTCGTCTCGGCGGACGGCAGGAGATCTCGGTGGACGTGCGGGTGATCGCCGCCACCAACGTCAACCCTCAGGAGGCGGTCAACAGCGGCAAGTTGCGCGAGGATCTGTTCTATCGACTCAATGTCTTCGCCATCGATCTGCCGCCGCTGCGCGAGCGGCGCGAAGACATCCCGCTGCTGGTGCAGACGTTTCTGACCGAGTTCAACCGTACGAATGGCAAAGGCATTCGCGCCGTCGATCAGGAGGCGATGTACATCCTGGAGCGCTATCCGTGGCCGGGAAACATCCGCGAGCTTCGCAACGTGATCGAGCGGGCGACGATCCTGGCCGAGAGCGAGTTCATCGAGCCGCGACATCTTCCGCCGACGTTGATCTCGCGCGGCGAGGCGTCGTTGCCCACGCTGACGATCGCGCCAGGGACAACGGTCGACGAAGCGGAACGCCGGCTGATTCTGCTGACGCTCGATCACACTCGGAACAACAAGACACGCGCGGCGGAAATCCTCGGTATCAGCTTGAAAACGCTGCATAACAAGCTGAATCGAATGAAGGACGAAGAAAGCATTCGGAATCAGGAGGCAGGAGACAGACGCTGACGATGCAGACGATGCCGCTCACATCGAGGTGCAGCACGCGTGGGGATTAAGGCCAAACAGGTTGCCGGCGTCACGACGCTGGTGGTCGCCGTGGTGATCGCGATTAGCGCCTACCACGTGGCCACTTTGGTGCGCCTGAACTTCGAGGAGATCGCGTCCCGCGGCCACTTGCTCGGACAGATCATCTTTCAGCGAGCGAAGGAGGTCGTCGCGCAGGGCCTGACCGATCCGTACGAGGCGCTGCATACCGACAGCGGCATTCGTTCGATCATCGATTCGAGCACTGCCCAGTGGCCGGTTGTTTCCTACGTCGCCATCGTCAACAAGGATGGCGTTGCGGTTGTGGATAACCTCGTGTCGCTCGAAGGGCAGACACTGCCCAAGCAGGAAGATTTTGCTCCGCTCGCGACGAAGGGGCCCTGGTTCCAGATACCGGCGGTGTATAGAGAAGACCTCACCTACGAGATATCCGTCCCGATGCTCGACGAGCACGACGTGTTGTTCGGCGAAATCCGGGTTGGGGTGACGACCACCCTCGTCCGCGACCAGGTCAAAAAAGCCCTGGGTGCAACCTTTGGCGTGATCCTCCTGGCACTGATCGCCGCGTCCTTGGTGGCGATGCTGCTCTCGCAGTGGATGCTTCGACCGATTCATGTCATCCAAAGCGGCCTGTCTCGACTCGGACGCGGTGAACTCGATGTCACCCTGGATCTCAAGGAAGAGGAGTTCCGTGATCTCGGGAGCTCGTTCGACGCCGTCAGCGCGCAGCTTTCCGCGCTCGGTCGCGGCGCGAAACCGGATGCGCAGACCGGCGAAGTCCGGTCGGGATCCGGGACTGACCTCGAATCGGTCATGGACAATCTCGAGGACGCGGTGGCGTTGTTCTCACCGCACGGTGAGTTGATCTTCGCCAACAAGTCCATGGATGCGTTACAGGCTCGAGGGCTTGACGCGCTGCCTTCTGACAGCCCCGTCCGGCAGATTGTTGAGCGGACGCTGGCAGGACGAAAGGCGCAGGGGCCGGTATCGATTGCCGGGCTCGATCCGGCAGACACGGCCGAACGGCTGTTGATGACGCACGTGATCGAAGATGCGAGCGGCCGCTTTCTCGGCGCGATGCTGGTGGCCAGAAACATCGGTTACTTAAGTCAGGTCCAGTCGACGCTGAACTATTCGCGCAAGCTCGCGGCGCTCGGGCGCCTCATGGCCGGCGTGGCGCATGAGGTCAAGAACCCGCTCAACGCGATGACGATTCATCTCGAACTGTTGAAGCAGAAGCTCGCGCGGCAGCTCGTCGCCGCCGGCGCCGGCCCAGCGGATCCCGGATCCCGCAGCCCGGATCCCGGCTATCCTTCTCCCCCAGACGTCACCAAACATGTGGACATTATTTCCAAGGAGATCAGGCGCCTTGACGATGTGCTCAATGGGTTCCTGAAGTTTGCGCGGCCCGACGAGCTCAAGCTGCAGCCGGTTCGTCTCTCGTCGCTCATTTCCGACATCCAGACGTCGGTCGGACCGGAAGCGAGCCGCCGGCACATTACGATGAAGGTCGACTGCCCGGAGGGGATTCCCGAGATTAACGCCGATCCCGGCATGCTGTCGCAGGCGCTGCTCAACCTGGCCTTGAACGCGTGCCAGGCGATGCCCGATGGCGGCACCCTGAAGCTGGCATGTCGGACGGCCCCGAGACGGCGGGTCGAGATCGATGTGGAGGACACCGGCGTCGGGATTCCGCCGGAGCATCTCGGCCGCATTTTCGATCTTTATTTCACAACCAAGGAGAAGGGGAGCGGCATCGGCCTGTCCATGGTCTACCGTATCGTCCAGCTGCACGACGGGGAAGTCGAAGTGCAATCGACGCCCGGGCGGGGAACACGTTTCAGATTGATCTTCCCCCAGGCATGACCCTGCGTTCTAATGCGCGTTCTGGATGGTGAGATGAGGAAGGTATTGCTCGGCCTGGTGATTCTCGCTGGCGCCGCAAGTACCGCGTGCGCGACGGCAAACGCTAAGACGACTCCCGACCGGCCCACTCTGGAGGTCCCCGCGCCGCCAGCCAAGGTCGTAGAGACGACGCCGCAGCCGGAAACGATGCCGGAGCTGGTGCCGGATCTACCGCCTGCGCAACCCGCCAACACGCGACCGTCCAGACCTGCGTCATCGCGGGAGCCCACCCGAACGGATCCGAAGCCGGAAGCGACCGCAACTCCTCCAGACACGTCGGCAGCGCCCCCTCCCCCGCTGGTGCCGGCCCCGCAGCTTCGCACGTCCTCGACGGACACCACCGAAGCAGCAAAGCAGGTCCAGACCACCATCGAACGGGCAAGACAGGCGCTCAATTCGGTGGATACGAAGCAATTCACGAAGCCGCGCCGCGTGATCTATGACAACGCGAAGTTAATGTTGACCCAGGCCGAGGACGCTCTGAAGAAGTCAGACTTCGATAACGCCAAGAAACTGGCGGAAAAAGTCGAGCTCACCGCGAAGGAATTGCAGGGGAGATAGGAACCGGAAACCGATAACCAGAAACTGGCACCCGGAACTGGTCCATAAAATAGGGCGATTAAAAGAAGCGCCCGCCAATATCCACATCTTGCGCGTGCCCTAAAGAAAAGGCACAATATCTTGTAGATCGACCCTTGACATCCGTGTAAACAGGGTCCATAGTTTCCGCCGGCGCAACGGACCGAACGAGAACTTCCCAGCTCTCGTGGGTGCGTCACGCGGCGCGTTCGAAGCCGTGCTCGCACCGTTCGCGCGCGCCCATCCATTTACAGTGTTGTTCTGGGTCCTGGCCAGGGGCTGGCCGGTGGCTCTCGTTTTCGGAGGGGGATGATGCAGAGAGGCGCTGCTCCGCAGGTGGAATCCACCAGCACAGACGCCCTGGGTCGCCCGGCGGCGCCTTTGGCGGCCACCGCGCCAGGTCTTGAATACGAACGCTTTTTCACTCGTGAAGGGATCGATCCATTCGACGAGATCGAGTGGGACGTCCGCTCCGCCGTCATCGGCAACGAGAAGGGCAACGTCGTATTCGAGCAGCGCGACGTGGAGATCCCGAAATTCTGGTCGCAGCAGGCCACCAACATCGTGGTCTCGAAGTATTTCCGCGGCACGATCGGCACCCCCGACCGAGAGCGCAGCGTGAAACAGCTCGTCGGCCGCGTCGTCGATACGATTACGACGTGGGCGCGGGCGCAGAAGTACTTCGCCAGCGAGGACGATCTTCAGTCGTTCAGCGACGACCTGAAGCACCTGCTTGTGTACCAGAAAGCGGCGTTCAACAGCCCGGTCTGGTTCAACTGCGGCTTCGAGAAGGCACCGCAGTGTTCGGCGTGCTTCATCAACTCGGTCCAGGACACGATGGAGTCGATCCTCGGCCTGGCGAAGACCGAGGGCATGCTGTTCAAGTTCGGATCCGGCACCGGCTCAAATCTTTCGGCAATCCGATCGTCGCAGGAGCTGCTGGCGGGCGGCGGCACGGCGTCTGGTCCTGTTTCGTTCATGAAGGGCTTCGACGCGTTCGCGGGCGTCATCAAGTCCGGCGGCAAGACGCGGCGGGCCGCGAAGATGGTCATCCTCAACGCCGATCATCCCGACGTCGTTGAATTCATCAACTGCAAGGTCGAGGAAGAGAAAAAGGCCTGGGCGCTGATTGACGCCGGCTACGACGGATCGTTCACGGGACCGGCCTATTCATCAGTGTTTTTCCAGAACTCGAACAACAGCGTGCGCGTGACCGACGAGTTCATGCGCGCGGTCCTCGATGATGGCGACTGGACGACCAAGGCGGTGCGGGACGGGTCGCCGATGCAGACCTACAAGGCACGCGAGCTGATGCGGCAGATCGCCGAGGCGACGCACATCTGCGGCGATCCGGGGATGCAGTTCGACACGACGGTCAACGACTGGCATACCTGTTCAAACACGGCGCGCATCAACGCCAGCAACCCGTGCTCCGAGTACATGTTCCTCGACGACTCGGCGTGCAATCTCGCGTCGATCAACCTGATGAAGTTCGTCGGCTCCGATGGTGAGAATGCCGGCGAGCTCGATGCCGTGGCGTTCGAGGCGGCCTGCCGGACGATGATCACGGCGCAGGAGATTCTCGTCGACAACTCGAGCTATCCGACCCCGGCGATCGCGAAGAACAGCCACGAGTACCGGCCGCTCGGTCTCGGCTACGCGAACCTCGGCGCGCTGCTGATGTCAAAGGGGTTGCCGTATGACGGCGACTCGGGGCGAGACTATGCCGCGGCGATCACCGCGTTGATGCACGGCGCGGCGTACGCGCAGTCGGCAAAGATCGCACGCGATCACGGCGGTCCATTCGCCGGGTACGAGAAGAACCGCGAACCGTTCCTCCGCGTCATGCGGAAACACCGTGCCGCGCTCAAGGACGTCGACAAGACCCATATGCCGAAGAGCCTGTTCGATGCGGCCAAGAGCGTGTGGGATGAAGTCATCGAGCTCGGCGAGCAGCATGGGTTCCGGAACGCGCAGGCCACGGTGCTGGCGCCGACGGGCACGATCGGCTTCATGATGGATTGCGATACGACCGGCGTCGAACCGGACATCGCGCTCGTGAAATACAAGAAGCTGGTCGGCGGCGGGCTGATGAAGATCGTGAACCAGACCGTGCCGATGGCGCTGGCGAAGCTGGGCTATACCCCGCAGCAGGTCAAGGAAATCGTCGAGTACATCGACGAGAACGAGACGATCGAAGGTGCGCCGCACATCAAGGACAAGGATCTGCCGGTCTTCGACTGCGCGTTCAAGCCGGCGCGCGGCGTCCGATCGATTCACTACATGGGCCACATCCGGATGATGGGGGCGGTGCAGCCGTTCCTGTCGGGCGCGATCAGCAAGACCGTCAACGTGCCGAAGGAAGCATCGGTCGAGGAAATCCAGCAGGCGTACGTCGACTCGTGGCGCATGGGCGCGAAAGCCGTGTCGATCTACCGCGACGGCTCCAAGCGAACCCAGCCGCTGAACACGTCGAAGGACAAGGAGAAGGCGGCGGCGGTCGCGGCGGTGGCCGGTCCGACCCGCCGGCGGCTTCCGGACGAGCGTCACGCGATCACCCACAAGTTCGATATTGCCGGGCATGAGGGCTATATCACGGTGGGCCTGTTCGAGGATGGAACGCCCGGCGAACTCTTCCTCGTGATGGCGAAGGAGGGGTCGACGATTTCCGGGTTCGCTGACGCGTTCGCGCAAGCGATCAGCTACGCGCTGCAGTACGGCGTGCCGCTGCAGGATCTCGTCGACAAGTTCAGCCACGTCCGCTTCGAGCCGTCCGGCATGACCAAGAACCCGGACGTCCGCTTCGCGAAATCGA
>JBKPNQ010000045.1:0-52734 GCA_046732715.1 Acidobacteriota bacterium | reverse complement strand
TCGTCGGGTTGCTGGCGGCACAGTGGGTCGCCGGTACGCTGATGCCGGCCCTCGACGATGGATTGGATCCGGTGAGAGTGATGGCCGGCTTGAGTTTTCGCCTCGTCGGCTTCATCGCCGGACTGGCGAGCGTGTGTGTGGTGCTCTTCGCGCTGGTCCCGGCGTTACGTGCAACCGACATGTCCTTGGTTGCCGGACTGCACGAAGCGGGACGCGGCTCAGCCAACGCCCCTCGACGCCGCGGATTGTCCGCCACGCTCGTCGTCGCGCAGATCACGCTGTCGATGGTGCTGGTTGCGACCGCTCTTCTCCTCGTCCGATCGGTTCACCAGCTGCAGCAGGTCGATCTCGGATTCGACGCCGGCCGCATCCTGACGTTCAGGCTGGATCCCGGTCTGAACGGATACCCATCCGAGCGCGTGTTCGATATCTACGCCAGAGTCCTCGAGCGGTTGCGGGCGGCGCCCGGCGTCAATGGCGCGACGCTCTCCAGCCACACGCTCATCAGCAACTCGGCAAACATCATCCTGGCGGCTCGAAGCGATGACCCGGTGCCCGAGCGCGGCAGCCCGGCCCGAGCGGCCTTCACCAGGAGTCATCGAGCCTGGCGGCTGGCGGTTGATTCGCAATTCTTCGCGACCATGGGCATCGCGCTCGAGCGCGGTCGCACCTTCGACGATCGCGACGCCGCCGGCAGCCAGCCGGTTGCGGTCGTCAACTACGCGTTGGCGCGGCAACTGTTCAACACCGACGATGTGGTGGGGAGGAGCTTCAGGACCGAGTCGATGTCGGGCGCGCCGGCCTACGAAATCGTCGGCGTGTGCAAGGATGCACTGTACACATCGTTGCGCGACTCGAAGACTCCGACGATGTACGTGACCTACCGCCAGCGCAGCCCGGGATCCATGACGTTGGAAGTTCGCACGGCCGGGGACCCCGCGACATTTGTCGCAACCGCTCGCGAGATCGTGCGGAGCGTCGACCGGAACGTTCCGATGTTCAAGGTGCAATCCCAGGACGAGCAGGTCGCCGCGTCTGTCAACCGCGAACGGCTCTTTGCCACACTCGCCGCCGGACTGGGCGTCGTCGCCCTGCTGCTCTCGGCGATCGGACTGTACGCGCTACTCGCGTATACGGTCACATTGCGAACAGGGGAAATCGGGATTCGGATGGCGCTTGGAGCGGACCGCCGTGATGTCCGCTGGATGATCGTACGTCACTCACTGCACGTCGGCGGATGGGGGCTTGCGCTGGGAGTCGTCGCGAGCATCGCCGGCACCGAGCTGCTCCGCAGCCTGCTCTTCAACGTCGAGCCGCGAGACTCGAGCACACTTGCGGTTGCCGGCGCGCTCATCCTGTCCGTGGCGCTGATTGCGGGATACATCCCCGCGAGGCGCGCGTCACAGGTCGACCCGCTCACGGCGCTTCGCGCGGAATGAACGATTCGCCGTCACCGGCCGACGCCGAGCGCGTCGGCGACGCGGTTGATGTAGTTGAACCATGAAGCGATGAGCGTGATCTGCAGGATCGCGCGGTCGTCGAACCCCACGGCACGCCGTCGCCATGGCGATGTAGAGCCGCGGCGCCAGCATCTGCATCGCGCCCAGGCTGCCGAGCACACACGCGATCACGATGAGCGCAACCACGGCACCGCCGTTGGGGCCGACGACGACCCTCCCGACTTCAGCGACAAAGGTTTGTCCTTCGCCAACGACGTCGATGGGAATCACATGAACGCGTCAAGAAGATGCCAACCCCGATGACTTGACCGACGACCAGCGCCGTCGCCGCCGAAATACCGAGCTCGCGGGTCAGCCTGACGCGACCCTGTACGCGGTATGCATACTCGTAAAAAAATGTTTCGCAGGGTAGACCACTCACGGCTGCCACAATCATGCGAACAGGTTATGGGATTGCTGATTGAAGTCAGGCCCTCGTCCAATCCACAATCGCCAATCAGCACTCGGCAATCACGTCATGTTTCTCGGTCACATCGCCATCGGCCTGGCCGGCAAACGCACGGCACCGACCGCCTCGCTCGGAACCTGGCTGACATCGGTTCAGTTCGTGGACCTGCTGTGGCCGATCTTCCTGCTCATCGGCCTCGAACACGTTCGCATCGCACCAGGAATCACTCGGTTCACGCCGTTCGACTTCTACGACTACCCGATCACCCACAGCCTGGTCGGATCCGCGTGCTGGGCAGGGCTGTTCGCCGGCGCTTGCCTCGTCGCGTATCGAAGCGCTCGCATCGCACTCCTTCTCGGCGCGGGAGTTTTGAGTCACTGGATGCTCGATGTGATTTCGCACCGTCCCGACGTGCCCGTCCTCCCGCACGGACCGTACATCGGCCTGGGTCTCTGGAATTCTGTGTCAGCGACGCTTGTCGTGGAACTGTCGATGTTCGCAATTGGCCTTTTCCTGTACGTGCGCGGTGGCGGAGCGGGACGACGTCGGCTGTCTTTCTGGTTGTTGATGGGGTTCGTGCTCGTCGCCTATTTCGGCGCGGCATTTGGTCCGCCGCCACCGGATGTTCGGACTCTGGCGTGGTCAGGGCTGGTCGGATGGCTCCTCGTGCCGTGGACTTTTTGGGCCGATCGAATCCCTCATCGCTAATCACTGATCCTGAATCCCTGATCCTTGAATCGCTGATCCTTGAATCGCTGATCCTTGAATCGCGGATCCTTGAATCGCGGATCCCTGAATCGCGGATCCTTGAATCGCGAATCACTGAATCGGTGAATCCTTGAATCGCGACTCACAGCCTGTCTCGCTGACGCGCGATCGCGAAGGCGGGCACAGCGCGACAGGCGGATGAGCCGCGAGAGAGTGAGCCGTGCGCCGTATCCTGCACATCGACATGGACGCGTTCTACGCGTCGGTTGAACAGCGTGACAAGCCTGAGCTGCGCGGCCTCCCCGTCGCAGTCGGTGGTCACCCGGATCAGCGTGGTGTCGTCGCGGCGGCCAGCTATGAAGCGCGCGCGTTTGGCGTACGATCCGCGATCCCGATGGCACGCGCGGTCAGGCTGTGTCCGTCGCTCGTGATCGTGCGACCGGACTTCGCGCGTTACCGGACAGCGTCGCAGGCCGTCTTCGCCATCTTCCGCCGGGTGACGCCGCTGGTTGAACCGTTGTCGCTGGACGAAGCCTATCTGGATGTGACGGAGAACGTCTGGGGCGAACAACTGGGTCAGACGGTCGCGCAGCGAATCAAGAAAGAAATCAAAGACGCCACCGGTCTGACGGCGTCAGCCGGCGTCGCGCCCAACAAGTTCCTCGCCAAGATTGCCTCGGGCTGGAAGAAGCCGGACGGGCTGACGGTGATTGCGCCGGAGCGGGTCGAACAATTCCTTCACAAGCTTCCGGTGGATGCGTTATGGGGGGTCGGACCGGTGACCGCGACGCGGCTGCGTGAACGCGGCATCGAACGGCTCGTCGACGTGCGGACCGCGGACCCGGCGCTGCTGCGCGAGGCCGTCGGCAGCAGCGTCGACTGGCTCCGACGTCTCGCCGACGGCATCGACGATCGGCCGGTCGAGCCGAATCAGGCGGCGAAGTCCGCGGGCACCGAAAACACATTCAACCAAGACCTGACCGACATCGCTGAGATCCGCAAAGAGATCGACGACATGGCCCGCGACAGTGCGGCGTGGCTGGAACGAAAACGTTTAACCTGCCGAACCGTCACGATCAAGGTTCGCTACCACGACTTCACGACGATTACGCGCAGCCATTCCAGCGATCAACCGACGCGAGACGCAAACGCGATTGCCGCCCGGGCGGTGGCGCTGCTCGAACGGACCGAAGCCAGGGAGCGACCCGTGCGGCTGCTTGGCGTCAGCGTTCACAACCTCATAGACCCCGGCGAGGAACCCGAGTGGCCGTCGCTGCCGCTGTTTGATGGGTTGGAGTAGCGGCTGAACGGAGCGATCGGAGGAAGCGAAGTTCACAACGAAGCAACGAAGTCAACGGAGACGAACGGAGAAGACCTGCTTGGTAAAAACCATTCGCATTTCTTCTTCGTTCGTCTTCGTTATCTCCGTTCCTTCGGTGTCAACTCCGTTACCTTCCGTGACTCCGTTCTCTTCACGCGACCGTTGTCTCTTTGCGCGCGCGTGGGCGAGCGGCACGCGGCTTTGCCGGTGTCTTGGGCCTTTTTTGCCCCCCGCCGTCCTTCCGCGGGGCACGGCGATCGGTCGTTCGGGTATCGCCTTCGTGAGTCTCGGGCTGCACATCCGTCGCGGCCGGTTGCGGCGACTTTGCGCGACGGCCACCGCGTCCGCGAGGCGCACGTGACTGACGCGATTCGGCGGGGGCCTCGGCAACCGAGGCCGCGACCGCGGTGTCGATGTCGACGACGGTCTCGGGCGCGTTGATTTCCTGAAGCACGTCTCCGTCAACGACATCGCTGTCCGTCGACGGCTCTGCCGCCGATGCCCACTCCGCAGAGGCGGCGGTGGCCGGCGCCGGCTCCGCCTGGTTGCCGCGGTTGTCGTCTTCCTCGAGCGGCTGCATCACGTTGCCGGGAAAGAGGCGCATGACACCCTGACGATCGCGCTCGATTCGAAACAGCCCGTCCCGTTGGCAGGCGCGCATCAAATCGACAAGACTGGCGAACCCATACTTTCGCTCGTCGAACGATCCATCCACGTTGCGAAGGAACTGCTTCGCCTGGCGGATGTACATCGGCCACCGCGGCGGCTGCTGCGCCGACTGGAACAGCCGGCGAACTTCCCTGATGCCATCGGCGGTACGAGGCCCGGACTGGCTGCCGTTCGAAGGCGCCGATTCGTGGACCGATTCCTTTTCCTCGTGACGTTTGTGCGGGGCGTGAGACGCTGCCGGCTGCGTGGCACGACCCTCGTCGCCATTCGATGACTCAGCGAGCTCGACGAGCACGTTGCGACCCGACTCGCGCAACACTACGTGGCCCGCCGTCGCCAGCTTCTGTGCAAAGTCGCGGAAGCTGCCGGCGCCGTAGGTGCGTTCGGAGAACGTCGAGTCGAGCTGCAGCAGCGTGCTCTTGAGCAGCCCGAGTTGGGGAGTGACCTCGCGATCGGCAAGAACCTTCAGCGCGCGCCGCACGAGCGGCACAGCCTGTTCGATGGAGACAGGTGATGCCGCCGGCCCTGACGGCCGTCCGCGATCGGCGGTGCGGCGGGAGCCGACGAGATTCTCGTAGGCAATGAACTCGTGGCAATTGCGCTGCATCACGAGACTCGTGAACGCACGCCCGCCAACCACGAAAATCTGCTTGTCGTACTGTTTCAGCTTCTCGACGAGGGTAATGAAGTCGCTGTCGCCGCCAACAATCACGTAGGCGTTGATGTGACTGTGCGTGAACGCCATCTCGAGCGCGTCAAGCGCCAGGTTGATGTCGGCGCCGTTCTTGTCGCCGCCGGGCGTCAGGTTGCGCTGCACGAGCTTGGTCGCATGCTGGGTCAGCGACCGGCTGTAATCCCCGGCGCGCGTCCAGTCGCCATACGCAATCTTTGACACCACGTCGCCGCGTTCGCGCAGCGCTTCCAGAACGACCCCGATATCGAACGGCACGCTCAGCGTGCTCTTGACCCCGATCTCGATGTTGTCGAAGTCTATGAATACTGCAATCTTCAGTCGTGTATCTGCCAAGACCTTTTACTCTTCTCTGTGCCGCCGCGTGAATCGCAGCGCGGCCATATTGGCCATCCATCTATTATGGCTCGGGATCCGTGATCCGTGGTGCGGGATCCGGGGTCCGCGAGCCGTGATCCGATCAGCTGTTGGCTGCTGGATTCCCGGCTGGTCGGAAAACCAGCTGGAAGCGGGAGGTGGCAGCTGGAAGGTGACGGCTATTTCTGCCGAACGTCAAACGCATAGATATTGTCCTGATCCCTGATGAAGAGCTTTCCGTTCGACACGATCGGATGGCTCCAGGTGGGTGAGCCACCGGCCTGAATCTGAAACCTCCCATGCTCCCGATAGGCAGAGGGATTCGCTTCGGCCAGACCGACGACGCCCTGCTCGCTGTAGAGATACAGCCGATCGTCGGCGAATACCACGGACCCCTTGCCGACGCTTCGGTCGCGCCACGCGACCTGACCCGAATCGAACTTCATCGCGGTCAGAATGGCGTCGGAGAACCCATAGAGGTACTCGCCGACGAGGACCGATGTCGCGTGGTGATTTCTCATGTCACGTGTGAAATAGACCTGGCGCGCGGAAACCTTATTTGGCGCTGGCGTCAGTTCGAGCAGCGCGGCCCCCGTGCCGTAAGCCGATGACACGAACACAAAGTTGCCCCGGACGATCGGCGTCGCGATGTTGGCCGTCTGATTGGCGACCTGGTTGTAACTCCAGAGCAGCTTTCCGGTGTCGACATCGATGCCGAGCGCACGTTCGCCGGTGAAGTAGATCGCTTCGCGCACGCCGTTCGCTTCATGAATGACGGCCGACGAATAGCCGGGCTCATCCCCCAGGCTCTTCCAGATCACCGAGCCGTCGGACTTGTTCAACGCGACGATGGCTGCGCCACGTCCCCCAGGAGACACCAGGATGCGATCGGCCAGAACCAGCGGCGATTCGCTGAGGCCCCACCGGATGTTCGATCCGCCAAACTTGTCCAGAAGGTTCATTTTCCAGAAGACCTTGCCGGTGGATGCCTCCACCACCGAAAGATCTCCGCTGGCGCCGAAGGTGTAGAGGCGATCGCCGTCAACGGTCGGCGTCGATCGCGGACCATCTCCCATGTCGTTGCCGAAGCGACGGCCGTGTGCGATCTCCCAGACCTTCTTTCCGGTCGCGGCGTCGTAGGCCATCAGGTATTCGGTGCCGCCTCGCGCGCCCAGCGTGTAGAGCCGCCCATGTGCCGCGGAAAAGGACGAGTATCCCGTGCCGGCAGCGTTGGCGCGCCACGCGACCGGCGGGCCTCCCGCCGGCCAGTCCTTCAGCAATCCGCGCTCGGCGGAAGTGCCGTCTCTCTTCTGACCGCGCCATTGGGGCCAGTCATCGAACGCATCGTTCGAGGCGACGGCGGATAGGGACAGAAGAACCGTCACGACGAGGAACCGCTTCATGGCCGACTCCAATTCGTGCGCAGATGTTCGGCGCGATCGCTGATTAGACCTACGGGCGGACGACTCGGACTTTCGTGAGATCAATACGTGTCACCGGCGTCTCGCCGTTTACGGCCGCTTGCTCGATAGCCTCCACCACCTGCAATCCATCGACCACCTGGCCGAACACGCTGTACTTGCTATCGAGCGAACTGGCATTGCCCGTGACGATGAAGAACGACGTCGTGGCGCTCGCCGGATCATCGCCACGAGCCATCGAGAGGATGCCCTTCACGTGCGGGGTGTCGGTGAACTCGGGCTTCAGCGTGTGGACGTACTTCCGCTGCTTCTCAGTCAGCGGACCTCTCGTGTTGAGCGCGCCCGTCTGAATCACAAATCCGCGCACGACCCGGTGAAAGGCCGTGCCGTCGAACACGCCTGACTCGGCCAATCGTAAGAAGTTGCGCACGTGCTCGGGCGCTTTGTCGGGAAAGAACGCGACGGTGATTGGTCCCAGCGATGTCTCGAGCACCGCGCGATAGCGGCCGAGATCCGCCGCAGTCTCGGTCGAGAACGGCTCCGGCTCCGGCGGCGGCGCATCACGAATCGTGACGTCGGTGATGACGATGCGATCGCGGGCTTTGCCGTTGGCATCAACCGCTGATTCAGAAATCTTCTGCGCGACGTCAAGGCCCTCGGCGACTCGCCCGAAGATCGTGTATTTGCCATCGAGCCCCGGCTGGTCGGTCACGCAGATGAAAAACTGCGACCCGGCTGAATCCGGCTTGTTTGGCTGCAGAACGGCCGCGACGGCTCCACGCGTTGCCTTTTCCGCACTGAACTCGGGGGCCAACAGGCCGAGTCCGCCCGTCCCGTACAGCGCCGCCTTCCCGGGATCCTTCGAGAGCGGGTCGCCACCCTGAATGATCGCCATGCGGACGAGTCGATGAAACGTGGTTCCGTCGTAGGCGCGGTCGCGTGCGAGCTTCATGAAGTAGCCGACGTGGTTCGGCGCCAGGTCCGGTCTCAAATCAATGACGATCGTGCCCGCCGAGGTGTTAACGACCGCCTGTTTGCCGGTCATTTCAGCCAGCGACAGCGGCGTCGTGAATGGAGCGGCGGTTGACGTCTTCGCCGCCGGCGCGGGAGGCGCGCCGCGGCGTTGTGGGGACGCGGCCACGGCTGCGAGCGCGCAAACGATGACCGTCAGAACAGCGGCACGACGTCTCATCGCCGGATTATACGGCGCCCGGCTACGCGGTCGCTGCGGCCGCCGCGGTCGGATCGTAGGCCAGGTACGGCCCGAGCCAGCGCTCGGCCTCTTCGATCGTCATCTCCTTGCGTTGGGCGTAGGACTCGAGCTGATCGCGGCCGATGCGTCCGACGTTGAAGTACTTCGCCTGCGGATGCGAGAAGTACAGGCCGCTGACCGACGCGGCCGGCAGCATGGCGCCGCTGTCGGTCAGCGATAGCCCTTGACGGCCGGCATCAAGCACCTCGAACAGCTTGAACTTCTCGCTGTGATCCGGGCACGCCGGATAGCCAAACGCGGGACGGATACCACGATACTTCTCCGCAATCAGATCGTCGTTCGAGAGCGATTCCTGTTTCCCGTAGCCCCAATCCTTGCGCGCCTGGGCGTGCAGGTACTCGGCGAACGCTTCGGCGAGGCGATCGGCAAGTGCCTTCACCATGATCGCGTTGTAGTCGTCGTGGTCCTGTTCGAACCGCCGCACCAGATCGTCGGCGCCGAGACCGGCGGTCACGGCAAACATGCCGAGATAGTCAGGCACGCCGCTGTCGCGCGGCGCGATGAAATCGGCGAGCGAGCGGTTGGGCCGTCCATCGGCAATCACTTCCTGCTGACGCAGCATCGGGAACCGCGCGTACTCCTCACGCCGCGAGTCGTTCGTGTAGACGACGATGTCGTCACCCACGGTGTTCGCCGGCCAGAACGCATAGGCGCCCTTGGCGCGCAGCAGCTTCTCGTCGATGATGCGGCGAAGAAGTGCCTGCGCGTGCTCGTACAACTCGCGCGCCGGCGGACCGTACTCCGGGTGCTCCAGGATGCCCGGGAATCGTCCCTTCAGCTCCCACGCCGAGAAGAAGAACGTCCAATCGATGAACCTGGCGATCTCCTGGAGCGGCACATCGTCCAGGTAGCGCCGGCCCACGAACCATGGCGAAGCGATGACGTGGTCGTCCCAGTTGGTCTTCAGGCTGTTCGCACGAGCCTGCTCATACGTCAGAAGCGGCTTCTGCCGCCGCGCGGCATAGGACTCGCGGATCTCGGCTTGCGCCGTTCGGTTCGCGGTGTCGAACGTCGATCGCGCATCTCCGAGCAGGCTCGACACGACGTCGACCGCGCGCGACGCGTCGAGCACGTGCACCACCGGCCGGTTGTATTCCGGCGCAATCTTGACGGCGGTGTGCTGACGGCTGGTGGTCGCACCGCCGATGAGCAGCGGCAGCGTGAACCCGC
Source organism: Acidobacteriota bacterium (assembly GCA_046732715.1). GTDB lineage: Bacteria > Acidobacteriota > Vicinamibacteria > Vicinamibacterales > 2-12-FULL-66-21 > JALZOC01. The sequence continues at coordinate 43,216 of JBKPNQ010000045.1, read as the reverse complement.
GCCGGTCCATTTCGCGGGCCACGAAGGCCATCTCGTCGAGCGACGGCGTAATGAGGCCGCTCAAGCCGATGATGTCGGCCTTCTGCTCGATCGCGGCATCCAGGATCTTCGCCGCCGGCACCATGACGCCGAGGTCGATCACCTCGTAGTTGTTGCAACCAAGCACGACTCCGACGATGTTCTTGCCGATGTCGTGAACGTCTCCTTTGACCGTCGCCATCAACACCCGGCCATGAGAAGACGACCCACCAGAGCGCCGCTTCTGCTCTTCCATGTACGGCAACAAGTACGCGACCGCCTTCTTCATCGCCCGCGCGCTCTTGACCACCTGCGGCAGGAACATCTTCCCCGCCCCGAAGAGGTCGCCGACCACCTTCATCCCATCCATCAACGGCCCCTCGATGATCCGCAGCGGATCGTCATAGGCCTGCCGGGCCTCTTCAACGTCGGCTTCGATGAAATCGACGATGCCATGGACGAGCGCGTGCGAGAGCCGCGCCTCGACTGTCCCTTCGCGCCACGATAGATCGGCTTCGCGTTTCTTGCCGCTACCCTTGACGGTCTCGGCAAACTGCACGAGCCGCTCGGTCGCATCCGGGCGGCGATTAAAGATGATGTCCTCGACGTGCTCGAGCAGATCCTTCGGAATGTCCTCGTAGACGACGAGCTGCCCGGCGTTGACGATCCCCATGTCCATGCCGGCCTTGATCGCGTGATAGAGGAATGCTGAATGGATCGCTTCGCGGACGACGTCGTTGCCGCGGAACGAAAACGAGAGGTTGCTGACGCCGCCGCTGATCTTGACGCCGGGACACGTCGCCTTGATGATCTTCGCGGCCTCGATATAGTTCATCGCGTAGTCGTTGTGCTCCTCGAGGCCGGTCGCGATCGCCAGGATGTTCGGATCGAAGATGATGTCAGCCGGATCGAAACCCGCCTGCTCGACCAGCAGCGTGAAGGCGCGCTGACAGATCTCGACCTTCCGGGCGATCGTGTCAGCCTGCCCGGTCTCGTCGAACGCCATGACGACGACCCCCGCGCCATAGCGATGGATGGTTCGCGCCTTCTGCAGAAAGTCCGCTTCCCCTTCCTTCAGGCTGATCGAATTGACGACCCCCTTTCCCTGGATGCACTTCAGCCCCGCCTCGAGCACCGACCACTTCGAGCTGTCGACAACCACGGGGACCCTGGCGATCTCCGGCTCGGTCGCAATGTAATTGAGGAACGTGGTCATCGCCTGCTCTGAATCGAGCATGCCCTCGTCCATGTTGACGTCGATCAGGTTTGCCCCGCCTCGAACCTGATCGGCGGCCACACCCACGGCTTCGGCGTAGTTGCCGGACGTGATCAGCCGCGCGAACCGCGCCGACCCGGTGACGTTGGTCCGCTCGCCGATCATCTGAAAGTTGCTATCGGGGCGGATGGTGAGCACTTCCAAACCGCTGAATTGTGAATAGTGCTCGCGGTTCGCCGTTGGCGACTGGCGGCTGGTTGCGGGCGGCTCGCTGCCGGACGTCTCGGGGCTCGCGGGTCGCGGTTCGCGATTGTCGCGGAGCCACGACTCATCGGGGAGCGGTCTCGGAGCCACGCCATGAACGGCGTCGCCTACCGCTTTGATGTGATCCGGGGTGGTGCCGCAGCAGCCGCCGAGAATGTTGACGAAGCCGCTCGAGGCGAAATCGTGGAGCAGCGCCGCGGTCTCTTCTGGCCGCTCGTCGTACTCGCCGAACGCGTTTGGCAGGCCGGCGTTCGGATAACTCAAGACGTAGCACTCAGCGAGCCGCGCCAGTTCGGCGAGGTACGGGCGCATGTCGCGCGCACCGAGCGCGCAGTTGATGCCAACGGCAAACGGCTTGGCGTGGCGGATCGACGTGTAGAAGGCGTCGACCGTCTGGCCCGAGAGGGTTCGGCCGCTGCGATCGGTAATCGTGACGGAAATCAGCAACGGCAAACGCACGCCGGTCTGCTCGAACACCGTCTCAATCCCGACGAGCGCGGCCTTCGCGACCAGCGTGTCGAAGATGGTTTCGAGCAGGAGGAGGTCGCTGCCGCCGTCAATCAACCCGCGCACTTGCGTCTCGTAGGCGGCGCGCATCTCGTCGAACGTGGTCGCACGGAACGCGGGGTTGTTGACGTCGGGGGAAATCGACAGCGTCCGATTGGTCGGCCCCATCGAGCCGGCGACAAACCGCGGCCGGTCTGGAGTCTTGACCGTCCACGCGTCCGCGGCCGCACGCGCAAGTCGAGCGCCCTCGAGATTGATGTCGTAGACGGCGTCCTCGAGATCGTAGTCACCCTGCGCGATGACGGTGCCGCCGAACGTGTTCGTCTCGATGATGTCGGCGCCGGCCGCGAGATACTCGTGGTGGATCGCGCTGATGACGTCGGGACGCGCCAGGACGAGAACGTCGCTGTCTCCCTTCAGGTCTTTTGAATGCGTTGCGAAACGCTCGCCGCGGAAATCGGCCTCGCTGAGCTTGTACCTCTGGATCATCGTCCCCATCGCACCGTCCAGGATCAGGATCCGGCGATCCAGTAGAGATCTCAGCCGCGATTCGCAGTTCGCGGCTCGCGGTTCGCGGTTCGGGGTTCGGGCACTGCGTGAGTCAGTCATGTTTCTGCTGCCTGGCTGTATGAGAAGACGGCTTCGTGCCGGATGCGATGAGGACCGTGAACGGATCGCCGGAGCGACGCGCGCCGACGGTGACCTTGATGTCGGTGAACTCGGCGTCTGCCAGGAGGGTCGTCAACGCCTCGGGCGTGAACCCGAGCCATCGATCGCCGAGGCGCTGGCGGACCCAGGTTTCGGCGTGCTCGCGAAGATCGAGGACAAGAACGCGGCCCCCGGGTACGACGATCCGAGTGGCTTCGCGAAGGACGCGCGAGGGATCCTCGGCATGGTGAAGCGCCTGCGACAACAGCGCCACGTCGACGCTCTCGTTTTCGATCGGCAGTTTCTCGAGCGTGCCACGCTTCCATACCACGTTCGAGACGCGACGTCGGGTCGCCAGGGCACGCGCGCGCTTCAACACCTCGGCCGATCGATCGACCGCGATCACCTTCGACGCCCATCGGCTGGCCTCGACCGTCAGATATCCCTCGCCGCACCCAAGATCCGCCACGACCACCGGCGGTAGAAGGTGCCCCAGCGCGCGCGCCCAGGCGGCCCAGCTTCGGCCGGGCACGAGCTGCCGCTCGTTCGTGTCCGGCCCCGAGTGCGCGTCGAAGTTCTCCTTGCGCAGCCGCCGAATCTCTTCGAGGCGCGCGTTGTCGGCGTGGCCGACGGTGGTTGCGCCGGCGCGGTCGAACTGATCCTGCAGCAGCAGCCACAACGGCGCATGTCCGTTGACGCCGCCGCGGACGTCTGGCGCGATGGAGTAGTAAGTGAATCCGGCCTCCCGATCTTCGCTCACGAGACCGCCGTCCTTCAGCAGGCCGAGGTGACGGGACACCCCGGATTGAGCAATCCCGAGGATGCCGGTCAACTCGCTCACATTCAGCCGGTCCTGGCTCAGCAGCCTAAGCAGCCGCAGCCGCACGTCGTCGCCGAGCAGGCGATAGAGCGCTGAGGCCTCAAGCATATCTATAAATCTACATTGATGTATGCGCTTGAGGCAAGCCCCCGTCTTTCGTCCACGGTTGACGGCCGAGCGGGCGGTTGGCACAATCCGAGGCTTCGACCACCTGAACAGGAGGATTTTCATGCGTGGACGCCTTGCGGCGGCAGCAGTTCTGACACTCGGATGCGGAGCGGCCGTGTTCGCTCAGGCCGGTTCAAAGGCTGCGATCGAGAAGACCCTCATGGCCAACGAAAACAAGGTCACCGACGCGGTCGCCAAGCACGACGTGAAGACGTTCACGGATCTGGTCGCCTCCGACGCGGTGTCGGCGGACGCGAACGGGTTCATGAAGGTGGCCGATTTCGTAAAGTCGATGGACCAGATGAAGATCGCCTCCCAGCACACGATGGACATGCAGGTGACGTGGGTGGACGACAAGACGGCGATCGTTCGCTACACCTGGATGGGCAGCGGTACATACATGGGTCAGGCGATCCCACCGGCGACCTATGCATCGACGGTCTGGAGCGAGCGGAACGGCAAATGGGTCGCGGTGTTCCACCAGGAGACCCCGATGGCGCCACCGCCGCCACCGGCAAAAAAGAAATAGATGGAAATCGTGTGCAAGGGGCTGTGTCTGGAGCGACACAACCCCTTGACACTCGCAGGCAGGTGCGCGCAGAATCCCCAGTCCCCGGCAAGGCCAAATCCTGCGAAGCCTTGGAGCACTCGTGATGTCGCACAAAGCCGTCTGGTCTGTTTAGGCGCTACGCTCTAACAGCCGCGGACGGGACTGTCCATCATCGGACCCCCACGGACGGTTGAACGCCTGCTTAAATCGCGACCCGATGCTGCGCTCTTCTCGAGCCCGGGTGGATGAGGATCTACCTACTTGTTCAAGCACATCCCAAGTTTTGGACCCGACCGGCATTCGAAGTCACCCACCACCAAGGCGACCAGAAAGGTCGACATCGTCGGACTGGTCTCGAACTTCGCGGTGTGCTTGCCCGAACCCCGGCCGCCGAGTATCCGACACCGCAGCGCCATTTGAAATCGCGTGATCCGGTGTCGATTGTGGCCTGTGAGCTTCCAGCTCCCAGCCTCCAGCCTCGCGCGACGTCTGTCCGGCCGAAGCTCGCGAATCGAGCCCAGGGCGGAACGAGGCGCGAATCACGGTTACTATCAACCCGTGACTCTTAAAGTGTACCCTGCCGAAAAACCGCTCGCGGCATTCGTCCTCGCTCACGGGGCCGGAGCGGGACAGCAAAGCGCCTTCATTGTCGAGGCGGCGGGCGGCCTCGCGAGCAGGAGCATCACAACCGCAACGTTCGACTTCCCTTACATCACCGCCAAACGCAAGGTTCCTGATCGAGCGCCGGTCCTCGAGCAGGCATGGCGCGATGCCATTCAGGCGGCGCGGTCGCACGCTGGCGATCTTCCACTGTTCATCGGCGGCAAGTCGATGGGAGGGCGCATCGCGTCGCAGGTCGCGGCCCAGGCTGGCGTCGGCGTCCTGAAGGGACTGGTCTTTTTCGGCTATCCGCTGCATCCGCCTGGACGGCCTGAGCAAATGCGCGATGCGCATCTGCCTGGAATTCCGGAACCGATGCTGTTCATCCAGGGCGGAAGGGATCCGTTTGGCGGCGGCGACGAGATCCGCGCGTTGCTTCCGCGCCTGCAACGACCGACGCTGCATGAAATCGAGGGGGGCGATCACTCGTTCCGCGTTCCGGGCGGAAAGGCCAGGCAACAACAGGTCCTTCTCGAAGCCCTGGATGCGGCCGCGTCGTGGATGCGATCAATGTCCGCGTGAGATCTTCGACAAGAACTCGCCAATCGCATCCGAAACCGGCGCATTCCACTCGTGCGCCCCGTCGTAGACGAGCGGCTCAAGCGCGACGCCCCGTGTCTTCAGCGCGGCAACGTCCTTTTCATATTTTGCCTGGGTGAACCACTCATCCCGCGAGCCGCGCGCAAGCAGCGCCGCCGGAAACCGCAGCGTCCGATCGGCGACGAGCTCGGGAGGTATATCTCCGCCAACCGCAACGATGGCCGAGGCGGCAAGGCCGCCAGTCACGCCGGCGCGGAAAGCCATCGCCACGCCTTGCGAAAACCCGGTGTAGACCACTCGTGTTGATCGATCGTGCGGAACCTGGTCGAGCGAGGCGGCCACGTAGGCGAGATTGTCGGCAATCGCCAGCTCGCGATCCTCACGGGTCATCCAGCTCGCCACGACTTCCTCAGAGCGCCCGCGATAAAAACGGTGCAGCGCTTGAATGGAGACGAGCGTCCAGTCCGACGCGCCCGGAATGGCTTGCAATCGGTCCATCTGGATTGTCGCGGTCTCCATGTAGCCATGGAATCCGACGAGCAGTCCTTTCCTCGCAGCGACGCGCGCGTCCTGAACCAGCATACGTCCGTGCGTGATCGTCGGTACTGCGTGAACGTCCATTCAGATCACCTTGCGATCAAATCGCGATCCGTCGTCCGGGATCCAGCATCCGAGCAAGCCCGTGGCACCCTAGTTGGCCCCGACCTTCCTTTTATGCCTCTCCTCGGCTTCTTCGATCGAGTGTGACCGTGTGAGCGTGGCATCCTGTTTGGCCATCTGCGCGAGCCGGGAATAGTGCCGGTGGAGGATGTTGAGGTCCTGCTCGGTCAGCGATTCGACATCGATGAGTCTATTGCTCGCGCCCTCGAGTGCGGCAACGACCTCGTTCAGTTTCAAGTGGAGCGCGAGCGAGTCCTTGTTCTGGGTTCGTTGGATGAGAAAGACCATCAGGAAGGTGACGATGGTCGTTCCCGTATTGATCACGAGCTGCCACGTATCCGAGTAGCGGAAGAGCGGACCGGTGATCGCCCAGACGAGGATCACAGTGCAGGCCAGCACGAACGCGCTGGTAGTTCCGGTCCAGTGTGTGACCGCCGTAGCGGATCGTTCGAGCAACAGAGCGACGGGATTGTGTGTGGTGCGAGCCATGGGCCTCCTCGGATGGCTCGCACTATAACGCGACCAAGAGAGACAGGGAGTCAGTCGTTCATTTTGGGCTTTGGGTTTTTGTTTTTGGTTGTGCAGTTTGGGTTTGGTTCCTGGTTCTCGGTTCGTTGCTTCTGGGTTCAAGAACCAAGAACGGGAACCTCAAACCTAAAACCTCAAAACGAAAAACCAAACCGATGCGGTTCCTTACCACCGCAGCGCGATGCGCGCCCCTGCAGTACCAGGCCCGACAACAGGTGCCATGCTCAAGGCACCGATCGTGCCGGGCCCGTGTCGGAAGATATCCTGCTGCGTTTTCAGCAGCGCGTCCGCGAACGTGCCGATGCCAACACCCCAGACGGTCATGCCGAACGTGACCCAGCCTCGACGTCCACAATATTCATCGTTCCCTCCGCAACTGATCTCGGCCACGAGCCCAAGCCCGGCGCCGATCGCGGCGCCGATCATCAGCCCATTCTTGAGCGGATCAGACCGCCGCTGCCGGACCACCACGACATCGTCCTGGGAGAAGCTGCGCGGCCCGGCCGGCGTCTGAATCGATAGTCGTGACGCGTCGAGCTCGGCAATGCGGCCGGTAATTTCAGCCCCGGCCGAATCGACGACGGTCACGCGATTGCCTGGCCCGACCAGGAACTGCATGTCCTTGAACGACGCGGGAACCGTCTGGGCGCTGGCGGCAGTGGCGGACCCCATCACCAAGACCACGAAAGCGAGCGTTCGAGACGTTCGACACATGAGGCTGCTCCAACCGGCTTTGCCGGAATTCTCCCGTGTTGTTTTCCACGATAGAGCGGCCGAGCTTCGGAAGTCCTGAGCGAACCGTGAAAAACCCTCAAAGTTGTAGGTATAGTGAAGAGATGCGCCTGTTTCACGCTTCCAGTCCATCTGACGTTGCCACCCCGGAACCGCCCCAACTCGGCAGCCGGCGCCGGGACGAAATACCGGATCGATTCAAATGGAGTCTGGCGGACATCTTCCCGAATTGGGAGATGTGGGAAGCCGGCTACAAGGAACTCGAAGCCGGAATTGCGAAGTACGCCGAGTTGAAGGGCAGCCTTTCGGGTGGAGCGGAGCCCTTGCTTCGGGCTTTTCGCCTCTCGGAGCAGCTCGGCCAACTCGCGTATCGAGTCTGGTATTACCCGTCGCTTCAGTACGACGAGGACCAGCGCGACAACGCCGTCAACGCCAAGCGTCAGCAGGTGCAGATTCTGTTCGCGCGGTTATCGCAGGCGGAATCCTGGTTCAATCCGGAACTGCTCTCGATTCCACTGGAAACCGTGCGCGGCTGGATGAACGCATCCGAGCCGCTGCGTCTCTACCGGTTTGCGATCGAGAACCTGTATCGGCAGCAGGAACACGTCCTCGACGAAGCGGGCGAGAAGCTGATGTCGCTGTCGAGCCGGCTGGCAGCCGCGCCGAACGACGCGTATTGGGCGTTGTCGACGGCGGATGCAAAGTTCCCAACGATCGCGTTGTCGACCGGGGAACAGGTCACCGTGTCATATGGCCAGTACCGCGCGCTGCTGGCTACGCGAAGAGAGCAGTCGGATCGCGAGGCCGCGTTCCGAGCGCTGCATGAGACCTACCGCGGCTCGCTCAACACGTACGCATCGCTCTACAACGGCGTGTGTCAGCGCGACTGGTTCCAGGCTCGCGCGCGAGGCTACTCCAGCACGCTCGAAGCCGCGCTGCACGGCGACAACATTCCGACGTCGGTTGTCGAAAACCTGATCGCCACCACGAGAGCGGGGGTCGAGCCGCTCAGGCGCTACCATCGCCTGCGCCGGAAGGCGCTCGGCGTGCCGAGCTACCAGGTCTACGACTTCTCTATCCCGCTCGTGACGTTCGACAAGAAGTATCCGTACGATGACGTCCTCGATTGGATCGTGACCGCCGTCGCACCACTCGGTACGACATATCAGGCGCGGATGCGGGAGGGATTTGGCGGCCGTTGGATCGACGTCTACGAGAACGAAGGTAAACGCTCGGGTGCGTACTCAGCGCCAGTGTACGGCACCCATCCGTACATGCTGCTGAACTACACCGACACCCTCGACGATGTGTTCACGCTCGCGCACGAGATGGGGCACTCGATGCACACCATCCTGTCGCACGAGGCGCAGCCATTCGTTTACTCGAGCTACACGATCTTCGTCGCCGAAGTGCCGTCGACGTTGAGCGAGGCGCTGCTGCTCGAGTTCATGCTGAAGCGCTCCAGCGATCCTGACGAACGCATCGTCCTGCTCCAGCACGCGATCGACAACATCACGGGGACGTTCTTCACGCAGGTCATGTTCGCCGACTACGAGCTCCGTGCGCATCGGCTGGCTGAGGAGGATCAGCCGATCACGTCAGAGATTCTGACCGACACCTACACGACCCTGCTGAAGGACTATTACGGCGATGCGGTCGACATGAATCCGCTCACCGGCATCACCTGGGCGCGCATCCCGCACTTCTTCAACTCGCCGTACTACGTCTACCAGTACGCCACCTGCTTCGCGTCGGCTGCGCGCCTGGCGCACGAAATCATGGCCGGAGACGCCGCCGCCCGCGATCGCTACCTCACACTGCTCCGTTCGGGCGGCAACGACTATCCGATGGAGCAGTTGAAGAAGGCAGGGGTCGATCTCGCTCAACCGGACACCGTCCGAGCTGTTATCGAACAGCTCGACGACCTCGTCACGCGATTGGAGCGGGAGTTGGCGGCGCGACCATAGCCGCGCCGAGAGAAACCAGAGCGGACGGAGTCAACGGAGTGTTCTCACAGTGAGGAATCCTCCGCTCCTTCCATTTCCTCTGTTATCCGAATCGCGGGTTGCTGAACCGCCATCGTCAGCGCGGCGGCGCCGATGAGCGCGATCGCGGCGGAGCCGTAAGCAGTTCCCTCACCGAATCTCTGCAGCGTGCCATTGCCCCAGACCGGACCAAGCGTCCGTCCCAGGCTCTCGAGCGCACCGGCGGCGCCCTGCACTCGACCCTGCTCGCGCGGCGGCGCCGACTTGCTGATCAGAGCACTCAGCGTCGCGTTGCACAACCCGATGCCGATAGCGCCCGGAACCAGCATTGCGACGAACACCGGCAACGAATAGGTCAGCGCGCTTCCTCCCCACCCGATCGCCGCGCAGGCGAGACCGATGGCGAGCGTGCGTCGCTCACCAAGCGCCTTGACCACAGGTCCGACCATTCCGCCCTGGACCACGACACCGAGAAAGCCGAACGCGCTCAGGAGATACCCGGTGTGCGCGGCGTCGAATCCAAACCGTCGCGCCCCGAACAGCGCGAAGGTCGTCTGATACACGGCAAACGCGGCCCAGTAGATAAAGTCGATGGTGAAGAGCGCCTGCAACTGCGGCAGATGCCACGCCTCGGCGACGGCCAGCCACGGAGCTCGTCCGCCAGCATGGGCACGATGCACGGTTTCGGGCAGCCAGAAGTAGGCAAGCGCGGTCGCCACAATGGTGATAATCGCCGCCGCCCAGATCGGCGCCGTGTAACTGATATGGGAAAACGCGGCGCCGAGACCTGGTCCGACGATGAAGCCGAGACCGAAGGCCGCGCCAAGGACACCGAAGGCCTTCGCACGGTTTTCCTCCGTCGTGATGTCGGCAATGTAGGCGCGTGCGGTCGTGATGTTTCCACCCGAGAGGCCGTCGACAATGCGCGCGGCAAAGAGCATGAACAAGCTGTTGGCGACCGCGAGCATCGCAAAACTCACGACGGTTCCCAGCAGGCTGAAGATCAGCACCGGCCGTCGGCCCCATCGGTCGGACAGATCGCCGAGCACCGGCGACGCGATCAACTGACTGAGAGAAAACGACGCGAACAGGAGACCGATCGCGAGCGGCGACGCGCCGAACGTCTGCGCGTAGAACGGCAACAGCGGGATGATGATCCCGAAGCCCACCAGGTTCACGAACAGGGTCAGGAAGATGATGGCGAGGGGAGACACAACGATTGCTGGTTTTTGATTGCCGATTGCCGATGGTTACGACTGCTGATTGACGATTGAGGGACTCGGGACTATTTCACAACCCGGACACCTTTGATGACGACCGGCTCGATCGGCACGTCGTCCATGCCGTCTCCTTTGGTGGTGGTGGGCACGGCCGAGATGCGGTCGGCAATCTCCATGCCTGAGAGAACGCGGCCGAACACGGCGTACCCGAATTCATCCGGCGAGAACCCCCTGTGATCGAGCGCGCGATTGTCAACGACGTTGATGTAAAACTGCGCGGTTGCGCTACGAAGGGCTTGGCGCCGGGCCATCGCGATGGTGCCGCGCACGTTGTTCAACCCGTTGGTCGCCTCATTCAAGATCGGCGGGCGCGTCGGCTTCTCGACGAGCGTCGCGGTGAATCCGCCTCCCTGGATCATGAATCCTTTTCTGACCCGGTGAAACACCGTGTCGTTGTAGAACCCGTCGTTCGCGTACCGCAGGAAGTTTTCGACCGAGACCGGGGCCTTGTCTTTGAAGAGCTCGAGGGTGATGTCGCCAAGGGACGTGGACATGACGACCACGGAGTTCCCCGGTGCGGGGTCGAGGGACGGCTGAAGCGGCGGCACCTGGACCGCTTTGGTCTGGGGCGGCTGAGCCTTCGATTGGGGCGATTCCGGCCCGCCAGGAACGGCTATCCGCCCCTCAACGACGGCGGTCCAACCCAGAAACGCCGACAAAAAGACCGCAAAAAGGCGACGATGAGAGAGCACTGTCATACGACTCCATGGGGCGGCAATTCAACTCGATGGATCTGAAATGTTAGGACCGCACGGATAGAGCCGTCAATGCTGTGGCTGTACTACAATGATGGTCCGGCACGTAAATCGCATTTGTGTGGCCCGCACGAGTCGGGCCGGAGGAGATTCGCTATGGCGACCGAACTCCAGCGCGAACAGCGCGAGCTTGCAGACTACATCCGAGCCGGCGCGAGCCGCGGTCCGCAGTGCTTCGGCAGCTATTTCGACGAAAAGGGCGGCTCGTGTGCCCTGGGCGCGGTCTACGAAGGCGTCTATCACCTCCCGCGCGACCATGGAAAGCTGATTCCGGATCATCTCGAACGGTTGTTTCGGTGCCTGGACGAGATGACCAAAAAGTGTCCGCAGGGCTGCTCGAAGCGGCTGCCGCTGGCGGCGATGATCGTGCATCTGAACGACGATCACCGGCTGTCGCGGGAACAGATCGCCGAGTGGCTCACTCAAGAATCGAGCGGTTAATCGAGTCCCGGGTCACCAAGGGCGAATTACCGGTTGCGTAATTTGCCCTTCGTGATTCGTGGACTGCAAGGCTCCCGATGTCTTTCCTCGACCGATTCAAACCCCAGCCCAGATGGAAGCACAGCGACCCCGCAGTCCGTGCCGCCGCGGTCAGCGAGATTCCAGGGGACGCCGCGCACAAGGGGACGATCGAGGAGTTGGCGGCATCGGATGAAGATGTTCGGGTTCGCACAGTTGCGATCGAACGAGTGGCGGATACGTCGTTCCTCGCTGGTTTAGCGCGCGTCGAGCCGGATGCCGATCTTCGCCGGCGAATCACGGAGCGGCTGGTCGCGATTGCCATCGCTCCGGCCGGCAGCGATGCCGACGCCGCGCAGGCGCTGGAAGGCCTCGACGATTCTCGCCAGTTTTCCACGATCGCCAAGTCTTCCCCTCACGCAACCGTGCGCGCGGCAGCGCTTGCGCGCGTGGAGGACGTCAAGGCCCTCGGTAGCATCGCGCGGCACGCAGACGACCCGCAGACCGCGCTCGAAGCGGCGACGCGACTGGCGGATCCCGCGGAGCTGCTGAACGTCGCACTCAAGACTGAGCACAAGGACGCCGGCGTGGCCGCGCTTGACAAGGTTGTCGATTCCGCGCCGGTTGATGCGCGCGAGACGCTCGACACGCTCGTGAACCGAGCAAAGAGCAAGGCCGTGGTGAGGCGCGCCCGGACGCTTCTCCAACAGATGGACGAAGCGGAGGCCGCGCGGAAGGCCGCGTTCGAAAGCTGGCAGCAGAACCTGGCAAGAATCCTCGCATCCATTGAAAACATCGCCGCGGCGCCTTTCATGGCCGGCGCCGCGACCGAGCTCACACGCGCCGAAGCAGAGTGGCGGGATATGTCTTCAAACCCTGTGTTCGAAATCGATCAAGAGACGACGGCGCGTTTTGGCGCGCTGGTGGAGTCGGCCCAGACCGCCATCGCGACCTTCGAGCGCGAGGAATCGGAACGACGCGAGACCGCCGAGCGCGATCGCGCCGCGCGGCGCGCGCGTGAGGGGCTCTGCGAGCGGCTGGAAAGCACCCACGCGGCACACGCGATCGAAGAGATCGAAAAGGCACGGGGCGAGTGGGAAGGGTTGCCCGGACCGTCGACCCAAGAAGTCGAAGACGCGCGGATTCGCGATCGATTCGAGGAGGCGTGCCGGCGCGCCGAAGAACGGCATCGCAATCATCAACATGCGGCCGAGATACTCGCCCGCCTCGAGACGCTCTCAGTGGACGCCGAACGCCTGTCGTCCGAGGAGCATCTCGAACCGAATCAGTGGGAGGCGGTTCGCTCCGAGTGGGCGACGCTTCAGCCGAGGGCTGACGGGCTCGATCCAGCAGTGGCGGAACGTTTCGCTGCCGCCGACGCGCGAGTACGGCTGCGCGCCGAGGAGCACCGTGCCGCCGCCGAGCGCACATTGCGTCAGCACGCACAGCGCGTCGAGCAGCTGATTGAGCGGGCCACGATTCGCGCGGCCGCCGAGGATCTCACGCTTCGCGAAGTCGATCGGCTCGCGCGCGATCTCCGGACCGCAGTCGACGCGCCGCCGGCGCTTCCCGAACGCGAGCAACATGCGCTGGTCGAACGGCTGCGGGCCGCTCAGGCGACGGTCGCCCCGAAGCTCCACGAATTGCGCGAAATGGACGAGTGGAAACGATTCGCCAACGCGGCGGTGCAGGAGGAGCTCATCGCGCGAACTGAGGCGCTGGCGGCGAAGTACGGATTCAACACGCCGGAAGGCGTGAAGCCGCAGGACGTGGAGAAGGCCGCACGGGAACTTCATGATATCCAGGAGCGCTGGAAGCAGGCCGCCGAAGCGCCACGCGCGCAGGCGCAGGCGCTCTGGCACCGGTATCGCCAGGCAGCCGATCCGATTCAGGCCAAGGCGCGGGAGTTCTTCGCGCTGCGCGGCGAGGAGCGGAAGTCGAACCTGGCGCAGAAGCTGACGCTGATCGAGCGTGCGGAGGCCCTGGCGCACTCCACCGACTGGATCAAGACGGCCGAAGAGCTCAAGAAGCTGCAAAGCGAGTGGCAAGCGGTCGGCCCGGTGCCGCGGCAGGAAACCCGGACGACGTGGAAGCGCTTCCGGGAGGCCTGCGACACCTTTTTCACGCGGCGCAACTCCGACCTCGCTCAGCGCAAGGAAATCTGGGCGACGAACCAGACGAAGAAAGAAGCGCTCTGCGTCCGCGCCGAGCAGCTCGCCACCTCACTGGAATGGGAGCGATCGGCCGCGGAGATCCGGCGGCTTCAGGTGGAATGGAAAGCCATCGGCCCGGTCCGACGGAGCCGATCCGAAGCCTTGTGGCAGCGGTTCCGCGCCGCGTGCGATGCGTTCTTCGATCGCTACAAGCGCCGGGATCAAATCGAACTCGAAGCGAAGCAGGCCGATCGTGAAGCGCTCGTCGCCGAGCTGGAATCGCTGGCGCCGGTCGAGCGAAGCGACGCCGCCGAAACGCACGCACCAGAGGTTGCCGTCGACATCGCTCCGCCCCCGCCGCTCGCGATGGAGAACACCGCCGTACTCGAGCGCGTCCGCTCGCTTCGAAACCGTTGGAATCAATCAACACCCGTCGTGCGTCATGGCGCCGATCCGCTGAGCGGACGATTCATGGCGGCGCTCGAGCGGCTGCTGGCCGGCTACCCCGAGGTTTTCAAGGGCACCGAGCTTGACGTCGAGTCGAATCGCCAGAAGATGGTCAAGCTGTGCGAGCGTGTCGAAGGGTTCCTCAACGACGTCGCCGCAACCCCCCCGAATTCATCTCAGGCACTCGCTGCCATGCTTCGCGAGGCCCTGGCGGCGAATACGATTGGCGGACGCGCCGGCGAAGAAACCAAGTGGCGGGCGATGGCCGAGGACGTTCGCGCCGCGCAGGCATCGTGGAACCGGCTCGGTCCGGTTCCCGGTGAAGCTGGCCGCCAGCTGAGCGATCGTTTCCACCGTGCGTCCAGCCGATTCTTCGATCAGTTTCGCCGCCACATGCCGCAACAGCAGGAACCGGTGATGCGCCGCAGCAAGGCGGTCGGCGCTAGATAAAGTAAAAAGTTAGAAGTTAAACAGTTACTTTTAACTTTTTACTTCTTACTTTTCGTAGAGCACCTTTCCACCCACGATCGTGTAGCTCACGTGCACGGTCGGGATCTCATCCTCGGGAATCGTCGTGATGTCCTTCGACAGCACGGTCATGTCCGCCAGCTTTCCCGCCTTCAGCGATCCGCGCGATCCTTCTTCGAACGCGGCGTAGGCGGCGTTGAACGTGTACGATTTCAACGCCTCCATTCGGCTCATCCTCTGATCGGGATAGAACACCTTCCCGTCCTTCGTCTTGCGGCTGACGGTAGCGTAGTAGTTGGCGATCGGATTCATGTCTTCGACCGGCGCGTCGGTTCCGTTGCTGACGACGGCGCCGCTCTTCAGCAGCTTCTGCCAGACGTAGGCCCCCTCCTCGGCGCGTTTGGCGCCGAGACGCTCGAGCACATACGGAGCGTCCGAGGTGCAATGGATCCCCTGCATCGACGCGATCACGCCAAGCTGACCGAACCTGGAAATGTCCTGCGCCGATAAATGCTGCGCGTGTTCGATCCGCCACCGCAGATCGCGTTTCGAAGGGTTCGCCCTGAATGCCTGCTCGAAGATGTTCAGCGTCTCGCGATTGGCGCGATCGCCGATCGCGTGCACGCAGAGCTGGTAATCGTTCGCCATCGCCAGGCGGGCAGTCTCGGTGATGTCGGCAACGCTGGTGGTGTTCAAGCCGGCGCTGTCCGGCTTGTCGCTGTAAGGCTCGAGCAGCCACGCGCCGCGCGATCCGAGCGCGCCATCGATCTGCCGCTTGATCGCGCGCACGGTCAGATGGCTCTTTCCATAATCGATGGTCCGGTACTGTGCCAGCAGCGGCGCCTCGCGCTCGTTGCCTTCGCGAACCATGACCCACAGCCGCACGCCAATCTGACCTTGGTCGATCATCTGCTTCATCAGATCGATGGTGGCAAACGACGAACCGGCGTCCTGAAACGACGTGACGCCCTTCGACAGCGCTTCCTGCGACGCCAGCTCCAGTGCCTTTCGGGCGCGGGAGGGATCACCGCGACCCGTGTGGACGAGGCCAGCGGCCGTTTCTCTCAGCAGACCCGTCGGGTTCCCCGATGCGTCCTTCAGGATTTCCCCGCCCGGCGGGTTCGGCGTGGACCGATTGATGTCGGAAATCTCCATCGCCTTGGCGTTGACGAAGCTGGCATGACCGCTCGCGTGCGTCAGGAGCACCGGGTTGTTCGGCGACACCGCGTCGAGCGACGCGTGGGTCGGAAATCCCTCGACGTTCGGGTTCGGCCGCGACGTCCATTTCTCCTGGTGCCAGCCGCGGCCGATGATCCACTCACCAGGTTTGGCCGTCTTCGCCGCGTCAGCGACCATCGCGACGATCTGATCCCAGCTCGTCGTCGGCATCAGCTTGAGGTTGAGTTGCGCCTCGCCGACGCCGGTAAAGTGGCCGTGGCCTTCGATCAATCCGGGAATGACCAGTTGACCCTGAACGTCGATGATGTGGGTGGACGGGCCAACGTACCGCCGCACGTCGGACACGCTGCCGAGCGCGAGGATCCGATCGCCACGCACCGCCACCGCCTGCGCCTCCGGAAGTGCGTCATCGACGGTGACCACCTTACCGTTCGTGACAACGAGATCGGCCGGCTCCGGCTGAGTTATCGGGCGAACAGCAAGCGCTGAGGGAGTAAACAGAAGAACGAAGGTGATGATTTGCTTGGCGTTCAATTGAGCACTCCTACACTCGTCGCGCGCCGCTGTGCGCCGCGTTGGAGCCCGGCGCCAGCGGCTCTGCGTCAGAGTCCGGCATCAACTATTCCGGCGGGAACAGCCTCTCGAAGTTGCGGCCGAGAATCTTCTGTCGGTCCTCGTCGGTCACACCAATCGCTCGAAGCGACGCTTCTTGAGCGTCAAAAATCGGTTTCTGCCATCCGCGTGGGAAGAACGATGAGTCGGTCCCGAAGAGAATGCGGTCCGGGCCAGCAACCATCAGCGATCGTCGCAGCACGTCCTCAAGCGTCAACCCCGGATAGTACTTGATCCAGCCGTTCGAGCTCGACGAGTCGAGATGGATGTTGCCGCACTGATCGGCAGCCATCAGGGCTTCGCGCCACATGCCCGCGCCGAAATGCGGAACGATGACCGGCACGGCGGGAAAGCGCGCGGCAACCGCGGACAACGCGAGCGGATCGCCCAGACGAAGGTCGAAGGGCGATGGCAGCCCAAGCTTCTTTCGTACGCCCACCGTCAGCACGCCGCAGTGCGCGAACACCACCGCCTTGTGTTGAGCCGCCGCGGCAAAGACCTCTCGCACTCGCTCGTCGTCCAATTTGTAGGCGTGCATCGCGGGAAAGAGGCAAATGCCGCGTAGACGCTGTTCACCAAGCGCGCGCGAGAGGCGAGACGAGATCTCACCCGCGGATGGATTGAACATGAAGAAGCCGACGAATCGGGATGGGTGGCGGGCCACCGCGGTCGCAACTGACGCTTCGTCGCCGGCAATGCTGGCGATGATCGCGGCGCGAGACACCTGGTGGGCGTCCAGCTCGGCAACCCAGCGGTCGGCGAGATCCTCCGCCGTACCGGGATCCTGCCAGCCAAGACGGTGCGATACTTCGGCGGAGCGGCCAGCCTCCGGGAAGCCGGGCAGCCCCGCGGTCAGCAGCTCGAGGAACCGGCTGGAAAAGAAGTGACAATGAGCGTCGCAGATGCGCATCAGGAACACGCCATCATAATCGGCCTCGTCTCGGATACGCACGGGCTGATTCGCAACGGCCTGTTCGAAGCCCTGTCGGGAGTTTCGCAGATCCTGCACGCGGGCGACGTCGGCGGGCGTCCGATTCTCGATGCGTTGAGCGTGATCGCACCGGTTCTCGCGGTTTGCGGAAACGTCGATCCCATGGACGGCTTACTGCCCGACGCAGTCACCATCGACGCCGGCGGGCTTTCACTCCACGTCAGCCACGGCCACGAGCTCGGCAGCCCGGTACCGGCCAAGCTGCTGGCACGCTACGCCGCCGACATCATCGTCTTCGGCCACACGCATCGCCCGCTCGTGCACCGCGAAGGAAATCGACTGGTCGTCAATCCCGGTGCGGCGGGGCCACGGCGGTTTGATATTCAACCGTCAGTCGGGATCTTGCGCATTGCGAACGGCAAGGCCGAAGTCGAGATCGTGCCGCTCAGGGGATGACGCCGATTGCTGATTGCTGATTGAAGAGGCTGCAATGGTCTTTAGCCCGCAAACTTATACCCCATGCCGTGGATGGTGAGGATGTACTGCGGATGTCGCGGGTTCGGTTCGATTTTCTGCCGGAGCCAGGCGACGTGCACGTCGACGGTCCTCGTTGACGGCATCGCGTTGTAGCCCCACACTTCGTTCAGCAACTCCTCACGGGTCAGTGTCGCGCCCCGGTGCTCGATGAAATACTTGAGCAGCTGAAACTCGCGCGCTGAAAGCTCGAGCGGCGCACCGTCCTTCGTCACTTCCGCCCGCCTGAAATCGATTCGCACGTCGTCGAACTGATAACCGCCGGTCGGATGCGACACCACGGGTGCGCGACGCAGCTTCGCCTCGATCCGCGCTAACAGCTCGACCATCTCGAACGGCTTGGTGACGTAGTCGTCGGCGCCCAGCTTCAGGCCGACGACCTTGTCGACCACCTGGCCCTTCGCGGTCAGCATGATCACCGGCGTCTCGGTTCCGCGCTTCCGCAGCTCACGCAGCACGTCGAACCCGTTCATTCGCGGCAGCATCACATCGAGCAGGACGAGGTCGAACGCTTCGCGCGACGCGCGTTCGAGCCCGCTTTCTCCATCAACGCTCGTTTCGATGGCATAGCCTTCGCGGGTGAGCCGATCGCGAAGGGTCAGCACCAGACCGGGCTCGTCCTCAATCAGAAGCAGCCGCTTCACGCGTGTGATCCGTGGCCGGGCGCCTCCGACAATGTGGCGCGGCCGATCGGTTCTTCGCTGGCTGCCGGTAACGTGACGGTGAATTCGCTGCCGGCGCCGGGCTCGCTCTGCACGCTGATGTTGCCGCCGTGCGCACGCACGATTCGCTGCACGAGGCTGAGGCCAAGCCCTGTCCCCTGGATGCGTGCCGCGATGACGTCGGGTGCCCGATAGAAAGGTTCGAAGATACGTGACTGCTCCGCGGCATTGATGCCGATGCCGCGATCGGCAACGGTCACGTGAACCTCACGCCCTGCGAGGCGGGCGCGAATGCCCAGCCATCGGCCGGCCTCTCCATACTTGACGGCGTTGGCAACGAGATTCTCGAACACGCGACGGAGGGCGGTCTCGTCGCCCAGCACCGGGGGCAACCGGTCGGCAATGTCGTACTCGACCCGAATGCCGGCCGAGTCCAGCAGCGCGTGGCGCGAGTCGATGATGTCGTGCAGCATCGGCGCGATCGCCACCGGGGTCAGGGCAAACGCACGCTGGCCGGAATCAATGCCGGCGAACTCGAGAATCTGCTCGACCATGTCCGTGAGGCGTCGGCCCTCATTGCGAACCAGGTCGCCGTACTTGCGAATTTCGCCGTCGTCTCTGACGACGCCATCGGCGAGGTTTTCACCGGCAGAGCGAATGACGGCGAGCGGCGTTCGCAGCTCATGTGAGACGGCGGCGACGAACTCCATTTGCTGCCGCGCCAGTTCCTGTGCCCGCCTCGTCGACAGGACCAGCAGCCCGATGCTCGCGCCGAGCACGGAAAGGATGCTCGAACTGACGATCAGGTTACGCCGCCGCGCGGAGTTCACGGCAGCCTCGAGCGAACCCGACGGATGCTGCACCAGCAGTCGCCAGCGCGGCGACGCCATCGTGGTCAGGCGGGACGCGCCTGCCGCCGTTGTAGTACTCAGTGGTCCGTTCTGCTGAACGAAGATGGAAACCGGTCCGCCGCCCGGCACGGTCACCGTTCGATCCGCGCCCGGCGGCAGAATGATCTGCTCGCTCAGCGTCGTCGACGTCCCCGTTCCCTGGAGCGGTCCCGCGGTAAACGTCGACGTAAACCGGCGAACCTCGGACACGATCGCGCCAAAGTCCTGCATTCGAACTTGAAACAGATCGCGCGACGCATCAACGGTCGCGTCGGCCGGTGGGCTGAATGCGCTGGTCGAGTGATAGATGACGCCGCTCGTCGACGTGCTGACGACCGCCAGCTCGTAGTCAAAGCCGTCGCCCGTCTGGCGGAAGTGCTGCTGTGCCAGCGCCGGCAGCATCTCGTTCGTGATGTAGTCCCGATCCATTAACACGACGACATACGACAGCCCCGGTGACAAGCGCACGTGGGCGCGGCGCTCGTCCTCGTTGAACACGAACACCGGCATCGGGATGAGCAGCGCCGGGATGTTGTCCCAGATCGGCGGCGGCATCTGCCGTAATACGAAACCGGCGGGCGTGTTCGTCGGCGCGGGTGCGCTCGTCAGCCTCTCGTGGATTGGGTTGAGTGCGTTGGGCCAGACTGTGGTCTCGAGGGTGTGCGTCGCGGGGTTGAAGCGTTGCGGCGCGGCCCCGGGCTCCGGTCCGACGCTGTAGATGTCCTTGATCAATCGAGGGTATCTCGCGGTGGCCTGCCAGCGGTCGTAGCGAACGGCGAGGCGGGACTCGAGGCTGCCAGATGCCTGCGGATCGACCTGGAAAAGCAGGTAGGCGCGGGTCAACTCTCCGTCAAAGTCCTGGGCGAAGTCCGACGCACGAGTGTTCAGCGTCGCGCGCATGTGATCGCGTTCCGCGTCGCTGATCCGGCCGAGCCACTTGTACTGCAGCGTCGCCAGAAGCGCGATCAGGCCCAGCAAAGCTACCGCGACGACAAACATCGGCAGCCGGAATCGACCCCGCATGAGGGCAGTCTAGCACGCGCATTTGCACCGACGACGTGCGGCCGCGCGAGGTTTTACGTCCTTAACAATCTCTTTGCGCAGCCTTAACCATACCGCCCCATCCAGCCGCGATCATCGTTCGTCTCATCAACCGTTCCACCAGGGAGACACGTTCTCCCCATTTGAAGAGGGTTCAGACATGCGCAACCTGATCTTGGGAGCTGGCGCTTTGGCCACCGTCATCGTGCTGAGTCTCAGCGCACATGCCGTCGCTCAACCAGACGCGAAGGCTGCGGACGTGCTCGCCGGCACCCGAAAGGCCATCGGCGCACAGAAGCTAGACGCGCTCACCTCGCTCAGCGTTCAGGCGGCCGCTCAGCGCAACGTCGGCAACTTTCAAATCACGAGCGACCTCGAATTGCTCGTGGACTTGCCCGACAAGTACCTGCGTGCTGAGACATCGAACAGTCCGATGGTCAGCATGGCGAGCACGATGGGATTCAACGGCGAACATGCGCTCAAAGGAAATGGCGCGATGGGCGCACCCGGCGGCGGAATGATGATTCGCATGGGTGGGCCGGGACCCGGGGGCGCGGCGTTTGGCGGCAACGGAGAGAAGCCGACGCCAGAGCAACAGGCACAACTCGACAAGCAGGTCGTTCGCTCGGCACGACACGAAATCAGCCGGCTGATGCTCGGCTGGTTCGCAATGGCGCATCCGTCGCTCGGCGTTCAGTACACATACGCCGGCGAAGCCGAGTCGCCGGACGGCAAAGCATTGGTGGTGGACGCGAGGAACACTGACGGCTTCGCGGCACGCCTCTTCATCGACGAAAAGACGCATCTCCCTCTGATGCTCACCTACCAGGGGCCTCAATCACGAACCGTGACTGTCAGTGCGCAGCGGCCGGGCGTTGAAGGATCGCAGACGACGCAGAGCCAGTCGAGACAGATGAGCGCAGAGGAGCAAAAGAAAGTCGAGGCGGATGCGAGCAAGCAGATCGAACAGATGGAGAAACAGGCGCCGGTAATGGTCGAGTACGCCATTTTCTTCGATGACTGGCGCGACGAGGATGGAATCAAGTTCCCCCACGTGCTGCGCAAGGCGACCGCCGGGACGATCACCGAGGAGTGGACGATCAGCAAGGTCAAGGTCAATCCAAAAATCGATGCGAAGAAGTTCGAGTCCGAGCACTGAAGGGAGCGGTAGATACGTGAAGTCCGTCAGCCTTCTGTCCGCGTGCATCATCGCCTCGAGCGTTCTGGGGTTTGCCTCGCCGGCATATGCCGCGCAGCGACCGGCTTCGGCGACTCTCCGTGTCGTCGTCCACGACCCCAGCGGCGCCGTGATTCCGGGCGCGGTCGTGCAGGTGGCTGCGTCGGAGGCACAAGCCGCGGCCGCCCAGGCCGTCACGTCGGATGGGCAGGGGATTGCCGTCGTCACCGGTCTGCAACCGGGACGCTACACGGTGAATGTGAGCTTTGCAGGATTCGAGACGAGGACGTTGACCGACGTGCGTCTGCGGGTTGGGGAGACGAAGCGCGATGTGACGCTCCCGATTCAGACACTTGCTCAATCCGTGTCGGTCGGCCGGGATCCAACCGTGGCGGCATCCGATCCAAACAACGATCGGTTCGATACCGTGCTCTCCAAGGATCAGATCGACGCGCTGCCCGACGACCCCGATGAAATGGAAAGCGTATTGAAGGAAATGGCCGGCCCGGGCGCGACGCTTCGCGTCGATGGATTTCGCGGCGGCCGCCTGCCGCCGAAGTCGCAAATCCGTTCGATCCGTTTCTCGCGAGACATGTTTGCCGCGGAGAACCACGGCGGCGGCATGGTCTTCGTTGACATCACCACGCAGCCCGGCCTTGGCCCGCTGCGCGGGAGCCTTGATTTCACGTTCCGTGACGACTCCATGAACGCGCGTAACGCGTTCGTGGACGAAAAAGGGCCTGAACAGACGCAACAGTACGGATTCAATCTCAGCGGCACTTTGCTGAAGGCGCGCACATCGTTCTCGTTGTCCGCTGGCGGTGCCTCGCTTTACGACTCGGCCAGCATCTACGCCGCCGGACCGGATGGGACCGTCAATGCCAACGTGCGGCGCCCATCCGACCGGGTCAACTTCAACGGACGGATCGATCATGCGCTGACGAAAGCCCACACGCTTCGCTTGACGTTCCAGCGAAACGTGGACGAACAGAAGAATCTTGGAGTCGGCGGCTTCGATCTGACCGAGCGAGGCTACGGGCGCAATACTGACGACCGCATGCTCAGGCTGGCTGAAAGCGGATCGGTCAGCAAGAACGTCTTTGCCGAGTCACGGATGCAGCTGCGCTGGCAGTCGAACAGTGCCGATTCCGCCTACGAACTACCGACGGTGAGCGTCCTGGACGCATTTACCGCTGGCGGAGCCCAGCAGGCGGGGGGGCGACGAAGCACTGAGGTGGAGTGGGCGACCAACGTCGATTGGGCCAAGGGCAAGCATGCGGTACGGGCCGGGATGCTGGTCGAAGGTGGATCGTATAGGACCGACAGTCGTTCGAACTACCTCGGGACTTTTACCTTTGCCAGCCTGGCAGACTTTGAAGCCGGCCAACCCACGACGTTTTCGCGACGCGCGGGGGATCCGCGCGTCGAGTACTCGATGTGGCAAGGGGGGGTCTTCGTGCAGGACGACTGGCGCGTGCGCAAGAACCTCACGCTGAGCGGAGGGCTACGGGAAGAATTGCAGACCCATCTCGACGATCACTCGAATCTGGCGCCGCGAATCGGCTTCACGTGGTCGCCCTTCAAGAGCGGGAAGACCACAATCCGCGGCGGAGCGGGAATCTTCTATGACTGGCTCGATGCGGGAACGTTCGAGCAGACCCTGCGGGTCGACGGCAATCACCAGCGCGACATGGTGATCAGGAATCCCGGGTACCCGAATCCATTCGGCGGGGATTCCAGTCAGGAGATCCTGCCTCCCAGCAAGTACGCGCTGGCCTCGAGTCTCGTCCAGCCGTTGCGGAAGATGGTCAACATCGGCTTCAGTCAGCAGCTGACGCCCACGCTGAACGCGAACATCAGCGCCGGTCACAGCGCCGGCACCGACAGGTTCCGGGGGCGCAACGTCAACGCGCCGAGAGCTGATGGCGCGCGGCCAGATCCGACGCTCGGCAACGTCACCGAGGTCGAGTCCACCGCCCGCATGGGCGGCAGCTCGTTCAACGCGGGGCTGAATCTCAATATTCCGAACCGCCGTACGCTGCTGTTTGCGAACTACTCGTGGCTTCGGCAGGAGAACGATGCGGACGGCCCATTCAGCCTCCCGGCTGACAGCTACACGCTTGCCGGTGAGTGGGGCCCTGCCGCCGGCATTCCCCATCACATCTTCAGCGGCATCATCAACACAACGGTTCGCAAGAACATCAGGCTGGGGCTGACCGCGACGGCTCGAACGGGCACGCCTTACAACATCACGACCGGCCACGATGACAACGGCGACACCGTGTTCAACGATCGTCCCGCAGGCATCAGCCGGAATACCGCGACGACCAAGGGCATGTGGGACGTGGGGGGACGCGTGAGCTACGCATTCGGCTTCGGAACCCGTCAGGCGGGTGGGGGCATGGGAGGCGGCCCCACGGTCGTCATTCAACGGGTCGGCGCGGTTGGCGGCGCCGGCGACATGCTGAACGCAATCGGCGGCGGCGGAGCAGAGGATAAACGCGTCCGTTTCGAGCTCTACGTGTCGATGCAGAACCTGCTCAATCACGTGAATCCGATCGGTTACTCGGGCGTCATGACGTCGCCGTTCTTCGGCGAACCTACCGCCGCGATGCCCGCGCGGCGCATCGATGTTGGAATGAGAGTAGGATTCTGAATCGCTCATCCCCAATCACTGATCCCGAATCACTGATCCCGAATCACTGATCCTTGTATCCCGAATCCCTGAATCCCGAATCCCGAATCCTTGAATCCGAATCCTTGAACCGCAGAATCCGCAAATCCTTAAATCACACACTCGATTCGGGGATTCAGAGGATCAGGGATTCGAGGATCAGGGATTCGAGGATCAGGGATTCGAGGATCAGGGATTCGGGATCAGTGATTAGCGATTAGGGATTCAATCGGTCGACGTTTCAGGAAAGCGCCGATCGATGATGAGGAAATACGGGAGCGCGAATGCCGACAGTACCGCCGCAACGCCGAATGCGGATCGGAACGCGTAGTGCTGAATCACCCAACCCATCGTCGTCGATCCTGTACCGATCCCTGAGTCGAATGCGGCGAGCACCGCGCCGAATGCGGCACCTCGACGATCCGGGGTAACGTGCCGCATGACGTAGCCGATATACGACGGATACGCGGTGCCGAATCCGAGTCCGAATACGAGCGCCGAGAGCAACATCCAGGGGCGTGTCCCACCAAACGCGAGGCAGGCCAGGCCGCAGCTGATCAGAATCAGGCAGGGGATGAACACGCGCTTGTAGCCGTACTTGTCGCCGAGCCTCCCGAGCACAGGCCGGGTGAACAGCATCACGATGGCGAGCGCGGTCAGATAGAGGCTCTTCGGGGTGACGCCGTTGACGTCGGCATACATCGCGGTAAAGCTGGTGATGCCGCCGTATCCAAACGAATAGAGCGAGAGCGTGATTGAGAGCACGAGAACGCGGCCCTCGACCAGCCCGCGACGTCGGGGCATGGCGGGTTCCGCCGATAGCCGATGCTCGGGCAAGGTGGTCGCAATCGCGGCCATACCAAGGTTGAGTGCCATCGCGCCGAGACATAGCCACAGCCAACCGCCCGTTCGGTAAATCCAGAATCCAACCGTCGGCGCGACCGCGATCGCGCTGAGCGTTGACAGCCCCCAGTAGCCAATCCCTTCAGCCCTCCGATTCTCGGGCAGCAGCGACGTCATGTAGGCAGCCGACGCCGACAGCAGGCCAGACCAGAACACGCCGTGCACGAGCACCAGGGCGAGCACGATGCGATAGTCGGTGATGACGGCGTAGGCGACCGAGAACGCGGCGAGCGCAAGGCTGGTCGTGATCAGGATGCGTCGTTGTCCTGTCCGGTCGACAAAGGCACCGGTCAGTGGAGCGGAGAACGATGAGGAGTAGGTCAGAAATCCGAGGAACAGTCCGGACGCGAATGTGCTCCCACCCAAATCGATGATGTGAAAGGGCGCGGTCGGGAGCAGCTGAAACGCAGACAGAAAAACCGTGAAGCTGAACCCGCACATCACGAAGAAGCGCGGGGTAAAGAGGCGGTCCGACAAGACTGAGAGTATGGCATAGCATTATTAGTCCGAGGGCTTCGCTGCGCTCGCTCGCGTCCTGGTTCGTGCGGCCTTGCCTCACCCAGGCTCGGCGTCGGCGGGCGCCCGTTCGGGGCGTTCCAAAGCGGCCATGAAACCAGTTCGGGGACACGGGGATCTGAGCCCCGGTTGCTTTAATTCGGTACGTTAAGATCGGGAGATGCAGGATCTCAGCGAATTCCGTCCTTCGAGGTTATGGAAGAAGATGTCGGCCGAGCGGCGTCTTGCCGCCGCGGAGTTGTTCTGGTCGGACGAGCAGTCGACCGAGCAGCAGATTGAAGCCGTTGGCGCGCTCGCCTCCCACATGAAATTCCGCCCGAAGAGCGTCATCAGCCTGCCGATCGAGAAAAAGGCAAAGTATCTTGCGACGCTGCCGGCCGTTCCCGATACCGTCGCGGCGCGCGCGCTCGTGAACTATCACCTCGACCGGCAGCGGCCGATGATGGCGGCCTTTCTCGACGCGCTGGGGATCGCGCACGAGAACGGGCTGATCAGCGAAGAGAACGCGACCAAGCCGGACGCTGCGCAGCTCAAGGCGGCCGCATCCGATCTCGCGTCGAAGTTTGCAAAGGAGGACGTGCTGCTGTATTTCAGCACGCTCGTCTCGCAGGATCCTGACACCTGGGGTCCGCTGGCGGACCTTACGACCGAAGCGGCGGCTGCGAAAGCGCCCTGACTTCGGCAGCGGCGCGTTTGCCGGACTCGATCGCGCCGTTCATGTAACCCTGCCATCGCAGGCTGGTATGTTCGCCGGCAAAGACGATGCGGCCGGCCGGACGGGCCAGCCATTCGCGCAGCTGTGGCGCGTACGACGGATCGAACGCCGCATATCCGCCGCGCGACCACGGATCGTCCTCCCACGTCACCGTTGCGGTCGCGAGAAGACTCGTTGGTCTGCCCAGCCATGAAAGGCGTCGGACGACGCCGGTCTGGCCTTCCGTCTCGACAATCTGGCCGAGCGCGCGCGATGCCTGGCCACCGGCAAGAAGGCTGAGGATACCGGATGGTCCCTTCTGGTCTTCCGATGCGTCCCAGACGGCGCCGGTCGGCAGATCCGAACCGTAGGCGCACGCACGGCCCCGCTTCCGCCAGAACGCGGTCTTGAATTGGAGCAGCATGCGCGTCGCGTCGCCGTACTTGAGCGTCAAGATCGCTCGTGTCTGCTCCTCGGGAAGCGATGGATCGAAGTGCACTTCGCGAAGCGTTGGCGTGGGCAGCGCGACGACGCAGAAGTCGGCGCTCAGTTCGGATAAACCACCTTGATCCTCCACCGTCACGCTCACTCCGTCGGCGTCGTGTCGAATCGCCCGGACGGCGGTCTGCATCAGAAGACCTCCGCCAAATCGCTCAATCATCGCGCATGGAAGACGATCGTTGCCGCCTTCAATCCGGTAGAATTTTGCGCTCGCGCTAACACCACCAACCGACAGTTGATCGACGAGCGTGAGAAGCGGGAGCGCCTCCGGATCTGAGAGATAGAATCCGCGCAGACCACGCACCCCGGCCCTCAGCGCTGCGTCGGCGCCCACCCGATCGAGCCAGTTCGACACCGGTTCGCGCGCCAGGTGCTGAGCGATGGCGGAGTCCCATCGCTTTCCCGCGAGGCAGTAGTCGTCAACCTCCTGCCGGAGCAGGCGTCCCAGTTCCTTGAACGTGATCTCGATGCGCTGGACGCGAGTCCCACCGTCGCCGGTCGCTCCATAGAACTTGAACCCTTCCTTCAGGATCCTCACGGGCTTCAGCCGCAGCGACTCGGCCAGCTCGAGCACGAACGACTGGCCGCCCTCGATCAGATCCGCGCCCGCTTCCGCGTGGAGGCCGCCGGCAAATCCGGTGCGAAGCGTGTGGACACGTCCGCCGACGCGATCCCGCGCCTCCACAATCGTTACGGTGGCGCCGGACGCCTCCAGGTCCCGGGCGGCTGACAATCCGGCCAGGCCGGCGCCGGCGACGATCACCCGTTTTCCAGAGAGTTCTTCCATGGCCATTTGGAAGCATAAGATAAGCAAACGTCATGCTGCTTCTTCCCGTCGCGGCGTTTCTTCTCGCCCAAAACCCGAGGCCCGATTCCGCCCCCCTCGAGGACCAGCTTCGCCACATCATCGCGTCGAGTGGCGCCGAAGTCGCCGTCGCGTACCGCTCGCTCGATGGCAAGACCGAACTGCTTCTGGACGCCGACAAGCCGTTCCATGCCGCCAGCACGATGAAAGTGCCGGTGATGATCGAGTTGTTCCGGCAAGGACAGGCCGGCGCGCTTTCACTCAACGACTCCCTGCCTATCCGCAATCAATTCCACAGCATCGTCGACGGCAGCCTCTACTCCTTGAGCGAAGGTGACGACTCTGACTCGGAGGTGTACGCGGCGGTTGGAAAGTCCATGCCCCTCGCAAAGCTCTGTGAGTTGATGATCACCGTCAGCAGCAACTTTGCCGCGAACCTGTTGATTGAACGGCTTGGCGTGGACAACATCCGCCGCACGGTCACGTCGCTCGGCGCCGACGGGATGCAGGTTTTACGCGGCGTCGAGGATCAGAAGGCCTTCGACAAAGGGATGAACAACACCACGACCGCACGTGGCCTGATGGTCTTGCTTGACAGGCTGGCACACGGAAGCGCGGTCGGCCCTGATCCCGATAAGACGATGATCGCGATCCTCGAGCGGCAGAAGTTCAACGACGCAATCCCCGCCGGCGTGCCGACAGGAACTCCGGTGGCGCACAAGACCGGCAACATTACACGCATCCATCACGACGCCGCAGTCGTCTTTGCGCCGCGTCCATACATCCTCGTACTGCTCATCCGCGGAATCGAGGATCAGAAGCAAAGCGCCGCGCTCATGGCCGACCTGTCGCGCGTGATCTACGAAGCAAACGCCCGTTGATCGTCAACGGTGTCACGGGACAGCAACCGGACGTGGTGCTCGTACCAATCGCTCGTGAACAAGATCCTGCGGTCGTAATCACGCTTTCGGTCAAGAAACTCGCGGATACGCGGATGACATCGCTCGACCTGTTCGCGTGTGGCCCACCGGTGATACGTGAGGTAATAGCTGCCGTCCAGGTCCGCCGCGCGATCGATCATCCGACGGAAATCCTGTTCAGCCTTGCGGATTCCGGCGGGTGAATGATCGACGTGGAGATTGAAGACGATGCACGCCCAGGAATCGCGCGCCCAGGCGAGCACACTCTCGTCGTCTTTTTCGATCAGGCGGACGGTTCCGTAGATGATGTTCGTCCCGTATCGGCGCGCATCCTCGCGGACGCCGTCCATGAACGCCGTCAAGTTCGCCCGCCTGACGTAAAGCTCCGAGATCATCTCGCTGCCCTTGATCGTCGCGCCCAGACGCTCGTCGAGCGCGGTGTGATAGCCGTCGAGATAGCTGGCGAGCTGGTGCGTGTCCGACCAGTAGATCTGGCGATCGGTGCTCAGGTAATGGCGCGCGTACTCTGCAAAAGCACGCGGCTTGTCGACGTGGGCAAGGAAAAGCAGATGCTGCCAGTCGGCTTGCGTCAGCGACCGCTGGTCGCTCGGGATCTCACGGTCGTCATCGACCGGACAGTAACAGGAGAGCACACCGGCGCGGAGGAACTGTTCTGATTCAGTTGCGGTTGCGAACTGAAAGTCACCGTACTCGAAACCGTCAGCGATTCTGGCCTCGAAGAACTGGTGGAGAACTTTGATGTCCGCGACGGCCACCCGGCGCTCGACCTTGCGGCGCCGCGCCAGCCGAAGCGTCACTCGGGCGATCACACCGAACAGCCCGTACCCGCCAATCGCGAGGGTAAAGAGTTCGCGGTTCATCGTGCGGCTGCAGGTGATGAGGTCGCCCGCGGCATTGACTAGATCGAACGACTCGACGTCGCCGATGATCGGGCGCATTCGGAGCCCGCGTCCATGAATATTGGCCGCGAGGGCTCCGCCAATCGTCAGCCGGTCGGCGCCGGTCTGCTTTTGAATGATGCCCCACTGTCCTGGCTGGCTCCCGCCCGCCCAGAGCAGGTGCGTCACCAGCTGCGGCCAGTCGATCCCGGCTTCCACGGTCACGAGGCCGCGCTCGGCGTCGAGATCGAGGACACGGCTGAATCGGCGCATGTCGAGCAGCAGCGTCCCCCTGCCGAACTGCTGTCCGCCCATCGCATGGCGTCCGCCCGCTATGCTGATTTGCTCGCCGAGGGCCGCGGCGCTGCGCACGATCTGCCGTAACTGCGGCAACGATTCGACTTCGACGACGCGACGAACGGTCGTCTGGTTGAGCTGCGCGTGGACGTCGTTGACGACTTGGGGTCTGACCCCAGTCTGACCCCCGACTTGGGGTCTGACCCCAGTCTGACCCCCGTCTGACCCCAGTCTGACCCCGGTCTGACCCCAGTCTGACCCCTTCATGTCCCGAGGGTACGGGCGCGGAGGGTGACAAGTCCTGAGGTGTCGCTGAAGAAGACTGAAATCAGCGGGCGTTCTGGGCGAGCGTCGTCAAAACTTCTTTGAAATCAGCTCGCTGGCGTAATGGGCCGAGGAACGGCTCGATCGGAATGGTCCATCCGGCGAACGGAATCTCAGGGCGGTCTACGAGCCGCTTCAGGAGTCCGATTGCATCATCCGGCTGGTCCTGGACAGCTTTCATGAAGGCTTCAGAGAGGGTCGCTTCGCCCGTCCGTCCGCCGCGGCGCAGCGAATCGATGGCGCTTGCCGCATGCTTGAACGCGGCCGCCGCCGCCACCGCGTCGCCGGTTCGTGTCAACGCGAATCCCAACCCGACGAGCGACCGCGCATGCTCGGGGAACAGTTCGAGCGCTCGCGTGAACATCTGCACGGCGCCCGCAGGGTCGCCTGTTTCGAGAGCGGCGTAGCCAGCGCCGTCGTACGCGTTCATCGCGAACTCGGCGGCATACAGCTGCGTCGTGCCGAGCGCGATTTCGCGATCGAACTCGGCTCGCGCCTCGTTCTCGTCCCCTCGCGCGAGACGGACAAGGCCGAGCAGCCAGTGCAAACCCTTCGCGGGATATCGCTGCTTCAGGTGCGCCTGGCGGTCCTGCACGATCGTGCCTTCGCGCAGGACGGATTCCGCACGCTCCAGTGAACCGCGCGCGATATGGACCATCGCCGCTTCGAAGTGCGCGAATGGGAAATCCGGATACAGCTCCATCGCCCGCGAGAGCGTCAGCAGCCGATCCTCACCCCACTCCACGTGCGCCAGCCGGAACTGGTTCCCCCAATACGCCGGCTCGAGTGTGACCGCGCGACGCGCTGCCGCCAGCGCTTCGGTGAATCGTCCGGCGCTCGCCAGCTGGAACGAAAACGTCGCGTAGGCTTCAGCAAGATTCCGTTCGAGCTCGATGGCACGACGAACGTGATCGATGGCGCGCGCCAGAAGCGCAGCCTCCGGCTGATTACGCGCCCGCGACATCTCGTATTGCCAGAATCGCGCGTTCGCGAGGCCGACATGCGCCAG
Source organism: Acidobacteriota bacterium (assembly GCA_046732715.1). Taxonomy (GTDB): domain Bacteria; phylum Acidobacteriota; class Vicinamibacteria; order Vicinamibacterales; family 2-12-FULL-66-21; genus JALZOC01. Next base: position 11,790 of record JBKPNQ010000045.1, on the reverse strand, counting down.
CGCGTAGCGCGGGTCGAGCGCGATGGCGCGCTCGAAATCTGCGATCGCCCCGGAGACGGCTGACGCGTCAAGCGACTCGAGCCGGACGCGTCCTTCCGTGAATGCTTGATAGGCTTCGAGGCTGCTGGTCTCACGATAGGTTCGCCTCGACGTTGCCGAATCCGAGTTTGCGGACCCGAGGGTCTCGGCAAACTGCGCGACGATGCGGTCCTGGAGTTCGAAGACCTGTGCGAGCGGTCCGTCTGCCTTCGCCTCCGCGAGTGCCTCGCCGCTGCCGGCGTCGACAACACGCGCCGTGATCCTCAATCGATCGCCGGCGCGCTGGAAGCTTCCCACGACCGCCAAATCGAGATGGAGTTCCTTGCGAAGACCGGCGAGATCGATGCCGGCCCTGCGAACGGCCTCGACGACGCGGACGCGGTCAATGATGCGATGGGTGCCAGCGGCACGCAGATCATTGGTGACGGTTTCCGCGATGCCGGACGACAGCCAGGCAAACTCTCGATCGCTGCTGACATTCGTGAAGTCGAGGACAGCGATTGCGGGCGGCGCCGCGTCACGAACCGCCGCCGAGCCCGGCGGCGCTGCGGACGACGGTGGCAGCTGCGCTTCTACCGTTGCGATGAAACGGTACCCTCGCCGCGCGACGGTCTGAATGTAGGTGGGATTCGCGGAGTCGTCGCCGAGCGCCTGGCGAAGTTCGGAGACCGCCTGCGTCAGTGCGTTGTCGGTGACAGCAACGTCAGGCCACAGGGCGGCAAAGAGCTCGTCTTTTCCGACCAGCGCTGACTGGCGCGCGACGAGATACAGCAGGAGGTCGATGATCTTCGGCGACAACGGGATGACGTCGTTGCCGCGCCGGAGCTGGTACGATCCGGCGTCGACGACAAAAGCACCGAAGCGGTACGACGCAACCATCGTCATGGGCTATCCGCGCCTGCCGCGGGCGCCCTCAGGATACACCGCGTCGCCCGCCTAACGGTTCGAAGTCCTTCTTATTCTCGTCGTCTTTTTCGAACGTGATGGTCGAAATGACGTCCCCTTCGAGAATGTTGTCGATATCCTCGGGAATCACCGAACCGAATACCGTGTACTCGAAGTCGAGACGCGGGTTGTCGACCAAGTTGATGAAAAACTGGGCGTCGCCGGTGTCGCGACCCCGGGTGGACAGCCCGACGGATCCGCGGACATTCGAGAGGCTGCTGATCTCGTCACGCATGTAAAGCGTATCTCCCGCGTACTCGTTCGCCGCGGGACTGCCACCCTGAATGACGAAGTTTGACACGACGCGATGAAAGCTCAGGCCGTTGTAATAGCCGTCGCGAGCGAGCCGTACGAAGCGGGCAACCGTGAGCGGTGCGACGCTCGGCCGCAGGGTGATGAAGAACACCTTTCCACTCTTCATCTTGACGCGCGCGGGGTCGACGGCGCCGATGTTGACGAGGGCCGGCCGCGGAAGGAGTTGGGGATCGATCTCCTGCGGCCGCCCGCTCCACTGTTGAATGACCACCGCGGCCAGCTGCGCAACACGAATGTCCAAGTCTCTGAGCAAGGGAACCAGGCCGCCTGCCTGATCGGGAGTTCCGAGCTCCTGCAGCCGCTCGAGCAGCGCGAGTCGGGTATCGCGAGAGGTCTCCTTCTTTTCTGCAGTCACACGACGGAGGGCCTCCAGCAGTGCGCTTGCCAGTTGCGGGGTAGGTTTGGCGGCCTTCAGCTCGATCGCCGCCGTTCGGAGAAGCTGATAGTCGCTGCGTCCAAGAGCAGCGACGAAGTACGGCTCCGCTTCGTCGCCCTTCAGGCGCCGCAGCGGTGCGAGTGTTGCCTCGCGAACGTTGTCTTCCTCGTCTCCGGAGAGCCTTTCGAGCGACGACAGATCATTGGCAATGGCGGCGGCCCTCGCGGCGTACATCCGAACCTGCCAGATTTGGTGCTGCACATGTCCGCCTAGAAGGGCGATGAACGTGCGGGTCCGCGCACGCTTTGCCAGCGCCACGAGTGCGTGCGATGCGCGCTGCCAATCGTTGCCCTCCGGAGCTTTGGCCTCACTAGTGAGCCGGTCGGTCACGTTCAGATCGTCACGGCAGGAGTCGCCAAGCGCGTCGAACGCCGCGATCGCGACCGGCACGGCCGGGTCCTTCAACGCATCCAGGAGCCGCTGGCACCCGGTCTCCTTGCTCTCCTGACGCGCCCAGGCGCGCACCGCCTCGATGCGGACGATGGTGAACTTGTCGCGAAGCAAGTCCGTCAGCAGCTCCAGGCGTTCGGTCGGCGGAACCGGCACACCTGCGCCACCGAGCACGACAGCCGCCAGACGCTTCAACGACTCGACGTCGCTTCGTGCGGTCGATCGCAGCGTCTCCTGGTCAACCCCGCGAGCTGCAATCAGCACCGTCAACGCATTGACTCGCGAGACCGCGTCGTAGTCGTGCCGTCGGCTGAGAACGATGCTGCGAAGCTGGTCGACCGCGTCCGCGCTCAGCGGTGAAAGCCGCGTCTGCGTCCGCGCGAGGACTTCCATCCCGCGCGCAATGGTCGGCACCGCCGGCCGCAGAAGCGGATCCGTGTCGGCCGCACGCAGCATCCGGAGGATGTAGGCTTCTGCCGCCTGGACTTGCTCAGCTCGTTCGTACGGCAGTCGCCCGATGGCGAGTGAGACCGGTCCGATCGCTCCGGGCCGGTCATGGGGATCCGCAGGAATGACACCGGCAACGACCAACGCCTCGAGCGACCGTTCCGCCTGCTGACCGCCTGAATCATCCGGCAACGCCGGGCCGCGAAACGCCTGGGCGATTGCTTGCGCGGTTTCCTGGGTTGGACCGAGCGTGAGGTACTGCAACAGCTCCGGGATCACTTCCCGTCGCTCGAGCCGGCCCAGTGCGCGAATTGCCCTGATCTGGGTCGAGGGATCCTTGGATCTCGCGAGCTCGACGAGCAGACGCAGATCCTCCATCTGGTGTGCGCGAAGGGCATCGATACCGGGTGTGTGAAGATCGTCCGGCAGCGACAAACGAGAATCTTCCGCCGCAAGAATCGCGAGCAGCGCGTCTGGCGGCGGGAGTGCGGGTGTGGACGAACGCGAGGACTGTGTCGATCGAACTCCCGGCGCAGCGCTGGCCATCTGCAGGCAGGCGCACACGACCGTCGCCGCAGCAGCCGCGCGTCTCATTTTCTTCGACCTGAATACTCCAGCATCTGCGTCGTCAGATCGAGCGGGTACGAGATGTTCACGTCAGTGATCGTGCCGTTCGCACCAATGACTGGCTCGAGCCGCGGTTGCACGAAGCCGGTATACGAAGGCATGTTCAGGTGCTCGACGCGCGCCACGACCTCGTCGCGCAGCGCCGGATCAAAGTGGACGCCGTAGGTTTCGAACAACTCTTTGGCCGCCGGATAGTCTCCTTCCGCCTTGATTCGCTGGACCGCCGCGAGCAGCCGGCCGACCGCTTCCTGGAAGGCGACGGCGTCGACCATGGCGTAATACGTCTTCCCGTCACGACGGCGGACTTCGATCGCCGATGAATTTGCGAGCAGCCACTGCACGATCATCTGGCGATTGCGCATGTGGTCTTCCTCGATCTGCGTGCCTTCGCGGATACGACGCAACTGGACGAGCGCATTTCGCGTGTAGCCTTCGTATTCCGCGAGAACGATCTGATGATGATCGGCGGCATCGATCAATCCGAGCTCGACCATCTTCGCGTTCGGCAGGAAATACAGCGCCACGAGATCGGCGCGGGACTCTTCCAGCGCGGAGTACTGCTCCTTGAGGAACGACTGCGGGCTTCCCTTCAGCTGCTCGGCGATCTTGCCCGACGCATGGCCGATGACCTCGTGGAGATCGGTGGTCAGCTCGCTGGCGAGGCTGCTCCACTTCTCGGCGCGTTCCGCCTCTTCCGTCGACCAGGCGAACTCCTTCCTGAACTCGGCAGAAGTCGATTTGTCATACGCCTCGTTGACGTTGGTCAGCGAGACGGACTTGCTGCCGTATTTCTCGCGGATCACTTGATCGTTGGGAAGGTTGATGCCCACCGGCGTGATCGGCCCGGAATCGCCGGACTCAACCACAACGTCGATCGCGTTCGCGGTGATGCCGCGGACGCCTTCCTTGCGATACTGCGGCGCCCACGGCATCCGATCCTCGAACCACTGCGCCGATGCCGCCAGCCTCCGGATCCCTTCCGTCTTCTCGCGATTCACATAGAAGACGAGCGCTTCCCAGGCGCCCTTCATGCCGCGGGGATCCATGTAGACTTCGACGAATCCGTTGATGGTGTCGACCGGTGACGCCTTGTCCTGGACCCAGGCGATGTCGTAGGCGACGCGATCCGTTTCCGATCCGGTCGTGTAGAAGCGAACGAGTGCGCGCAACGCCGCCGCCATCGTCTCGGTCGCGTAGGGAATCGCCGCCTCCAGGTGTCCGACAATCTCGCGAATCTCGTGATCGTACTTCCCGCCAACGCGATAGACCTCTTCGACGATACGGTCATCCCGTCGGACGATCCGTGAATTGAGCGGGTGCTGTTCGTCGAAGCCTTCGAGGTCTTTCATCGACACGCCGACGTAGAGATTGTTGGCGCTCGACGTGAGGATGTCCTTCCCGGCGCCCGGAGTCTTGTTGGTGACAATCGTGTCCACCACTGGATCGAAGAACAGCGGCTGAAGGCGGCTCAGCAAGCCATCGAGCGATTCGTCTGGCCGAAGTGGAAACCTGGCGCCCGACTTCGCCGCTGCGTGAGCGGCGGCGGAGAACGCGTCCGCGGTGCACTTCAACACGAACTTCCTCGCGGTGAGGTTGTTATGTGGCCCCGTATTCAGCCAGAAGAGCTTCGTGTACCGCTGGATCTCGGCCAGGACCGACGGAGCGATACCGGCTGGGTGCGTGATGATCTCCTCGAGCACGTCCCGCATGTCGAGGTTGGGAGCGTAGCGCTGATCGTAGTAGATATCCCGGCCGGCGAGCGCCGCCTGGTAGAGGTGCCAGATGAGGATCTTCTGGTCGAGCGCAAGCGATGAAAAGCCGTCCGCGTACAGCTGCGCCACCGCCGCGTCGTCCACGCGTTCGAGCAGATACTTGCGGTCGGCGGGCGGCGCGTGCGGCGACAGCGCCGTCGCGATCGCCGCAGGCTTTGCGGCGTCGTTCAACGGCGTGTTGTCGTCGTCTCCGTCGAGCATTCCCAGCAGTGTCATCGATCCCTCGGGTCCCTTATTCTGGTTGGAATCCCCGCACGCGTCCTGCGGGCGAAACTTCATTGTAAGGGGTGACGCCACCCCGGCAGCGTTGGACGGCGTTAGACGAGGGCGACCGTCTCGCCGTGTTCTGGCATTTTTGTAATCCAACCCAGCCGATCGTGGATCGTCGTGGTCAGGGCTTCCATCGCCACCGGCTCGCCGTGGACGATAAACGTCAGGCGTGGCGGTTTCGAGAACCCACTGAGCCATCGAAGGATCTCGGTCGAATCCGCATGTGCCGACATGGATTCGACGAGCTCGACGCGCGCGTGGACGGGAATGATCTCGCCGTGAATCTTCACCGTCTTCTCGCCGTCGACCAGTTGGCGGCCGCGGGTTCCAGCTGCCTGGTAGCCGACGAAGAGGACGGTATTCCGCGAGTCGGGCAGACCGGCTTTCAAATGGTGAAGCACCCGACCACCGGTTGCCATTCCGCTCGCGGAGATGACGATCGCCGGCATCTTCGACTGCGTGAGCTGCTTCGACTCGGCGGCGGTTGAAATCGTTCGAAAGCGCTCGGTGCAGAACGCACACACCTGCCGCTCCTGCTGCGCGTGCCGTTGACGCTCCGACACGCGGTCCCCGTGATCAGCCGGGCCATGCGGCGCTTTTTCGTCTTGCGACTCCGGGTTCAATTCGGGATCCAGCTCGGCAAGACGCTGCTGATATCTGGAGAGCGCGTCAACCGCCATGGGGCTGTCGAGGAAGACGGGAAGAACAGGAATTCTCTTCGCTTCCTCCAGCCGTTTCAGCCAATACAGCAGTTCCTCGACCCGGCCAATGGCAAACGACGGGATGATAATCCGACCGCCGCGCTCGGCGGTCGTCGTGATGATGTCCGCCAGCTGAGCCCCGTCGTCATCCTGTCGGTGCACGCGATTGCCGTAGGTCGATTCGACCAGCAGATAATCCGCCTCAGTCACCGCCGATGGATCCGGAAGCACCGGACGTCCGAACCGACCGAGATCGCCGCCGAAGAGAATCGTGCGGTCCGCGGTTCGAACGCGAGCGTACGCGGATCCCAGCAGGTGCCCGGCATTCACGAACTCGACTTCGACGCCCGGCACCACTGGCATCGGCCTGTCGTATCCGACCGGCTGCAACTGCGAGATCGCTCGGAACGCGTCGGTCTCGGTGTACAACGGCAGCGCCGGCGCGTGCTTCGTATATCCATGCCGATTGGCATTCGCCGCATCCTCCTCCTGAATGCGACCGGCGTCCGGAAGGACGATGCGGCAGAGATCGAGCGTGCCGGCAGTGCAAAAGACGCGACCGCGAAACCCTTGCGACACGAGTCGCGGCAGATAGCCGCAGTGATCCAGATGCGCATGCGTGAGCACGATTGCGTCGATCTCCGCCGCCGCGATCGGAAACGGCAGCCAGTTGCGCTCACGCAACAGCTTCAAGCCTTGAAAGAGACCGGCATCGACCAACACTTTCGACGTGCCGGTGTCGAATAAGTACTTCGAACCGGTGACGGTCCGCGCTGCGCCGAGAAAAGTGATTGAAGGCACTCTCTATCCTTTGCGGATCTGGCTGCTTCACGACTGATTTGACTTCTAACTTTTTACTTTTAACTTTTAACTTTTCGCTTCATGCGAAGAGGCCTACTTGCCCGCCGGTATGCCAGAACAGAACCGTGCTGCGTTGGTTGAACAATCCGCTCCGAACACGGGCGATCAGGCCTGCCAGCGCCTTCGCGGTGTAGGTATGATCGACGAAGAGCGCTTCCGTGCGGGCAGCGAGGTCAACGGCTTCGCGGGACGCCATGGTGGGAATGCCGTATCCCTCTCCGATGAAGCCGTCATCAACCACGATCGGCGCCGACGCGAAGCGATCGGGGTCACAGTCGAGCAATTTCGCAAGACCGGCGAGAAGCCCGCGCACCGTCGATTCAAGCGATGCCGCTGATTCATCGGCGCTGATGCCAACCACACGCGTGGGCCAACCGGCCAGGGCACACCCGGCCACGAGTCCGGCTTGCGTGCCCCCAGAGGACGAGGCGTGAATGATGACGTCGGGCGGCTCGATTTGAGCGGCGAGCTCAGAGACTGCGCCGACAAACGCGGCGGCTCCGAGCGGTGTAGACGCTCCGAGCGGAATGACGTAAGGTCTCCCGCCGCGCTGACGAGCATCCTCGGCTGCGCGCGCCATCTCGATCGCCCGATCGTCGCGCGTCCGCACGTAGCGGATCTGCGCGCCAAGGAGCTGATCGAGCAACGCGTTCCCGGTGGGGTGCGGCGGCCTGGTCCCATTGACGACGAGGACGCATTTCATGCGCAACCTGGCGGCTGCCGCCGCGGTGACCCGCGCGTGGTTGGACTGGACGCCGCCGGTCGTGATGAGCGTGTCGGCCCCCTCGGCTTTGGCCTGCGCGGCGACGAGCTCCATCTTTCGCACCTTGTTGCCGCCAAACGCGAATCCGATGGTGTCGTCCCGCTTGACGAGCAGCCGTGCGTGGCATGCCAGCGCGTCGCGGAGATTGTCGAGCGATTCAACCGGCGAGGGCTTTACCGCCAGAGCAATGGAAGGAAGGGCTGCGAGGGTCGCGAACATGCCGTTCAGTATAATTGTGGGTCCTCCCGTCGTTGTCGAGGGTCGCCGTAGGGGAGTCCGAGGGACAGCGCCGCTCGGATAGGTGAATGCCCACTCTTGTCGATAGGTTGCAATCGGATACGCGCGTTATTGCTGCCGAGTTGAGGCCGCCACGAGCGGAGCTCGAAGCCGCCGCCAGCCGCGATGCCTGGATTGACACCTATCACGCGGTCCGTGGCTTGACGCGTGGCGGCACGTTCGTCTTTCTGACCGACAGTGCTGTCGGATCCAGGGAAGAAGACAATCTTCGCCACCTGGTCATCAACCTTGGGACGGACGTGCCTCGCTCGAGCGTGGTGCCGTTTCTGACGTGCAAGCATCCGCTCGACTATTGCTTGTCGTACGCCGATCGCGCGAGCGACCACGGGTTCGAGGCGCTGGTGGTGCTCGGCGGAGACAAGAGCGTCGGCCCGGCTCGCTGCGTTGAACACGCGTGGCAGCTCCGACACGAAATCAGGCACCGGGTGCCGACCCTTGCGCTTGGGGGTTGGGCCAACCCGCATGCCAACACCGCCGCGCAGGTCAGCCACCTCATGGCGGACCACGCCCACGCCGAGTTCTACCTGACGCAGATCGTCTCGCACCACACCCGCGATCGCGTCGAACGGTTTCTCCAGGAAGGAAAGCGTCGGGGGCTCGCGATTCCGGGGATGTTTGGGGTCTTCTACTATCGGTCCGCGAACGCGCGCACACTTGCGGCGCTGAAGGACTTCCTTCCAGTACCGGCGGCCGAGCTCACCCGCGAGTTTGGCGAGGGTGCCACGCCCGAGGAGGTCTGTGCGCGATCGATTCGTGCCCTGACCGATGCCGGTGCCCGGCACTTCTACATCAGCAACTTGCCGATCGGCCGCGCCGCGCTGACGCTGAATCGAATCCTCGAGAAGGTTGGGTGATCGCGGTTCCTCCGCCTTCGCGCTACGCGCTTCGGCGAGACAAGCTCGTTGAACACTTCGTTATACTGACCTGAATGGCTTCACGCCGATATCGCGCTGGCGAGTCGCTCGAGGACTATTGCCGGGCGTGTAAGACCGATCGGATGCATACGGTGGTTGCTGCCGATCCTGAAGGCGTGCCGATTCGAGTGGTGTGTGGCTATTGTCAGAGCGAGCACAACTACCGCGGCGGACCGCGCGTCGCCACCGAACCCGCAGCTGCCACTCCTGTGGCATCAGGTGCGCAAACGCGCCGGCCGTCTGTCAAACCCGAGCGACAGCCCTTTCCCATCGTCAGCGAGCGCGAAAGATTTGCACCCCCGGTCAGCGAGGACTCCGCTATGGATATCGAGATGATCCTTCGTCGGGTGATTCGGGAAGAAGCTGGAATCACGGCCGTGGCACCGGCAGAACGGTGGCGAGGTGGAGATCTCGTGCTCCGCCCGGGCGCCCCAGGCTTGCAGGAAAAGAGCTGGCCAATCGAAACGTTCTTTCACAAGATCGTGATGTTACGCAATCGACTTCGTACGCTGGAACAGCAGGTCAATGCCGCCGAGATGCCGGAAGACGTCAAGGTCAAGCTGCAGGGCTACATCAGCGGCTGTTATGGATCCCTGACGAGCTTCAATGTCCTCTTCGCGGACGAGGACGATCAGTTCAAGGGGACGGGACAGTAACGTAGCCGCGAGCGAGCCACGAAGATCTATACTCTCGCCGTGCCTCACCACCTCGACACGGTGCCGTTTTCCGGCATTATCCGCATCCGCGACATGATGTACGCGGTCAAGGATCCGTTCCGGCTCGATCAGGGGGACGTGAGCTTTGATGCGCCCGAGACCGTGAAGCGCGCGATGCATCGGGCCATCGACGAGAACCGCAGTCATTACGTTCAAACCACCGGAATTCCCCAGCTGCTCGATCGGCTCGTCGACAAGCTCCGCTCGATCAACGGCATTCCCGTTGCCGGGCCGGACGAGGTCCTGGTGACGACCGGTGGAATTCACGCGGTCTACATCGCCTGCCAGGCACTGCTCGAACCGGGCGACGAAGTGATCGTCCCCGATCCCGAATGGCCGCCGTGCATGGGAAACGTCAGAGCGGCGCGGGCAATCCCGGTCGGCTGCCCGCTGCACGAACGACTGGGTTGGCGCTACGACATCGACGAGTTGCGGGCGGCCATCACCCCGCGCACGAAAGCTATCTACATCAACTCTCCGCACAATCCCACCGGCGGCGTGCTGACCCGCGACGATGTGACCGCGATCGCGAATTTGTGCCGCGAGCGCCAGCTGTGGCTGATCTCGGACGAGGCGTATGAAGACGTGATCTACGATGACGCCGAGCATGTCAGCCCGGCGTCGCTTCCTGGCATGTACGAACGCACGATTTCCGTCTACACGATGAGCAAGTCGTACGCGATGACCGGGCTGCGACTCGGGTACGTGGCACTCACGGATGCGAAGCTGCGCGAGCGGATGAAGAAGGCCCTCTTCTATACCGCGACCAACGTGACGACGATCGTGCAGTATGGCGGGATTGGCGCGCTGGAGGGTTCCCAGGAAAGTGTTCGAGCCTACCGGCAGGAACTTCAAGCACGCCGCGACTTGTTCTACGCCGGTGTGCGCGAGAGCGCAGCCGGCATCTTCACCGGCGCTCCTCCGAAAGGCGCGTTCTACGCATTCCTCAGGATCAATCCAGACTGGAAACCGGATCGCTCGTCGGAGCCGGGCTCCCCGGCATCGATATCCTGGGCGCTCGCCGAACACTTGATCTCGCGCGGCAGGATTGGGTGCATCCCGGGGATCGACTTCGGCCCGAACGGCGAAGGGTATATCCGATTCTGCTTCGCCCGCGATCGCGCGGAACTCAGAGGCGCGCTCGAGTCAATGCGATCAGTGTTCGCCGACACTCCGGTCAAACTCTAATCCCAACACGCTCGCTCTTCGTTCGGTTACGAATCAAAATCGCAGCCGTCGAGCAACTCGATCAACACGTCGGGATTCGTGATGTGGCCCAGGATGTAGGTTCTAGGTCCCGGCGATCGTTTGACCAGCGTCGGCGTAAACGCAATGCTGTCCGCGTTCCCCAGCGTCGGATCCCTCGCCAGATCGCAGATCGTCAGTCTCACCTTGTCGGATCGATAGCGCGACAGGACCCGCTTGATGTTGTTGATCGCATTCGCCGAGCGAGGCGAGTCGGCGCTCACGTAGAGGATCAGCTCGATCGGTTCGAGGCAATCGTTGTGATTGCCGTCGTCGTGGTTCGTCGATCGGTTGGCTCGCGCGGGGCGATTACTGCTGGCTCGTTTTGGTTCCCCACCATCGAGACGCTGACGCACGTGCGCGACCAGGTCGTCGAGATCGAACGGCTTACGGAAGATGTCGAAGCCCTTCACGTCTGGGGGATTCGGGTGGGCGGTGACGACGAGGGCGGGGGTCGCATCAAGGAGCCCTTCTGTTCTGGCCTGATGAAGCAGCCAGCCGCCGGTGCGGTTGGGAAGGGCGTAATCGGTCAGGACGAAATCGAACGTGCCTTCGCGCAGGGCGTTGAGCCCTTGCTCGGCTGTCGCGCAGGCGGTCAGCGTGTATCCCGCCAGTTCCAGCAGGGTGACAAGCAGCTCGCGAATATCGTTGTCGTCCTCGACGACGAGGATGCTGCCGCGATTGAACTCGGGTTCGGTGTCCGACCGCATCCAGTCGTTGCGAGCGCCGAACTGATCCCACTCCGACCGATCTCTCATCTCGCTCTCTCCGTCCACGGACGTTCATTCACGTCCGCCGACTGGGGAAGAGCAATATCTCTGCCCGCTCTGGGACTGCTCCTAAGACGCGCCGTATGAGGCACTTGCATGGATAGGGCTGAGGCAGGAGAGTTCGTACGTATCGGAACGGTTCGAGCTGTGTCGCGCGTGCGTCACTGGGTGGAATCCCGGCGCTCTCTCCGCTGCCGGACGAACGCCTCCTCGCGGGTCATTTTCTGAACCTTCAGCCCACCTGGTTCGATGTCCAGGCGATACGGATGCGTTTCGTGATCC
>JBKPNQ010000044.1:0-10239 GCA_046732715.1 Acidobacteriota bacterium | reverse complement strand
CCGGGGTCGTGGCGTCGACCTGGCCGACCCGCGCTCGGACCGCATCGCCGAGCGCGAGCGGATCGCCCGACGTACGAACGATAAATGACATGACCGTGCGCCGGCTTTCGAGCGACGCGCGCTGCTCGGTCGCCTGTTGGCGGTGGAGCACGTAGATGAGCGGCGGCACTTCTGACGCTCCACGGAATGGGATCGTGTCAGCGACCAGGCCGACGACCTCGCGAGCAGGTTCCTCGTCGTTCGGAGAGAACGTCAGCGTCAGTCGCTGGCCAATCGGATCGTCGTTGGGCCACTGCTGCTTGGCCAGCGTTTCGTTCACGAGGACCACCCATGGGGACTCGAGCCGATCGGCGGCAGAGAAATCACGCCCGCGAACGATGCGAACCCCCATCGTGTTGAAGTAGTTCTCCGTCACGGCCAGGTACTGCGCCGCGACGCGGTTCTCGGGCGTGTGTTCCGCGTCTCCGATCCAGAACTGCACGAACGGGTTTGCGGCGAACGGGTGAGTCCCCATCCCCGCCGCCTGTGTGACGCCCGGCGTCGTCTGCAGTGCTGCGCGAATGCGATCGTAGAGGGCCGGTCCTGCCGGATTGAACTCGGCGATCTCGGGGCCGCCGGCCGCGGGAACATGGCGAGTGACGTACGGGTTGCGCGGCAGGTACACGTCGGCGGTGAGCAGCCCCGCCGGATTGATGCCGACGTCGCGTCCTCGGAGATCGCCGACTCCTCGCATCGATAGCCCCGCCGCAGCGAATAGCACGAATGCCAGCGCCATGTGGACGGCCACGAGCGCTGCCAGCGCCATCGCGCCGAGCCACCCCCGCGTCGCCGTATCGGTCCGCGAGGCTCGCGACGCCGGCAGGATCCCAACCGCTACCGTCACCACAAGGATGAGGACGAGAGTGAACGCGATCACGCGAGCGTCGAGGCCAACCTCACTGACACGTGGGATCACAGTCGGCGTCATGTCACGGAGCGGCGGGAGTACTAGCGCCGTGAGGGTGACGCCGATCGCACCGCCGCTGAGCCCGAGCAGCAGGCTTTCGCCGAGCACGACGCCGGGACGGATCTCTCGTGAGGCAAGAACGGCGGACCGTTCGGCCAAGACCGTCCGCGCGCGCATCAGCACCGCAACGCTCACACAGAGAAGCAGCAACATGACTCCGACGGCCAGCTGCGTCATCGTGAACGGCCGGCGCATCCCGCCGAATCGTGCCTCGCGCCATGGCGTGAGCTCGACGGTCCACCCCTCATCACGGTTCGGGAACTTCTGCGCGTACTCGTCGAGTGCGACCTTTACTGCGGCGTGCGCCTGTGTCACAGAGACTCCGGGCTTCAAGCGAGCGAGAGCGCGAAGGTTGTGTTGTGTCTCCTGCCCAGGCGGCGGTTCGAAGCCGAACGTGAACCAGGCGTCGGAAGAATTGTCCAGGAGACCGAATCCCTCGGGCATGACGCCAAGGATCTGTGTTGGCTCGCCATCGACCCTCACGGTCTGCCCGACCACGTCCGGACGGCCGGCAAAGCGTCGTTGCCATACCGGGTAGCTGAGCAGTAGGGTGGCCGCGGCACTGGCCTGCTCGTCGGCAGCGATCGGCAGCCGGCCGAGCAGGGGTCTGGCGCCGAGCGCCGCCAGCCCGGTCGCAGAGATCCGGTGCCCGTCCAGCCGTTCCGCGGGGCCCGTGGCGTCGCCCGCGAGGTTGGCCGACCGCCCGGCGTCGAAGGCGCCGACGGCTTCGAATGCCGCGCTGGTCTTGTCGCGCAGAAGAAGGTACAGCCCAGGGGTCACGGCGCCTTTCGCTTCCGGCTTGTCGGGAGGCGCCATGCTGACGTCGAGAAGCCGGTCAGGCTCGGGGTATGGCAGGCCCTTGAACAACACCGGGCTCGTGAAGCTGAAGATCAGGACGTTGAGGCCCATGGCGATAGCCAGCGACGCCACGGAAACGGCCGTGAACCCTGGTGTCGCTCGCAGACGCCGAAAGGCCAATCCAAAGTGATCGGTCATCGACATATCCGAGTCTTCATCGCCCTTAATACGCCTGGAACCGACTCTTCGCTCCAGTCAGGCGTGGAATAATCGCGAGCATCCCGCGATGCGTTACTTTTCAGAACTCCTGCAGCAGATCACATCGTGGCTGCTTCCACTTGCCGAACGCCTTGGGGCACCAGGACTCGCGATCATCGCGTTCCTCGATTCGTCGTTCCTGTCGCTGCCTCAAGTCGGTGACGCGCTTATCGTCGCGCTGACGATTCAGCATCCAGAGCACTGGATGCTCTACAGCGCTGCGACCACCCTTGGCTCCACGGCCGGATGCTTCGTCCTCTACACCATTGCTCGGAAAGGCGGCGAAGCGTCTCTCCGGCGGCGGTTCAGCGAGGCGCAAATCAACCGCGGCCTCGGCCTGTTCCGGGGGCACGGGCTGGTGGCCGTGATCGTTCCCGCCATGCTGCCGCCGCCGACACCATTCAAGATCTTCGTGCGCCCTCTTTCGCGCGGCCGTCGCCGCGGCGTCGTTCGGATGGTTGAGGACTTCACCGGTCGTGCTCGCCAGAAAGATGGCGTCATACTGCTTGAGATTGTCGGCGGTGAATGCGGCCGCGTCGTAGGTCGTGTCGGTCGTCCACGCGCCGGTCTTCTTGCCCATCTCTGTGATGGTGGCGGCAGCCAGCGGTCGCGAGGAGTGAGCCCATCCGGCGGCCCGGCCGAGCACGAGGACCTCCCGTGGTTTTGCCGTCGTCGCCGGCGCCTTCGCGGGCAACGCCGCGATCATCTTCGGCACATCGGCCGGACACGGCACTTCCGGCTGCCCGCTGCGGCCGCCACAGGGCTCGAGAGGTGGTTGCGCCTGCGGCGGAGGTGGCTGTTGCGCTGTCAGCCGCGGTGTGAACGTGATCAGCGTCAGTCCGCACACCCTGCGAGCAGCGGCACGACAAGCGTTCGAGTCTTCATACCGCCTCCAAGGAAGCCTGACTGTCGATGCTGATTGTTGATGGCTGATTGTAGATTGAGTCCGGAGCCGTCCAATCATCGACAATCAGCGATCGACAATCAGCAATCGAAAATCCTAATGGGTTCAATCAGCAATCAGCAATCGAAAATCAGCAATCTGGTTTGCCGATTGCACGTAAAATATTACGAACTCACATACGCGTGCATCGCGGCGTGCGCAGGCCTGTTTCCGCAAGGATTTAGCCCCGGAGCGCGAGAGAACTGCCGCAGCGTGGCGTGCGTGAACCGACAAGAACGTCGGAATCGACTTCGCCGAGTAACATTCGTGTCGGTGAAGGCGTGTACCAAGGAACGAAGTCAGAGGAGTCGAATGCCACGAGCACCAAAGAACCCGGAGAAGACCCCCACTGTTCGCGCCAAGCGATCGCGTCGCGTCAGCGACAATCAGCTCGCGCCCGCCCCCACCCCGGTCACCGAGCATGACATCTCGAAGCTCGCCTATCAGATCTACCAGTCGCGCGGCGGCAACGGCGGCTCCCCGCTCGACGACTGGTTGGAAGCCGAGCGTCAGCTCACGGGACAATAGCGGATCGTCGTTTTTCGTTGGCTGATTGCTGATTGATCTGGTGGATCGATCAGCAATCAGCATTCAGCCATCAGCAGTCAGTGGGCGGAAGCACTCTGTTCCCGCCGGTACGCACGCGCGAGCAGCGACACCGGATGGGCGACATTTATGTCGGCCCCAGCCGCGTCGAGTCCACGTGCCACTTGCAGTTGACAGCCGGGATTCGCCGTGGCGACCCAACTCGCCCCCGTGCTCATGACGTTCGCGGTCTTGCGGCCCAGCAATCGTTCGGCCTGCTCCGGCTGCGTAATGGTGTAGATTCCAGCGGCGCCGCAACACCAGCTCGATTCCGCCAATTCGACGAGCGACACACCGGGCAGCAGTTTCAGCAGCGCGCGCGGCTGTCGTGCGACCTTCTGGCCGTGCACCAGGTGGCACGACTCATGGTATGTAATCGTCGTCTGCCCGCTGAATGGCGACGCCTGTGGCGGCCGGCAACCGATTTCAACCAGCCACTCATGGACATCGCGAAGCCGCGTATCCCAGAGTCTGGCGCGATCCCGATAGCGGGCATCGTGCGCCAGCAGTGGACCGTAGTGCCGCAAATGCGAGCCGCAGCCACCGGCATTGCTGATGATCGCGTCGTACCGATCCGGCGGGAACAGATCGATCATCCGCCGCGCGAGGGTGCGCGCCCGCCTGACGTCGCCGTTGTGCGCGTGAAGTGAGCCACAGCAGGGCTGTAGTGGTGGCGTGTCGACCGTGCAGCCGTTGGCCACCAACACGTCGACCGTGTCGCGATTCACGTCGGAAAACACCAGGTCCTGCACACAGCCGGTGAGCATGGCGACGCGGTACCGCGGCGGAGCCGCGGGCTGCTCCTGCGCCTTGATGAGCGCATCGGAAAACTGCGCGGCGATGCGTGGCGTTTGTGGTTCCAACTGCCGAAGTGCGGACGGCGCCAACCGCAGCACGCCCGACCGGCGGACGAACGCCTCGAGACCGCTGCGCTGATAGACCCGGGCGGCACGTCCGAGCAATCGGAGCGCGCGCGGCCGCATGAACAAGAACCCGAGCGTCAGGGCCCGCCAGAATCGCCGTGTCAATCCTCGATGTGCCCCGTTCAATTCGATGTCGCTACGCGCCGTTTCGAAGAGCTCCGCGTAGTTCACCCCCGCCGGACAGGCGGTCTGACAGGCGAGGCAGCCGAGGCAGTAGCTCATTTCCGCGGCGAACTCCTGCGTCACGTCCAGCGCACCGTCCGCGACCGCCCGCATCAGCGCAATGCGGCCGCGCGGACTGTTTCGTTCCAGCCTGGTCTGATCGTAGGTCGGACACGTCGGCAGGCACATCCCGCAATGCATGCATTGCTGCAGCACCGAGTAGTCGATCGTCCGAAGCGTAGCCCCAGCCATGGATCAGTCGAAGATCTTTCCTGGATTCAACAGTCCGGCAGGATCGAGCGCCTGTTTGATCTGCTTCATCACCTCGAAGCTGCTGTCGCCCATCTGCTGGCGAAGCCACGCTTTCTTCGCGAGGCCGACGCCGTGCTCTCCGGTGATCGTCCCTCCCAGCTCGAGCGTTTTCTTCGCGATGAGATCGAGGGCATGATGGACCCGCGCCATTTCAGCGGTGTCACGTTCATCGGTCAGGAACGTCGGATGCAAGTTGCCGTCGCCCATGTGGCCGAAGGTGCCAACCTGCAGGCCTGCGGCCCGCGCGGTCTCGGCGATGAATGTCACCATCGTCGCCAGCTCGCTCCGAGGGACGGTAAAGTCCTCGAGGATGGTTGTCGGCCGTCGACGTGCCAACGCCGAGAACGCGTTGCGGCGCGCCGACGCGAGCGCTAGTGCCTCCGCCTCGTCCTGGGCGAGCCGCACGTCGCGTGCACCTTTGGCGCGGGCAATCTCGGCCATGCGCGCCGCTTCATCCGCCACGGCGGCCGGGTGTCCATCTGTTTCCATCAGCAGGACGGCAGCGCAATCCGTGGGCAGTCCGACGTGCGCGAAATCCTCGACGCAGATCGCCGTGGTTTGATCGAGAAACTCGAGCGTACACGGAATGATCCGCGAGGCGATGATGGCTGACACGGTCTCGGCCGCATCCTCGATTCGTTCGTACAATGCCAGCATCGTCTGGCGCGCCAGCGGCCGCGGCACGAGCTTCAGCAGGACTTCGGTGATGACACCGAGGCTGCCTTCCGAGCCGATGAAGAGATCCTTCATCGAGTAGCCGGCAACGTCCTTCACGCACGCGCTGCCGAACCGCGCGATGCGACCGTCGGGCAGCACGACTTCGAGCGCCATCACATAATCGCGGGTGACGCCGTATTTCAGCCCGCGCAGGCCCCCCGAGTTCTCCGCAACGTTGCCGCCAATCGAGCTGATGCGCATCGAACCGGGATCGGGAGGATAGAACAGTCCATGCCGTGAGGCGGCTTCGTCAATCGCCAGCGTAGTCACGCCAGGCTGCGTGCGCAGCACGAGGTTCCTGGGATCGATGTCGAGGATCTTGCTCATGTGCGCGAGACAGAGCACCACGCTGCCATCGCTCGGCACGCTGCCGCCGCTCAGGCCGGTCCCGGATCCTCTCGTGACGATCGGAAGCGCGTGCACCACTGCGAACTTCAGGCAGCGCGAGACGTCCTCGGCGGTGTGAGGAAAGATGACCGCCGACGGCATCTGCCGCAACGCCGCAGTGCCATCAAAGCTGTAAGGGATGATGTCTTCCGGCTTGGTCAGGACCGATTGAGCGCCGACGATCGTCGTAAATCCGTCGGCGACAGCCTTGGGAAGGGACATCAGGATATCTTACCCAGTGGCCTAGTCGACATCACCCCTTGACAACTGTCTGACGCTGCTCGCCGAGTCCCTCGACTCCGAGCCGCACGACGTTCCCTTCTCGCAAGTAGACGGGCGGCTTCTTGCCGTGGCCGACACCTGGAGGCGTGCCGGTGGAGATAATGTCTCCCGGGAGAAGACTCATGAACTTACTCAAATAGCTCACCAGATACGGCACGCCGAAGATCAGCGTCTTCGTCGATCCATCCTGGTAGCGATGTCCATCGACTTCGAGCCAGAGGTTGAGGTCGCCGCAATTGGACACTTCATCGGCGGTGACGAGCCAAGGCCCGATCGGTCCGAACGTATCGCAGCTCTTGCCCTTCACCCATTGGCCGGTGCCTTCCAGCTGATACGCGCGCTCGGACACGTCGTGGACAACGCAGTATCCGGCGACGTGCGATAGCGCGTCCTGCTCGGTCACGTATTTTGCCGTCTTACCAATGACGACGCCCAGCTCAACTTCCCAGTCCGTCTTGACCGAGCCGCGCGGCAGCTCGACGTCGTCGTTCGGACCGACGATGCAGGAGGTGGCCTTCATGAAGACAATCGGTTCTTTCGGGACAGCCATGCCAGACTCGGCGGCGTGATCGGAGTAGTTCAAACCGATGCAGATGAACTTCCCGACACGGCCGACGCAGGGACCAATGCGCGGCGCGCCGTTCACTTCGGGCAGCGACGCAGAATCGACTTTGCGGAGCTTCGAAAGAGCATCTGGAAGCAGCGTGTCGCCGGCGATGTCTGGTATCACGCCGGACAAATCACGGATCACGCCAGTTGAATCGAGGAGTCCGGGTTTTTCCTGCCCGGCAGCACCGTATCTCAGAAGTTTCATTCTTCAGTTTCCAGTTTCCAGTTTCCAGTTTCAGTCGCGAGTCGCGAGTCGCGAGTCGCCAAGGATACTAGTGCGATTCCCTCGCGACCTCGTGACCGCGGCAGCCGACGAGAAAGTCAAGGTCGGCGCCCTGGTCAGCCTGCTGCACGTGCTCGATATAGAGGCGCGCATAGCCGCCTGGCGGCAGGTTTGGCTCGGGCGGCCGCCACGCCGCGCGCCGTGATGCGAGCTCCGCATCGCTGACGTCGAGGTGCAAGCGACGATCTTCAACATCCAACTCGATGATGTCGCCGTCGCGGACGAACGCCAGCGGTCCGCCGGCGGCCGCTTCCGGCGCGACGTGCAACACCACTGTACCGTATGCGGTGCCACTCATGCGCGCGTCCGAAATTCGCACCATGTCGGTGACGCCGGTCTCGAGCACCTTCGGAGGCAGGCCCATGTTGCCGACCTCCGCCATCCCTGGATAGCCCTTCGGGCCGCACCCCTTCAACACCAGTACGCAATCCTTGTCCACGTCCAGCGCCGGATCCGCGATCTTCGTGTTGTAGTGCTCGATACTCTCGAAAACGACTGCGCGACCGCGATGGCGCAGCAGGTGCGGCGACGCGGCTGACGGTTTCAGCACCGCCCCTTGCGGCGCGAGATTGCCCCGGAGGACCGCGATACCGCCGTGTGCGGCAAGCGGCTTGTCGATCGGACGGATCACCTCCGGGTTGAAGTTTGACGCCTCGCGGCAGTTCTCCCAGATGGTCTGGCCGTTGACCGTGATCGCGTTCCGGTTCAGCATCCCGTTTTCGCCGAGCGTGCGAATGACTGCTGGCAGCCCGCCGGCGTAGTAGAAGTCCTCCATCAGGAACCGGCCCGACGGCTTCAGATCGACGATCGTCGGGATCGCGCGGCCGAGATCGTCCCAGTCTTGAAGACTGACGGGCACGCCGACGCGCCCGGCGATTGCCAGGATATGGAGCACCGCGTTTGTCGATCCGCCAATCGCGCCGTTCACGCGGATGGCGTTCTCGAAGGCCGCTCGCGTCAGGATCTGCGAAATCCGGATGTCGTCTTTGACGAGCTCCACGATGCGACGGCCCGCGACGTGTGCCTGGGCGTAGCGGCGCGAATCGGCCGCGGGGATGGCGGCGTTATCAGGCAACGTCAGGCCGAGCGACTCGGCCATCGACGCCATGGTCGACGCCGTGCCCATGACGTTGCAGGTCCCCGTCGACCGCGACATGCACGATTCGGCCTGCATGAACTCTTTCACGCTCATCATGCCGCCGCGCACTTCTTCGCTGAAGCGCCACACGTCGGTTCCAGAGCCGAGGTCGGTGCCGCGGAACTTGCCGTTGAGCATCGGGCCGCCGGAGATCACCAGCGCCGGCAGATCGCAGCTGGCGGCGCCCATGATGAGCGACGGCGTCGTCTTGTCGCAGCCGCAGAGGAGAACGACCCCGTCAATCGGGTTGGCGCGAATCGATTCCTCGACGTCCATCGCCGCGAGGTTGCGGAAGAGCATCGCGGTCGGGCGGACGCTCGTCTCGCCCAGCGACATCACCGGGAACTCGAACGGCAGGCCGCCCGCTTCCCACACGCCGCGCTTGACGTGCTCGGCGAGCTCACGAAAGTGGCTGTTGCACGGCGTCAGCTCAGACCAGGTGTTGCAGATGCCGATGATCGGCCGGCCATCGAAGATACCCTCGGGGAACCCGCGGCCGACCCAGCTGCGATGGATGAATCCGTCTTTATCGAGCTTGGAGAACCAGGCAGATGAGCGATATTTCTTCAATTGGTGAATTAGTGAATTAGTGAATTAGTGAATTATGAGTCGGAATTGGTGAATTGACGTATTGGTGAATCGGTGAATTGGTGAATTGAACATCGCTGCCACGAAGAGGCACCGTAACGATTCACCGATTCACCGACTCACCAATTCGCCAATTAGCTTCCGCCCCGGCCCCGCCCGTCGCCGCCAGGGGCGGCGTCAGTGGTCCCTCGCCCGCCACCGCGCGACGGACGCTCGGTCAACAGCGTATCAACCGATCGTCGTGCCGCCCACGCAATACCGCGAAGCAACATCGGCTGGACCTGCGGGTTGCTGAAATTCGAGTAGAAATGCCCCTGCATCCACACGAACGCACGGAATGGCTGACCGGTCGGCGCCGGCGTCAACTGATTCTCATAGGTCCAGATCTGCGGCACCGTCTCCCCGGCATGCCCGGCACGCTGCGCGCTCGGCGTCGCGGCAATCACCGCGGTCGCCAGGACGTGAACCTCCGGATTCTTCGCCCACGTCATCGAGTAGAACGCTTCATCCTTGATGCTGAAGTTCGTCATGCCTTGCATGATCGGGTGCGCGGTATCGACGATTGTGTACGGCACGTCCGCTTCGAGCGTGAAGTTGGTTTCGCCGTGTTTCTTGCCGCCGCCGACGAAGGTAGCAAATTCAGCCGGATCCGGTCCGCACAGCGCGTCGTGAATGCTGACGAGGCCGCCACCCCGGCGGAGATAGGCGTCGAGATTCGCGCGATCTTCCAGGCTCAGGTAACCGGCGTCGCCCTTATAGATGATGACGACGTCGGAATTCAGGAGCTCCTTCTCGGAGGGGAAGTGCAGAGCGCCGTCGACGATCGCATTGCGATTCATCAACAGCTTGCTCCAGTCCGCGACGAACTGCGGATAGTCGTGCTGGCCTTCGGCGTGCGTCTTCAGGCCGCCGTAAAGAAAGATGCGAATGGGCGGCGTCGAAAACGGGCTGCCCTGCGGCCCCTGACCGCGTCCCTGTCCGCGTCCGCCCGGCTGTTGCGCTCCGGCGGCCGGCGGCGCTGGGGCCGGAGCCTGCTGGGCGATCATCGTCGCGGCGCCAGCCAGGACGGTAACCGCCGCGAGCATCGAAAGGCGAGTCTTCATTGGTTCTCCTCATGCAGCCCTAAAGGGCTGCCGGTCCTTACTTCCGCTTCGCGTACGACTTCGTGAATCCGTTGCGGCTGTTCGTCACCGTAAACGAACCGTCAGGCTGCACGGACATCTTGATCCAGTACGCGGGCGTATGAGC
>JBKPNQ010000043.1:0-12230 GCA_046732715.1 Acidobacteriota bacterium | reverse complement strand
CGTTTGCGTTCCTCGAGCCTTACTATTTCATCGGCTACCTCGTGTCGATCGCGCTGTTCGGCCTGTTCCAGGCGATCTTCATGGCAAACGCCGGGGGCGCGTGGGACAACGCGAAGAAAGTGGTCGAGGTAGAGCTCAAGGAGAAGGGTACGCCGCTTCACGCGGCGACGGTCGTCGGGGACACCGTAGGTGATCCGTTTAAAGATACGTCGTCCGTCGCGATGAACCCGGTCATCAAGTTCACCACCCTGTTCGGCTTGCTTGCGGTCGAACTGGGCGTGCAGCTTGCAGAACAATACGGATCGATGGTGAGCCACCTCTTGGCTGGGGTGTTCATGCTCGGTTCGGCGCTGTTCGTATGGCGGTCGTTTTACGGGATGCGGATTCAGACCGCACGGGCTCGATGAGCGAGGCATTTTTTTGGTGTTTTTGGCGCGCCAAAACGCGATCGCCGGTGTCTAATCTCCCGGAAGATGCTTCATTGACACTGGTTTTTGGCTCTGACTATAATTCGCGGTCTTGCGCCGCTTTCGAAGGAGCCAGGAGGACTAGCCGTGCCGCGTGACATGTTCGGCGACGTCGTCGACCCGTCCATCAAGCTCGGGTCTCAGAAATGGTATACGGTCCCGCTTTCTATCGTGGCGCACGTGGCGATCTTCGCGGCCGTCATCATCATTCCGTTGATGGCGGCGGACGTGCTGCCCACACCGCCTACGATGATGGCGTTCGTGGGGGCACCGCCCCCGCCTCCGCCACCCCCGCCGCCACCGCCTGCAGCCGCGCCACCGCCTAAGGTTCAGCCAGTGCCTGTAGCGAACCCGAACGCGGCCCCGGTTGAGGCTCCGAAGGAAATCGTCCCGGAGGCGCCGTCCGTCCCATCCACGGCAGGCGTGCCGGGTGGGGTGGAAGGCGGGATTCCCGGCGGCACCGTCGGCGGCGTCGTCGGTGGATTGCCAGAGGCTCCTCCGCCTCCGCCACCCCCCGCAGCGCCCGTACGCGTCGGTGGGAACATCAAGACACCGACCAAGACCAAGGACGTCAAGCCCGTCTATCCGCCCATCGCCCAATCCGCGCGTGTCTCAGGCGTGGTGATCATCGAGGCCACAATCGGCGCCGATGGCAAGGTGAAGGACGCAAAGGTGCTGCGGTCGATTCCGCTGCTCGACCAGGCGGCGCTCGATGCCGTGAAGCAGTGGCAGTTCACGCCGACACTGCTCAACGGCGTACCGGTGCCCGTCATCATGACCGTCACGGTGAATTTCACGCTTCAATAACACGTTTGGTAAATCGAACTAGTTCTGGCGTAGTCCAGACACCGGAGGAGTGGCGAGATGGATCTGATTAAGATGTGGGGAGACATGGGCCTGGTCGCGAGGGCCATCGCGTTCATCCTGGTCATCATGTCGATGATTTCCTTTGGCGTGGCAATCGAACGGATTTACACATTTACCCAGGCGAGGAAGCAGTCGAAGCTTTACGCGCCGCAGGTTGCCAAGCACCTGAAGGACGGCCGCCTCAAGGATGCGATCGCCATCTCGTCTTCGAAAACCTATCGATACAGCCACCTCGCGAAGGTCGTGCTCGCAGGATTGCAGGAGTATCAATTCCAGCAGGAAAGCGGGGCGAACCTCAGTCGTGAGGACCTTGTCGATACGGTTCGCCGTGCCATTCAGCGTGCGTCGGCGCTGACTGCCAACGACCTGAAGAAGGGTGTCTCGGCGCTGGCAACGATTGGCGCCACGGCGCCGTTCGTCGGACTGCTCGGCACCGTCGTCGGCATCATCACGGCGTTCCAGGGCATCGCGGCGACCGGATCGGGCGGCCTCGGCGCCGTGTCGGCCGGTATCTCGGAAGCGCTGGTTGAGACCGCACTGGGGCTCGTCGTCGCGATTCCCGCGGTGTGGTTCTACAACTATCTGACCGGCCGGATCGAGTACTTCAACGTCGAAATGGACAACTCGTCGTCGGAGCTGCTCGACTACTTCATCAAGAAGACGGCGTAATGAAATTGGTGAATTCGTGAGTTGCTGGATTGGTGGATTAGCTTCGCACGCGCTACCGCGCGTGCTATTAAAGCGCGGCGGTCGCCGCGCGATGCCAATCCACTAATTCAGCAGTTCACCAATCCACAGATTGATCTGAGGGTTTTTTGCCATGGCAATGGATGTTGGCGGCGCAAAAGGCGGCCTAAAGGCGGACATCAACGTCACCCCGCTGGTCGACGTCATGCTGGTTCTGCTCATCATCATGATGCTCATCGCCCCGATGCTGCAGCAGGGGGTCGCGGTCACGCTGCCCGAGGCGGGAAACTCCGAGCCCAAGCCGGAAACGCAGAATCAGACGGTGGTCGCGATTGATTCGGCCAACCAGTTCTGGGTCAACGGCCTGCCGGCGTCGAAGACCGACTTCGCGACGCGCGTCAAGGCGGCGCTCGAGGACAAGACCGAGAAGGTCGTGCTGATCAAGGGCGACAAGGACGCCAAGTACAGCGCGATCATGGAGGCGATGGATAGTCTCCGCGCGGCGGGGATCGAAGACATCGGCCTCATCACCGAACCGAAGAAGGATCCGAACGCGCCGGCGGGAGGCAAGTAATCATGGCTCACGCACACAAGCATTTCGGCGCCGAAAAGGTCGTCCGGGGAGAGACGCCGCACGCCAGTGCGGACATGAACGTCACGCCGCTCATCGACGTGCTCCTCGTGCTGCTCATCATCTTCATGGCCACGTTGCCGCTGACTCAGCGCGGGGTCGACATCAACCTTCCGCTGGAAACCAAGGCACCGACGCAGCCCCAGGACAACACGCAGGTGATGCTGGAGTACACGAACTCCCGGCAGATCACAATCAACCACCAGCCGGTCACGGTTCAGGATCTCGAGACACGTCTCCGGGATATCTTCGAGACCCGCAAGGACAAGACGATGTTCATCGCTGGCGACGGCGAGCTCCGTTACGGTGAAATCATCGCGGTGATCGACGCGGCCAAGGGCGCGGGCGTCGAGAAGGTTGGTATCGTTACCGAAGAGATGCGTCGCGGCGGCTCCGGGCAGAAGACCGGGAACTAGCAGCGGAACCCGTATAGCTTCCGCCTTCAGGCGGGAGGAATTTCAAAGGGCGAGCTTTATCAGCTCGCCCTTTTCGTGTGTACGGGGTCTAAGAGACTGTCGATTGCTGATTGATGATTGCTCATGGTCGATGTGGATTGGGAAGGAGGAGCCATGAAACTGAACGGTGTAGTGAAACCGACAACCGGACGCCTGCAGATCGAGCCCAACATCACCCCGCTCATCGACGTGCTGCTTGTTCTGCTGATCATCTTCATGGCTGCGCTTCCACTGACGCAGGAGGGCCTTGATCTCTCGGTTCCGCAGCCCGCGCCACGAACCGCAACACCGGCCCCCACCGAGAGCATCGTGCTCGAATACTCGGCTGACGGCCGGGTCGCAATCAACCACCAGCCCGTCGAGTTGAACCAATTGCCGTCGACTCTCGGCCAGGTGTTTCACGATCGTCGGGACAAGACGCTGTTCATCTCGGCGGACGGCACGCTGCGCTACGGCCAGGTTGTTTCCGTCATCGATGCGGCGAAAGGGGCAGGCGTCGCTCGGGTGGGTGTCATCACCGAAAGCATGCGCGACGCGAAGTAGGCCAAACAAAAAGCCGCCCGCAATGCGGGCGGCCTCTGGCAGATCAGTGCGTGAACGCGTTGTTAGGAGATCTACTTCGGCTTGGCGCCTGACTGGCGAGCCTTGTTGAGGTCGATGGCCTTGTTGCGCAGATCGTCGGCTTCCTTGTAGAGCGCCGCGCGCTTGGCCAGATCGGTTTCTTCGTTGCCCTGCATTCGAAGCAGAAGGTTCTTGTAGGTCAGCGCGTCAGCATATTCGGAGTTGAGCGCGAGCGCCTTGTCCGTCGCTTCCAGCCCTTTGCTGATGTACTCCTTCTTCTGCGGCGACGTCAGGCGATGGTCCTTGTAGGCCTTTTCCCAGTAATACGTCGCGAGCAACTGGTAGCCCTGAGGATTCTTTGGCTCGAGTTCGGCGGCCTTCTCCAACGCTTCGATGGTCTTGGGGAAGTCTCCCTGGCGATTGTAGAAGCCGGAAATCGTCGTGTACACGAGCGGGTCGTTCGGCCTGACCTCTTTGGCCTTCAGGAGGGTCTGTTCCGCGTCGTCGTACCGCCCGCCGTCCTCGTAAATCTTCGACAACGCGAAATAGTTCGTCGGCTCGTTCGGCTCGATCTGGATCATCTTCTGAACGATTGGCTCGGCCTTCTCAGGTGAATTCAACTTCTCCGGGCCGTATGCCGCCACCAGGTATTGAAGGGCCAGTTTCCGCATTTCCGGTTTGGGGTCCTTCTCTGCGGCCTTCTCGTAATTCGTAATCGCCTTCTGGATATTGGCGTCGTTGTCCGCCTCGCCGGCGTGGCTCGACTTGTACATGTTGTCGTAGCTGTTCCCGAGATAGAAATAGATTTCGGAACGGCTGGGGTCGGATGCGAGGGCCTGCTCGTATTTGGCGGACGCGCCCTTCCAGTCCGATCCCTGATACAGCGCGTTCGCGTCCTTGTACGCCTTCTGCGCCGTCAGAGCGCTCCACGAGTATTTTCCGCAGCCCGTAGTTGCCAGGCTGAATCCAAGCACGGCCGCCACTGCGAGCGCCGACGACGTTCGTATTCTGATCATGCTCCCCTCGAGACGCGGCACCGTGTGTGGGTGCCGCCCGCAGACAACTGGGTATTAAAATGGAGATAACGCCCGTATTTCCGGTCTACGGCACTACTGGTACAACAGGAGGATTTGCCGCCACCCGAACCGGGCCAGTATAGTGAACGAAAAAACACCGCGTCAACCGGGATCACCGGCCGGCTTCCCCCAGCGATTTTAGACACCACTCCGCATGATTCGGTTCGAGGACCTCGTCGAAAAAGTCCGCGGAAACAACCCGGACGCCGACATCGACCTGCTCAGGCGGGCCTACGTGTTTTCGGCCTTCGAGCACAAGGGACAAGTGCGCCATTCCGGCGAACCCTACCTGGTGCACCCGCTTGAAGTCGCCGACCTCCTGGCCGACATGAAGCTGGATGTCGTCGCGATCGCCGCGGGTCTGCTGCACGACATCGTCGAGGACACGCAGACGCCGATCGAGCGCATCAAGGAGCTGTTCGGCGCCGATGTCGCCCACGTCGTCGAGGGGGTGACCAAGCTCGGTGCGATCTCGTTTTCATCGAGCGAGGAGCGGCAGGCCGAGAACTTCCGCAAGATGCTGCTCGCGATGGTCGACGACATCCGCGTCATCCTCGTGAAGCTCGCCGATCGCCTGCACAACATGCGCACGCTTCATCACTTGCCGGAAGAGCGCCGGGTCAAGATTGCCCAGGAAACGCGTGACATCTACGCGCCGATCGCGAACCGGCTCGGAATGAGCAAGATCAAGAACGAGCTGGAGGAACTCGCGTTCAAGTACCTCGAGCCGACCGCGTACGAATCGCTGCGGCTGGTCGTCGAGAAGCGGCGACGGGCGACGGAAGGCATGATCGAGGATCTGAAGAACACGGTCACGGCCAAGCTCGCCGAAGCGCAGATTCCGGTCATTGAAATCGACGGCCGCATCAAGCGACTGTTCAGCATCCACCAGAAATTGAAGCGGCAGAAGATCGAGCTCGATCAGGTCTACGACCTGGTCGCGCTGCGTATCGTGACCCAGTCGGTCAAGGATTGTTACGGCGCACTGGGCATCATCCACCAGACGTGGTCGCCGGTGCCCGGGCGAATCAAGGACTTCATCGCGATGCCGCGGCCGAACGGCTATCAATCGCTGCACACGTCGGTGATTAGCGATCGGGGGATGCCGTTCGAAGTGCAGATCCGGACGGCCGACATGCATCGGACGGCGGAGGAGGGCATCGCGGCGCACTGGAAGTACAAGGAAGGACGGGTCGGTGCCGGCCGCGACGAGCAGTACTTCGTCTGGCTGCGCCAGCTGCTCGAGTGGCAGCAGGAGGTCCGCGATCCGCAGGAGTTCCTTCAGAACCTGAAGATCGAGCTCTATCCGGAAGAGGTCTACATCTTTACCCCGCGCGGAGAGGTCAAGGCGCTTCCGCGCGATGCCACGCCCGTCGATTTCGCGTACGCGATTCACACCGACGTCGGCCACCAATGCGTCGGGGCGCGGGTGAACGGCAAGATGGTGCCGCTCCGCGCCCGGCTACGCAACGGCGACATCGTCGAGATCCTGACGACGCCCGGGCACAAGCCAAGCCGTGACTGGCTGAACTTCGTCACCACCTCGCGCGCGCGCAACAAGATCAAGCACTTCATCCACGCCGAGGAAAAGGAACGCAGCATCGAGCTGGGCCGGAAGTTGTTCGACAAAGAAGCCAAGCGGTACGGCCTCAATCTGAAGCAGCTCACCGAGCCGGAAACGATGGCTCGCGTCCTGACCGAGTACGGCATGGGCAAGGCCGACGAGCTCTACGCCGCGTTGGGCTACGGGAAGTTGGCGCCGAAGACGGTGCTCGCGAAATTCGTTCCCCAGGCCGAGCTGAAAGAGGCGCCGCCGGAAGGCGGAATTGCGTCAGTCGTTCGTCGCGTTCTGGGCGGAACCGGTGACGACAAAATCACCGTGCACGGAATCGACGACCTGATGGTTTTTCGCGCGCGATGTTGCAATCCGATTCGCGGAGAAAAGATCGTCGGCTACATCACGCGTGGCAAAGGCGTGTCGGTCCACTCAGCGACGTGTTCCAACGTGCTCAACCTGCTCTACGATCCCGAGCGCCGGATTGCCGTCGAATGGGCGAAGGGCACCGATGGAACGCCGTACACGGTGCGCCTGACGATTCAGGTGGAGGATCGAAAGGGCATTCTCGCGGACGTCAGCTCCAAGATCGCCGGCATCAACACCAACATCCGCAACGTCGAAGCCACGGTCGACGACCAGATGGGACGTATCGACATGACCGTCGAGATCAGCGACGTGAAGCACCTGCAGAAGGTGATCAAATCACTGCGCAGCATTGCGGGAGTCGTTGATGTCGAGAGAGCGGCGCGGTGATTGGGAATTGCTGAATGCTGATTTCTGATTGCTGAATTGGCCGAACGCTTTGCGTTCGGCGTGGTTTTCAATCAGCCATCAGCAATCGAAAATCAGCCAATTGTGACTTCAATCAACGACGGCAATCACGTCTATCTCGATCCGCGCGTCCTTCGGCAATCGCGAGACCTGCACCGTAGCCCTCGCCGGCGCCGGCGAGGTGAAATATCCGGCGTAGACGTCATTCATGGCCGCGAAGTCGTTCATGTCCGCCAGAAAGACTGTCGTGCGGACGACGTGATCGAGGGAAGCCCCGCCTGCTTTCAGAATTTCTGAGATGTTGCGGAAGACGCGATGGGTTTGCGCCGCGATATCTCCCTCGACGATCTGGCCAGTGGCGGGATCGATCGGCACCTGACCCGACACGAAGAGCAGCGATCCCGCCCGAATTGCTTGCGAGTACGGGCCAATCGCCTGGGGTGCCGAGTCGGTCGCGACCGCCTGACGCACGTCAGGCAGCCTTGACAACCTTGCCCGATCGCAGGCACCGGGTGCAGACGCGAAGCCGTCGCACCCCGCCGTTCACCATCGCCCGGACGCGTTGAAGGTTCGGTTCAAACCGGCGCGGTGTCACATTGTGCGCGTGGCTGACATTCCGGCCGACGACCGGTCCTTTTCCGCAAAGTTCGCAACGTTTTGCCATAACTGCCTACGGAGGGTAAATCGCTGATTCAACAGTACATCTGCCGCATTCTCAACGGCACAAACTCCACATTGTAGCACGAACGGTCGCAAGAAACCCCCGACGCCGGTGCCTTTAGGGGACACCAGGGTTGAAAATTGTAAGCGGGTCCGTATAATCGGCAGCATCCCGCCGAGATTTGCGAGCGTTTCCCGGCGCCCGCGCACGGAATACGAGTTGCAGAATTGTCGATCGGAGACCGCGTCGGCTTCCCCGCGCGTTGACAGTGGAGGTTTATGGACCGTCCGCTCGTACACGAACAAGCGCCCGCCGAGTATTTCAAGGAACTCGTCGAAGCCGCACTCCACCGCCAGCATGTCGAGGCGGGAGACCTGACGGCCTACTACCTCGTCAACCTCCTGTGTCAGTACATCCGTCCCGAGCCACGTAGTGGCACCGGCCTCGATGACGAGCCCCTGGCGTTCCAGCTGACTCGCGCCCTGCAGACCGGCGGTAGCGAACAACGGATGCGACTTCGGAGCCTGGGCGACTTCTCGCTCTTCATGTCCGGGTACTTCTCCGACAGCTTCCGGCGACGCACCGTCGACGTCGATTACTACGTGTCGATGGGGGAGTACGCCTACGCATCGCTCAGTCGCCGCGATGAAGATGCATTTGCGGAGGTATTCGGAGAGCTGGCGCGTAAGTTTGTCGGTTACATGGACGTGCTTGCCGACGTCAGCGAACGCACGGCGCTGAACTCCAGCGCCGATCTTCTGCGGCTGTACGAGAAGTGGCTCCGCACCGGAAGCTCGCGCGACGGCAGGAAGCTGGCGGACTCCGGCATCGTCCCGAACGTATCGATTGGCAAGCGGTTTATTCAATAGCGCTGTCGTCGCTCGCCGCCCCGGACGCCAGCCACAACCTACGATCCATCGAGGCATCCACGCCTCACCGTGGCTGTCCTCAAAATAGCGCGCAATGCGCGCCGCTTTGGCTTTGTGACATTTTCAGGACAGGAGAACCGGTAATGGGGGTTCTGGCGTCTAAACGGTCAATAAGCGCCACCACTGCCAGGAACGGAGCGAACGGCTTTGTAAAACTCTGATGATGAAGCAGATGTGGAAGGCGGCGGCAAGGGACCGAGGTGCGTGATTGCCACGCAGTACTTCGTCGAGTGTGTCAGTTTTTCCTCACTCCGACCCGTCCGCAGTCAGCCTCAGCTTCACAAATCCACACTTTTTGCGGTAAACTGTTGGGCTTTATACGTGGCAGTTGACTTGCATGACGGCCTGCGACTTAAAGGACCGAAGCGGAGAGGGAAAGGAGCGCACTCATATGGAAGTTCATAAGAACCCAGGCGGGCAAATGACCCGGGATCGCTATGCCGAGCTGACCCGGATTCTCGAAGAGCGTAAGCGGGAAATCATGGATCAGGTGCAGGAGAAGATTCGCGACTCACGCACTGAGAGCCCCAACAGCCCGAGTCAGGGCGTTCTCGATGCGGCGGAGAGTTCCGAGGCGGATATTCAGGACGAGATCGAGTTCGCGCTGATTCAGATGAAGGCGGAGACGCTCAACA
The DNA here is from genome assembly GCA_046732715.1 of Acidobacteriota bacterium. Classification (GTDB taxonomy): domain Bacteria; phylum Acidobacteriota; class Vicinamibacteria; order Vicinamibacterales; family 2-12-FULL-66-21; genus JALZOC01. The sequence goes on along the minus strand of JBKPNQ010000043.1, from coordinate 2,932 downwards.
AGATCGAGGAAGCGCTTCGGCGCCTCGAGGAGGGCACCTTCGGCTACTGCTTCGAGTGCGGCGAAGAGATCTCGGAGCGGCGGCTGCGGGCCCTGCCCTTCGCCGTTCGTTGCAAGGACTGCGAGGAAGCTCGCGAAACGGTGCAGCAGCGCGAAAAGGCGATAGCGCAGCGTCGCGGGAACGCGTCGCTCTTCGTCGACATGCAGGGATAAACGTTCGATCGGCGTCCGGTCTGCGCCCGTTTGGGCAGGCCGGACACCGCGGCCCGCCCCGGGGCGCCCGCCCCAGTCATTTTCCGCGTATCATCAGCCGAACCTACTCGTGAACGAGGAGGATCGCCAATGAGCGATCAGTCCGAAAAGGCCGATCAGGCCGACCGCGTCGACGAAGAGTTACTGGTTTCTGGTGATCGGCCGCTGTCTATTCCGGGCGAGCTGCCGGTGCTGCCGCTTCGCGACACGGTCCTTTTCCCGAATTCCTTCATGCCGCTGGCTGTCGCCCGGGAGGCTTCCGTCCGCCTCATCGACGAGGCCACATCGTCCGGCCGAATGATTGGCGTGTTCACACAGCGCGAAGCTGGCGTGGAAGAACCGGTGCTCGAGGATCTCTATCCAATCGGCACCGCCACCCACATTCACAAGATGTTCAAGCTCCCCGATGGCAGCCTCCGGCTGATCGTCCAGGGGTTGGCCCGCGTGCGGCTCGAACGGATCGTGCAGACCCGGCCTTACCTGCGGGGGGCGGTCGTGTCGGCCGACGAGAGCCTACGCGACGAGGATCATCTCGAGATCGACGCGCTGCAACGAAACATCAAGAGCAATTTCCAGCAGGTCGTCTCACTGTCCCCTGTCCTCTCGGACGACCTGCAGGCACTGGCCGCGAACATCACCGATCCGGGCAAGCTCGCGGACTTCATTGCCTCGAGCCTGACGACCATCGGCACGCCGGTCAAGCAGGAGGTGCTCGATACGCTCGACATCCGGGCCCGAATGGACACACTCAACCGCATCCTGATTAAGGAACTCGAGGTGCTCGAGCTGGGGTCGAAGATTCAGTCGCAGGTCCAGTCCGAGGTTGGCAAGAACCAGCGGGAATACTTCCTAAGGGAGCAGCTCAAGGCGATCCAGAAGGAGCTCGGCGAGGGCGATGACCAGGCGCGCGAGATCGACGAGCTGCGAGGCAAGGTCGACGCTGCGGGGATGCCCGAGGCGGTGAAGAAAGAGGCGCTCCGCGAGCTGGATCGCCTCTCGAAGATGCCGGTCGCCGCGGCCGAGTACACCGTGTCGCGGACCTATATGGACTGGATCGTCGCGCTGCCCTGGGCCAAGCGCACCGAGGATTCAATCGATCTCAAACGCACCAAGGACGTCCTCGACGCTGACCACTCTGGCCTTGAGAAGGTCAAGGACCGCGTCCTCGAGTATCTAGCGGTGCGGAAACTGAATCCCGACGTCAAAGGCCCGATCTTGTGCTTCCTCGGTCCTCCTGGAGTCGGCAAGACGTCGCTCGCGAAGTCGATTGCCAATTCGCTCGGCCGCAAGTTCGTCCGCGTGTCGCTCGGCGGCATGCGCGACGAGGCCGAGATTCGCGGCCATCGGCGAACCTACATTGGCGCGCTGCCTGGCCAGATCATCCAGGGACTGCGGCGCGCTGAATCCAAGAACCCGGTTTTCATCCTCGACGAGATCGACAAGCTCGGGTCGGATTTCCGGGGCGATCCCGCATCAGCGTTGCTCGAAGTGCTCGACCCGGAGCAGAACAACACGTTCCGCGACCACTATCTCGACGTGCCGTTCGACCTCTCCGAGGTCCTGTTTCTCACGACGGCGAACGTCCTCGATCCGGTCCCGCCGGCGCTCAGGGATCGAATGGAAGTCCTGGAGCTGGCCGGCTACACCGAAGAGGAAAAGCTCAAGATCGCGATCGAACATCTCATCGCCAAGCAGGTAACGAACCACGGTCTGTCCGCTGACACTGTCGAGTTCACCGACAAGGCCATTCGTACGGTGATCCGCGGCTACACGCGCGAAGCGGGTGTGCGCAACCTGGAGCGCGAAATCGGTGCGCTCTGCCGGAAAGTTGCCCGCCGGCGCGCGGAAGGCGACGAAACCCGCATCGTGATTACCGATGACGTCGTCGTCGAGATGCTGGGAGCCCCGACTTTCCTGGACGAGGAGATCGAGAACCGCACGAAGGATCCGGGCGTCGCCGTCGGGCTTGCCTGGACGCCGGCCGGCGGCGAAGTGTTGTTCGTTGAAGCGTCACGCATGCAGGGCGGCGGCAGCCTGACGCTGACGGGCCACCTTGGCGACGTGATGAAGGAGTCCGCCCGCACGGCGCTGTCGTGGTTCCGAGCGCACGCCGCGCACTACGGCGTCAACCCGGAATTCTACAAGGATGCGGAGATCCATCTTCATGTGCCGTCCGGCGCGATTCCCAAGGACGGTCCTTCGGCGGGGGTGACCATGGTGACCGCCCTTGCCTCGGAGCTGACCGGCCGTTCAGTGCGTGGTGACGTGGCGATGACGGGAGAAATCACCCTCTCCGGGCGAGTCCTGCCGGTGGGCGGGATCAAGGAGAAGGTGCTTGCCGCTCGCCGTGTTGGCATCACTGAAGTCATTCTGCCGCGTCAGAACGAGAAGAACATCAAAGAGGACCTGACCGAAGATCTGCGCGCCGAGCTGACCATCCACTACGTCTCGCACATCGAGGAGGTCACGTCGATCGCGCTCCGTCCGTCCGCCGCGCAGACCCACACCGGGTTGCCGATGGATGAGGAGATTCGAGAAACGGTGCAATGATTCTCGCAATTCGCAATTCGCAATTCGCAATTCGCTGTTCGCAATCGCTAGAGCGCGACCTCACTTGCGAACCGCGAACTGCGAACCGCGAATCGCATCAGATCATCGCCAGCCCTGCCACCGTTTTCATG
>JBKPNQ010000042.1:0-21783 GCA_046732715.1 Acidobacteriota bacterium | reverse complement strand
GCGAACCGCGAACCGCGAATAGCGAATGATATGCACGATCTGACATCCGTTCCCCAGACCAATCCCGTCGACATCTATCGCGTTCGCGATGCGATCTACGCGCCGGACATGCTGCTGACGGCGCTCGTGCATCTCGATCTGTTCTCGTGGCTGGCGGAGCACCCGTCGACGAAAGACGAGATCTGTCGCGGGCTCGAGATCACCGATCGCCCGGCCGACGTCATGCTGACGCTCATGGCAGCGATGGGGCTGGTCGAGGAACGCAATCGTGTCTTTCATCTGACGCCTGCCGCGCGCGAGCATCTGGTCAAGGGTTCTCCGTGGTACCTCGGCCCATACTTCGAATCGCTCAAAGAGCGGCCGCTGGCCCTTGATCTCTTGAAGGTCTTGCGGACGGGCAAGCCAGCCAACTGGGGCACCGAGCAGAAGGACTGGCACAAGTCGATGGAGACCGAGGAGTTTGCGGCACAGTTTACGGCCGCCATGGACTGCCGCGGCGTCTATCTTGCGCAGGCGGTCGCGAAGTCGATCGATCTGTCGAAGCAGACGCATCTCCTCGACATTGCTGGAGGCTCCGGCATCTATTCATGCTCGTTCGTGGCGCACTGGCCGCGTCTCGCGGCCACGGTCTTGGAGAAGCCGCCGGTGGACACGATCGCCGCTCGCGCGATCGCGAACCGCGGGTACTCGGAGAAGGTGGCGGTTGTCGCGAGGGACATGCTGTCTGAAGCGCTGCCATCGAACGCTGACATTCACCTCTACTCAAATGTGCTGCATGACTGGGACGAACCGGTCGTTCGCCAGTTGCTGAGCAAGTCGTTTGAAGCTCTCCCGGCCGGTGGGCTGGTGCTGATTCACGATGCCTACCTCAATGCCGCCAAAAACGGTCCACTGCATGTGGCCGAGTACTCGGTGCTGCTGATGCACTCGTCAGAAGGGCGATGCTATTCGGTGGCCGAGATGGAGTCGTATCTGGTCGACGCAGGATTCAAGGACGTGGCCTACGTCGCGGGCGCCGCGGCTCGGGGAACCGTGTCAGCGCGAAAAGGTGTATGAGCCACCAACATGACAGTTCGTCTGGTGACAGATGGGTCGCGGGCGATGCGTATGAAAGGTACATGGGCCGGTGGAGCCGGCGCCTTGCGCGCTCCGTTATCGAGTGGTTACGTTGGCCCTCTGCGGCGAATTGGCTCGACGTCGGCTGCGGCACGGGTGCGCTCACGTCGGCCATCTGCAACATGTGCAACCCGATCTCGGTCATCGCCTGCGATCCATCCGCGGCGTTTGTCCAGCACGCGCGCGAGAGCCTCGCAGAGATGCCCGCCTCATTCGTCGTCGCGGGTGCCGATCGACTTCCATATCTTGAGGCTGGATTCGACATCGCCGTTTCAGGGTTGGTCTTCAACTTTCTGCCTGACCCCGCACTGGCCCTGGCCTCCATTCGGGAGCGGCTTCGTCCTGGCGGAACAATCGCCGCGTACGTCTGGGATTACGCGGACGGCATGGAATTCCTGCGCATCTTCTGGGAGGAAGCCGCGGCACTGAACGCCGCGGCAGACGCCGTCGACGAACGCCGGCGCTTTCCGTTGTGCCGGCAAGCGGCGCTGACTGCGCTGTTTCAGAATGCGGGACTTGCGGACGTTGTCACCGCGTCGATTGAAATTCGGACGGACTTTGCCAGCTTCGACGACTACTGGATGCCGTTTCTGCGCGGCACCGGCCCGGCTCCCGGTTACGTCGCGTCACTGGAGCCGGCGACTCGTGTGCTGCTCGAGCGGCGATTGAGGGAACGGCTTGCTGCCGGAGACGACGGAGGCATTCACCTGCGCGCGCGCGCCTGGGCGGCGCAGGGCGTCTCCAGGTGACTGGCGACCAGCAATGAAGTACTTCACGGTTGATTCGAAATGGCAGGTGCAGGGCAGGCAGCTCTTAGGGATCGCGTGACTTCACGACGATCCGTCGGTTTCCGGACATCGCTTCATGCTGACTGACCCTATCCAGACCGAGCTGCTCGACGCGCTCGATCAGAACCGGTTGATCGAGACGATCTCGAGTCGAGACGGGTCGTTTGACGTGCCTGCGGCATACCGCATCAGCGCCGGGATCGTCAGCCGTCGCCTGGCGCGTGGAGAACGACCGGTCGGCCGCAAGATTGGCTTCACCAACCGCCTGATCTGGGAGGAGTACCGCGTCTCGAGCCCGATGTGGGGCCACGTCTACGAGGAGACGGTGACCCGGCTCGATCAGCCGGTGGCTCACCTTGCCATCGGTCACCTGTCGCAGCCGCGCATCGAGCCGGAGATCGTGTTGCACTTTGCCAGCGCGCCGGGTGCCGCAACGGACGAGGGCGAGCTGCTGTCGACGATTGATTGGATTGCGCACGGCTTCGAGATCGTCCAGACGCATTTCCTGGATTGGAAATTCACGTTGGCTGATACGATTGCAGACTTTGGCCTGCATGGCGCGCTCGTCGTCGGGCCGCCGCGCACCGTATCAGACGCGGCTGATGTCGTTGGCAAGCTGCGAGCCTTTACGATTTCACTTGCCAGCGGCGGAGTCGTGCAGGCACATGGTGCCGGCGCGAACGTGCTCGACAGCCCGCTGATGGCGGCCCTTCACCTGGTTCGAGTTTTAGGAGCACAGCAGTTGTTTGAGCCTATTCAAGCCGGCGAGATCGTGACCACCGGAACGCTGACCCCGGCGCTGCCCATTCGCACCGGCGAAACGTGGACCACCAACCTGTCGGGTATCGATCTGCCCGGCCTGACCCTTCACGTCGAGTGACGCCAACAGTCCGTACCGCATGCTGACCGCACTCGAAGCCCTGGCGCGCCTCCAGGAGGGCAACCGGCGATTTGTCGCCAATCAAACGACGTCAGAGCCGATCGACCGGGTGAGACGCGCAGCGTTGGCGGCCGGCCAGGAGCCGTTCGCCATCATTCTGGGCTGCTCGGACTCTCGGGTCCCGGCGGAACTGGTGTTCGATCAGGGGTTTGGCGATCTCTTCGTCATCCGGGTCGCCGGCAATATCGTCGCGCCCTCGCAAATCGGCAGCGTCGAGTTTGCCGCATCGCGTTTCGACACCCGGCTCGTCGTCGTCCTCGGGCACTCCGGCTGCGGAGCGATTACCGCGACCCTCGAGGAAATCACCGGGCACGCGACGAGCCAGTCGCGCAACCTCCGCTCGATCGTGAACCGGGTGCGGCCGTCAGTCGAGACGTTGTTGTCCGGGCGTCGCGATCACGATCCGGAGGCCTTGATCCGCGATGCGGTGAGAGCCAACGTGCGCGCGTCGGTGAATCATCTCAGACACGGGTCGACGCTCCTCGAACAACTCAGTCGCAGCTCCGGCCTGAGGGTGCTTGGCGCGGAGTACTCGCTGGAGACCGGGGTGGTGACATTTCTCGATAACCTCGAAGACGAGGGATGACACGTTCAATGAAGCGCGCGATCGTGTTGCTGCGTGTCGTGGCCGGTTGCGCGGCTGCTGAAGTCGCTGCAGGATCAGGGCAATGATCAATGTTGCCGCTATCACGCTCGAAGGCCATGGCGTCCGACTGGAGCCGCTGACGGCGCACCATCTCGACGCTCTTCGAGCGGCGGCCTCTGACGGCCGCCTGTGGGAGTTGTGGTTCACCACCGTACCCGATCCGGACAGAGTACGCGACTACATTGCCGAGGCCCTCCAGGGCCAGGCGGCAGGGCACATGCTGCCCTGGGCTGTTCGCGAACTGAGTACCAACAGCATCATTGGCAGTACGCGCTACCACGACATCGTTCAGGAGATCGATCGCGTCGAGATTGGCTACACGTGGTACGCAAAGAGCTGGCAGCGCACGCACGTCAACACGTCCTGCAAGCTGCTGCTTCTCGAACACGCGTTCGATCGGCTTGGTTGCCAGGTCGTTGGCCTTCGTACGGACAACTTCAATTTCGCCTCACAACGGGCGATTGAGCGGCTGGGAGCCAAGAAAGACGGAGTCATCAGACATCATCGCGCCCGGCGCGACGGCACGGTGCGCGATACGGTCATTTACAGCGTGCTGAAACACGAATGGCCTGACGTGCATCGTCATCTCACGCTGCGCATCGCACGCCATCAGGACATTACCCGGTGACAGCTCACGATCTTCGGTGGCCATCAACACCGCGTATGAACGCGAACGGAGCGAGCCGGCGAAGCGGCGCGCGAGAGAGCGTGTAGGGGAGTCCGAGGGACGAAGCCCGTCGGAATAATTATGACCACTCATCGCATCGCGTTGTACCCTGGTGACGGCATCGGACCCGAAGTCACCGATGCCGCGGTCGCCGTGCTCACGGCGGCGGAGATCCGATCGAAGGCTTTTCAGCTTGAATTCGAATCCTTCGATTGGGGCATGCCGCACTATGAGAAGCACGGCCGGGTTGCTCCCGACGATTTCCTCGCCACGCTCGGGCGATTCAACGCCATTTACCTCGGTGCGGTGGGATGGCCGGCACGCCTGCCCGATCACATCACCCTGACTCCGCTCATCCGTCTGCGGCAGGCATTCGATCTGTATGCTTGCGTCCGTCCGGCGCGGACGTTCAACGGTGTCCAGGGGCCGCTGAGAAGCGGCGAACCGATTGACGTCGTCGTAGTGCGAGAGAACTCGGAAGGGGAGTATGTCGACAACGGCGGCGCCCTGGCGGTGAACACGCCGAACGAGGTGGCGTTGCAAACCGCGGTTCATACCCGGCGGGGCGTTGAACGGATTTTGCGTTTTTCGTTCGAGCTGGCGCGCACCCGCCGTCGTCGGCTCGCCATGATCACGAAGTCGAACGCGCAGCGCTACGCCTACGTGCTCTGGGATCGCATCCTCGCCGAGCTCGCGCCGCAGTTCGACGATGTGGCGGTCGAGAAACTCCACATCGATGCCGCCACGCTGGAGCTGGTTCGCCGCCCACATACCTTTGACGTCATCGTTGGCTCCAACCTGTTTGGCGACATCCTGAGCGATCTGACTGGAGGCATTACCGGCAGCCTGGGACTGAATCCGTCAGCGAATTTGAATCCTGAGCGGCGGTTCCCCTCGTTGTTCGAGCCGGTGCACGGGTCGGCACCCGACATCGCCGGGAAAGGGATTGCCAACCCGGTGGCGGCGGTCCTGAGCGCCGCGATGATGCTCGACTGGCTCGGAGAAGGTGCTGCCGCGCGGATGATCCGCACGGCCGTCGACCGCGCCCTCGCGGACGGCAACCTCACGCCCGATGTCGGCGGGAAGCTCTCGACCAGCCAGATGACGCAAGCCATCGTGAACCGCCTCGAATGATCGGCGATCTGGCGGCTGCCGGGCACCGGGCCGCACCCGACCGCACCGGGCGACTCTGGCGCGCGCTCGTTCCTCTAGGGGTTGGCGTCGCCGTGGCGGTCCTGCCGCCACCACCGGGACTGGCGGCGTTTGCCTGGCACTATCTCGCGTTGTTCGTCGCCGTCATCCTCGCGCTCATCACCGAACCGATTCCGCCCGCCGGCGCTGGTCTGATGGGGGTGACGTTCGCCGGTGTGTTCGGCCTCGCCTTCAGCCCTTCTCAGTTGGCGGATCCCGCGTTCAAGTTTCCCGCCGAGGCTCTCCGCTGGGCGCTTGCTGGCTTCATCAACAGCACGGTGTGGTTGATCTTCGGCGCATTCGTGTTTGCGATGGGCTACGAGAAAACCGGTCTCGGCCGGCGCATTGCGCTCGTCCTGGTCCGACGCCTCGGTGGCAGCAGCTTGGGCCTTGGTTATGCGATTGCCGCATCGGATTTTCTGCTCGCGCCGTTCACGCCATCCAATACCGCCCGCAGCGCCGGCGCGGTCTTTCCGGTCATCGATCGGATTCCCGAGTTGTACGGTTCGAGGCCAGGAGAATCGCCGCGGCGCATCGGCGCGTACTTGATGTGGGTCGCGTTTGCGACGACCTGCGTGACGAGCTCCATGTTCATCACCGCGCTCGCGCCGAATCTGCTGGCGATCGACTTCGTCCGCAAGGCGACCGGAATCGACATCACCTGGACCAACTGGTTCATCACCTTTCTGCCAATCGGCGCACCGCTTCTCATCGCCCTGCCATGGCTGGTCTACAAACTCTATCCGCCGCAGGTGCGCAGGAGTGCAGAAGTGCCGCGCTGGGCGGCGCAGGAACTCCAGAAGCTTGGCGGCCTGACCCGCAAGGAAGCGATCATGGCCGCGCTGGTCATCGGAGCGTTGGCGTTCTGGATCGGCGGCGCGTCGCTGGTCGATCCGGCAATGGTTGCGCTCGCGGGCATCTCGCTGATGATCGTCTTCGACCTGGTTGATTGGAACGACATCGCGGGTAACCGGACGGGCTGGAACGTCTTCATTTCATTCGGCACACTGATCGTTCTCGCGGATGGGCTCGCAAAGGTCGGCGTCATCGACTGGGTTGGCCGTGCCGTCTCGACACTTCTTGCCGGGCAGTCGCCGATTGTCGTGTTGACCATGTTCGTGGTGCTCTTCTTTGTCGTCCACTACATGTTCGCGAGCCTGACCGCGCACGCCACCGCGTTGATGCCCGTGATGCTGGCCGCCGGTGCCTCGGTACCGGGAATGCCCGTTCGAACTCTCACAATGCTCATGTGCTTCTCGCTCGGCCTGATGGGGGTGTTGACGCCGTACGCAACCGGACCGGCTCCGGTCTATTTTGGCAGCGGCTACATCGAACGAAGAGATTTCTGGCGCCTTGGGTTCATCTTTGGTCTCATCTTCCTCATCGTGTTGCTTGTGATTGGGATTCCGAGAGTCATGCTGCTTTCGTGATTCGCGGCTCGCGGCCTCGCGGCTCGTCGGCCTTTGCGCTGTCGCCGCGGCGGCCGGCTACTTCTGGCCTCGGCGAGACAGGCTGCGCTTCTAGGATTCGACGCTTCAAGGATTCAACGATTCAAGGATGAACGATTCGAGGATGAGGGATTCGAGGATGAGGGATTCGAGGATGAGCGATTCGAGGATGAGCGATTCAGGATCAGTGATTAGGGATTAGGGATTCCGAAGTCTGGCACTAGCAGCCGGCTGTGAGCGTCTAATCGATCAGCATGGCTCTGTCTCTCCCCATATCCAACGATTCTTTAATGGACGACTACTCGCGGGCGGTGACGCGCGCGGTAGATATCGTCGCTCCCTCGGTCGTCAGCATCGAGGTTTCGAGGAAGGAAAGCGGCGGTCGCGGACGTCCGGATTCCGGCGCGGCTGCCGGATCGGGCTTTGTCTTTGCCGCAGACGGCTTGATCCTCACCAACAGTCACGTCGTCGAAGGTAGCTCGCAGGTGCAGGTCGCTCTGCCTGATGGCCGTGATTACGGCGCGGACGTCGTCGGTCAGGATCCCGATACCGACGTGGCGGTGCTGCGAATCACGGCGCCGGAGCTGGTGCCGGTGACTTTTGGCGACTCGCGAACACTTCGGGCCGGTCAGCTCGTCGTCGCGATCGGCAACCCGTACGGCTTTCATCACACCGTCACAGCCGGCGTGGTCAGCGCGCTCGGCCGATCGCTCCGGTCCCGGTCAGGGCGCCTGATCGATCAGGTCATTCAGACCGATGCCGCGCTCAACCCCGGGAACTCCGGCGGGCCGCTCGTGACCAGCGACGGCCGTGTCGTCGGCGTGAACACTGCGATCATCGCTGGCGGCCAGGGTCTCAGCTTCGCGGTGCCCATCAGCGCCGTGGTCGCCGTCCTGCCAGCGCTGCTGCGCGACGGGCGTGTCCGTCGTGGCTATCTCGGTGTCGCGGGTCAGAACGTCCCGCTCCTGCGCCGGGTGACGCGTTTCCATCGGCTGGGTCAGGCGTCCGCCGTGCTCGTGGTTTCGCTCGAGCCAGATGGGCCGGCAGTGGCGGCCGGCATCCGCGATGGCGACCTCATCGTTTCGCTGGACGACCAGGTCGTCGGCGGATTGGACGACCTGCACCGATTGCTGACGGAGTCAAAAATAGGCACGAAAGTGCGACTTGGCGTGCTTCGCGGTGCGGATCGGCGTGACATCGAAGTGCCGGTCAAAGAGCGGGCCTGACGGAAAAAGTTGCACGGTCGAGGCAACCGGTCGGCCCTTCGAGCCGTCCAAGGCTCCATGACCACAACTTGGGCAGACCTGCGGCTTGCCGCTCGCGGGCTTCGCCGCAACCCGCTGTTTGCAACCGTCGCGATCCTGTCGTTGGCGCTCGGCATAGGCGCCAACACCGCTATCTTCACCCTCATCGATCAGATTCTGCTGCGCAAGCTGCCGGTCAAGTCCCCAGACGAGCTGGTGATGCTCTTCCAGCGCGGCTCCCATAACGGGAGCAACATGGGGACGCGGATGCACTCCTATCCGATCTACCAGGACTATCAGAAGAAGGCGGAGTCCCTGGCGGAGGTGCTGTGCCGGCGTCTGGTGCCCGCGTCGGTCAGCGTCGACAACCAGACCGAACGCGTTCTCGCGGAGATGGTATCGGGCAACTATTTCACCATGCTCGGCGTCGAGCCGGCGCTCGGTCGCGTCTTCAACTCGCGGGAGGATGACCAGGTCTACATGGGACATCCGGTGGTCGTTCTCAGCTACGACTATTGGAACGTGCGTTTTGCGCGGAACCCCGTTGTTCTCGGCAAGAAGATCCTCGTCAACAACTCGCCGATGGAAATCGTTGGCGTGTCCGCGAAAGGCTTTGCCGGTCTCGACCCGGCGCAGTCGCCGCAGATCCGGGTGCCCGTGTTGATGAAAGAAGCAATGGTCCCCGACTGGGGATGGGTCCACCTCGACGATCGACGGGCGCGTTGGGTCCAGGTTTTCGGCCGGTTGAAGCCAGGCTACACGGTGAAATCGGCACAGGCGCCACTCCAGGGACTGTTCACGCAGATTCGGACCTACGAGATGACGCTACCTGCGGCCAAGAACTGGTCGCAGTACTCACGCGATCAATTCATGAAGGGACAGCTGATCGTCGAGAGTGCGGCGGGCGGCTTCTCCGGGCTCCGCAATGATTTTTCGACACCGCTGATCGTGTTGATGTGCATGGTCGGACTCGTGCTGCTCATTGCGTGCGCGAACGTTGCCAATTTGCTCATCGCCCGCGCGTTCATGCGTCAGAAGGAAATCGCGGTGCGTCTGTCACTCGGCGCGTCTCGTGGCCGGCTGGTGCGTCAGCTGTTGGTCGAGAGTCTGGTGCTCTCGTTCATCGGCGGCCTCGTCGGGCTCGCGCTGTCGTTCGTGCTGACGCGCGGCCTTCTCTCGTTGGTGCCCACAGGCGGCCAGGCGTTGCTGGTCACGGCGCGGCCGGATGGGCGAATCCTTGCCTTCACAATAGCGCTGACGTTCCTCACCGGGATCGTCTTCGGCCTTTTGCCCGCGCTGCGCGCAAGCCGTCCCGATCCCTGGACGACGCTGAAAGATACGGTGGGTTCGATTGCCGGGACTGGTGGCTCGCTATTCCTGCGCAAAGGACTCGTGACCGCTCAAGTAGCGCTCAGTTTCCTGCTGCTCTTCGGCGCAGGGCTCTTCGTCAAGAGCCTGCAGAACCTGAAGGGAACCGACACCGGCATCGCGCTCGACAACCTCCTGACGTTTCAGCTGGCGCCGGCGTTGAGCGGCTACACGGAGCAACGTGCCGTCCAGTTCAACCGCGATCTGCTGGAACGACTGCGAACTGCTCCCGGCGTGAAGTCGGCAGCCATGGCGGCGGTGCCGCTCTTGTCGGGAGACGAGTGGGACAACTCGACGGCGGTCGAGGGGCATACCTACGCAGACGGCGAGGATCAGCAGGCGTTCATGAACGCGTTGTCGCCAGGCTACTTCGAGACGATGCACATCCCGATTCTCGAAGGGCGAGACTTCCGTCAGAGCGACGTCGTGGAAAACCCCACCGTCGCGATCGTCAACCGCCGCTTCGCCGAGCACTTTTTCAAGGGGAAGAGCGCCGTTGGAAAGAGGCTCGGACGCGGCGGCGGCAACAACGCGAAGCTGACGATCGAGATCATCGGCGTCGTCGAGAACTCCCTCTACGAGGGGCCGCGCGAGGGTGTGCGGCGCCAGGTTTTTGTTCCGAACTTCGGGCGGGGCAGCGTAGTGTTCTACGTCCGCTCTGCGGTCGGCTCGTCGACCGCGTTCACCACGATCCGCAACGAGGTCAAGCAGCTCGACACGACGATGCCGGTGTACGAGATGAAGACGCTGGAAGGCCAGCTCGACGAAACGTTACTGACCGATCGGCTGATTGCCTTGTTGTCCGCAGGTTTTGGACTGCTCGCCACGATACTCGCGTCCATCGGACTCTACGGCGTGATGGCGTTCGTCGTCGCCCGCCGGCGCAAGGAACTCGGCATCCGGCTGGCGCTCGGCGCCCAGCCGGGGTTGGTGATCTGGCTCGTGATGCGGGAAGTGCTCATCCTGCTCGTCATTGGACTCGCCGTCGGGATTCCGTCAGCGGTCCTGCTTGGCAAGTATGTGTCGTCCGTGTTGTACGGGATCCAGCCCAACGACCCGTGGATGGCCGGGTCGACCATCGTCCTGCTGTCGGTCGTGTCAGCCGCCGCTGGCCTGATCCCCGCACGTCGCGCGAGCCGCATCGATCCGATTCTTGCGCTTCGCTACGAGTAAAACAGTTTCACGGGTTTGAGTGAGGCGGAGAGGTCCAGAGCTAACGGAGACACTGCTGCCTTAACTAACTCTGTTACCTCGAGCGCTTAGATCCTTCCGAACTGCTTCACCGCTTCTCTAATCGACCTGAACTTCTCGATGAAGGGAAGCATCCGGTGCTCGGTGTCGTCGAGCTCCTGGGATTTCTTCAACACCTCGGGTGCCTTCGCGATCGGGACGACGGCGACGCCGTCCTCGTCGGCGGTAATGATGTCGCCAGGATTGACCCGCACGCCGGCGCAGGTCACCGGCACGTTCACCCCGGTCACCCGATAGTGATTGATGGTTGTGGACGGCGCGATGCCGCGGCTGAAGACCGGGAACTGCAGCTTGCGGATTTGCGGCGTGTCGCGCACTGAAGCGTCGATCACGGCGCCGGCGAAGCCGCGGTACTTCATGGCCGTGGCCATGAGTCCGCCGATACCGGCGTAGTCGAGCCCGTCTTCGAGGACCATCACGTAGACAGAGCCGGCAGGGGAGTTGTCGATCGCGTCGAGCATGCCTTGCGACGCCGGCGACCCTTCCAAGTGTTCTTCTTTTTTCAACTGCACCGTGACCGCGGGGCCGGCAAATTTGGTCGGCGAGAGCGGGCGCATGTCGTGCGCCATGTAGCCGCGTTGTCCGTAGAGTTGCTCCATGGCGTCGGAAACCGACGCGACTTCGACGGTACGGAAGCCGTCGGCGAGGGAGACTTCCGGTGCCTGCGCCAGGAGCCAGACGGCGCCGATCGTTGCGCACGCGGCGACGAGGAAGACTGCGCGTTTCATCTCAGTGTGTGCCCTTCTATTTGTAATTCTTGCGGATTTCTTCCAGCCGTTTCTTCAGGTACTCCTCGTATTCTTTCTTGAGCGCCGGATCCTTCGGCGAGCCGTAGATCTCACTCGATTTGTACTTGCCCTCGTCGAATTTCTTTCGCGTCCACTCGTCGTGAATGTGGACGATGTCGGCGTTGTCCACCACCTGCTGCACCAGTGCCGGCGGAATGAAGTAGACGCCTTCGGAGTCACCAAACACCAGATCGCCCGGCATGACGGTGGTGTTGCCGATACGAACGGGAATGTTGATGCCGCTGATCATCACGTTGCCGATGGCGCTTGGATGGGTGCGGCGGAAATACGCCGGCATGTCCATCTCCGAGATGCCATCGAGATCCCGGATCGCGCCATCGACGACGAGCCCTCCGGACCTGGTCGCCTTCATGATGTAGTAGAAGAGGTTGTCGCCGACGATCGTACCGTTTTCTCCTTGTCCGAAGAGATCCACGACCAGCACGTCGCCCGGTTGCAGCATGTCGATCGCGGTCTGGTTGTTCATGCGGTCGAACCCGGCGGCCTTCGCGCGGGCGGTGATGACGCTGTCGAGGTCTGGGCGAACCGGCATGAACTGCACCGTGAAGGCCCGGCCGACGAGCCGCTTGTTCGGATGCAGGATCTGAAAGCCATCGGCGTACTGATTCCTGAAGTTCTTGCCGGGCAGAACGGCGAACACCTCTTCGGCCGAGAGACCTCGTGCACGCTCGATCAGGCCGTCCGGGACTTTCGGTCGGCCGTCGGCAAACCGTTCGAACGGATTCTGGGCGGTCAGCTCGATCATCTGATCTTTGGTCAGCGTGAACAGCTGGGCATGTGAGAGGACCGGCATCAGCACCGCCGCGACCGCTGCAGCCGTTGCTAACCGCGCTCGGCATGTCATCTCCTGTCCTCCTTATGTCTTAACTTCTAACTTTTAACTTTTGACTTTTAACTTTGACTCTTACGCTCTATCGCTGAGCGCGGCTTGCATCATCGCTCGCGTGTAGCCGATGTTGAACGCGTAGCCGGCATAACCACCACCGCCCGGGTATTGCGGCTTGAAGTTTGGCCGCTCGCGATCGTAGTCGATGCCGCGCGGGTGCTCGGGATAAATCAGCCGCGTATACTTCTGCCTGATCAGCTCCTTCATGACCGCAAACATGTCGTTCTCGCCCTCGTCAATGAAGACCTCTGTGTACCGTTCGTTGGGCTTCTGTACTTTCACGTTGCGGAAGTGCACGTGGTTGATGCGATCGCGTGAACCGAACCACCGGCAGACTTCAACCGGATCGCCCCCCATCTCCCGCGTCACGCCGCAGTCGAAGGTGATGCCGTTCGACGGGCTGTTGACGATGCCGACGAGCTTCTTCCAGCCATCGATCGTGCCCATGATCTGCTGCGACCCCCGGCTGATCGGCGCCGGGGGATCGTTGGGATGCAGCGCCAGTCGAACGCCGGCCTTTTCAGCTTCAGGGACGATGGCTTTGAGGAAGTAGGTGATGTTCGTCCACATCTCATCGAGTGTGTGCGCGCCTTCCTCCTCGAGCGGGGGGAGACCTTTCATGCGCTCGTAATCGAACCCCGTCCAACCGGCATTCGCGCGCCCCGTCTCTTCGAAATAGCCCTCCATCGCTCGATGCGCGTACCAGTTGTATTCCACCACTGGCAGCCCGACTCTGCCGGCGGCCTTAATCGACTCGATCACCTTCTCGATGTCAGCGTCTTTGTCCGGTCGATTGTAGATGGCATTGGGGAAGCCGGCGATCATCAGGTTGGCAAGCGTCAGGCCGTTGGTCTTGAGGCGATCCATCAATTCCTTCAGCCGGCTTTCTTCCCACGGAATGCGGCCGCCGCCGGAGATGACGTGGTCTACGCCAAGTTGCCGGATCCGCCGGGCCGACGCGGCTGCGGCTTCTTCAGCTGACACGCCGGATGGTGGCGCAAGGTTCGCCTCGAGGCAAATCTTTGGCGTGTCCTTGCCTTCGAAGTGTGGGCGGGACTGTGCGGCTGCCGTTGCCGACGTCGGGCGAGAACTCGCTCGCATTCCCAGCGCCGCCGCACCCGCGGTTTTCAATATCGTTCGTCGCGATGGCTTGGTGTTCAAGGAGCTACTCCTTACGACTGCGCCGCTTCCCTTCAACCTTCGCGCCGATGTCTTGCGAAGGTTGCCCACCGTAGCCTTCGCGAAGGTGGGCCGGCGCTTCGGCTGGCCGGCCGGCCCGTCGCTCGGGCCGCAGCCGCCTGCGCTGTCGAGAGCCTATCGAGAGCGAACTCGGTGTCAAGGAAAATGATGTGTTAGATTCACGTCCCCATGTCTTCACCGTCGTCCCTCCCTCGCCGCTTCGGCCTTCTGCAGGCGACCGCTCTCAACATGACCAACATGATGGGGGTCGGTCCGTTCATCACGATTCCGTTGCTCATGACCGCCCTCGGCGGTCCGCAGGCGATGCTGGGATGGCTCGTGGCGTTGCTCATCGTGATTCCCGACGGGATGGTCTGGAGTGAACTGGGATCTGCGCTTCCCGGATCGGGTGGCAGCTACGTCTATCTCCGGGAGGGTTTCGGGCGCGAGCGCTGGGGACGGCTGGCGGCCTTTCTCTTCATCTGGCAGTTCATCCTGAGCGGTCCCCTCGAGATCGCGTCGGGGTACATCGGATTTGCCCAATACCTCGGTTATCTCTGGCCTTCCCTCTCGACGCTCCACTACGCGCTGATTGCGGCGGCGGTCGGCGTGCTGAACCTCATGTTGCTGTACCGGCCAATCAGCTCGCTCGGTCCCCTGACCGTGACGCTCTGGGCTGGCAGTCTTCTGACGACGGCGGCGGTCATCGTCACCGGCGTGATCCACTTCAGTCCCGCGATCGCGTTCGATTTTCCGCCGGGCGCGTTCAACTTCTCGATTGGGTTTCTCATCGGACTCGGCGCGGCGTCGAGGGTCGGCATCTACGATTACCTGGGGTACTACGACATCTGCTACATCGGCGATGAAGTGAAGGAACCGGCCCGGGTGATCCCCCGCTCAATCCTGACGAGCATCGTGCTCGTCGCCATCATTTATATCCTGATCAACTTGTCCGTCATCGGCGTGGTCCCGTGGCGTGAGTTCGTGCCGGCCGATAATCACCCGAGCTCCCGGTTCATCGTCTCGGTGTTCATGGAGAAGATCTACGGGCGGACGGCGGCGACGTTGTTTACCGCGGCGATCCTGTGGACCGGTTTTGGATCGGTGTTCGCGCTGTTGCTCGGCTATTCCCGCATTCCATTCGCTGCGGCAAACGACGGCTACTTTTTCAAGGCCTTCGGCCGGTTGCATCCCGCCAAGCCGTTCCCCTACATCTCGTTGATTGTCGTCGGTGCGGTGTCGATTGTGTGCAGCTTCTTTTCGCTCGGGCTCGTCATCGATGCGCTGATTACGACGCGCATCCTCGTGCAATTCATGGGACAGATTGCTGCGCTCACGCTCTTGCGCAGACGCGTCCCGGCGCGCCCCGGCACGTATCGGATGTGGTTGTACCCGCTGCCAAGCCTGGTCGCGCTCGCCGGCTGGATCTTCGTGTTCGCGACGTCCGATCCAAGAGTCATCCTGTTCGGGCTCGGCACCCTGATGGCAGGCGTGCTCGTGTTCGGAATATGGTCCTGGCGTGCTCAACGATGGCCGTTTCAGGCTGCGGTGGCGTAATGGGTCACCAGCGTTTCTCGTGGGGCGCCGTTGCCGGCGTTGTGTTCACCGCGTGGTTGTGGCCGCCGGCGACTGCTACTCGGTTGCATCACCTTCAGGTGTCGAGGATATCGATGGCGTGCCTCTACACCATCGACGCCTACGCGGCGGATTCTGAGAAACTGTCGTCCATTCTCGAGCAGGCATTGGACGAAGTCGATCGCATCGATCGATTAATGAGCCACTACAAGCCGGAGAGCCCGTTGTCCCGGATCAATCGGGATGCCGCGGCATCACCGGTGGTTGTTGAACCGGAGCTTTACGATTTCATCGCTGACGCGATTCGTTACAGCCGCGACTCTGATGGGGCCTTCGATATCACCGTCGGTCCGTTGATGAAGGTGTGGGGTTTCTTTCGTGGAGAAGGCCGGCTCCCTTCGAACCAACAAATAGAGACCGTGCGTCCGTTGGTAGGTTGGCAGCACATCATCATGGACCCCGAGCGCCGCACGGTTCGTTTCGATCGGCCGGGCGTAGAGCTGGACCTCGGCGGGATCGCCAAGGGATATGCGGTCGACCGTGTCGTCAAGATTCTGAGAACCGCGAAGGTGGCTGCGGCGCTCGTTAGCGCCGGAGGCAGCACGATCTACGGTCTCGGTGCCCCGCCCGCTCGCAACGCGTGGGCCGTGTCGATACAGGATCCGGTAGACAGCGGCAAGGTCGCTCGCGATGTGGAGTTGAGGGATCGCGCGCTGTCGGTGGCAGGAAGTTCCGAGAAGTCCTTCGAGGTTGACGGCGTTCGTTACTCGCACATCATGGACCCACGCACCGGCCGCCCCGTCCAGGGCGTTCTCACCGTGGCCGTCGTCACGAAGACGGGAACGCAAGGCGATGCGCTCGATGACGCGTTGTTCGTGCTCGGCCCGGTCAGGAGCAGGAAGTACCTGAAGCGGCTTGATGCCGTCGAGATGTTCTTCTTCCTCCCCGACGGCCAGAGGGGCTGGACGCTGATCCACGAACCGTCATGGTGACATTCCCATCACGCCGTCTGGCTACGGTACTGGGCTTGCTGACGACGAGCCTCGCGGCAATCCAGCGACCGGCCGTCGATTTCGAGGCGCTGCCCTTCGTGCCGACACACTACGTCGCCTATCGAGCCCCATCACCGGTAAAAGTGGATGGCCGGCTCGACGACCCGGCGTGGACATCCGCGCCGTGGACCGAACCGTTCGTTGACATCGAAGGGTCTCGACGCCCGGAGCCGCGCTTCAAAACGCGGGCGAGAATGCTTTGGGACGACGACTGGTTCTATGTCGCAGCTGAGATGGAGGAGCCCGATCTCTGGGGCACATTGAAGGAGCGCGACTCGGTCATTTTTCAGGACAACGATTTCGAGTTGTTCATCGATCCGGATGGCGATACACACGCGTACTACGAGCTGGAGGTGAACGCGCTCGGCACGCCCTGGGACCTGATGCTGATCAAGCCATATCGCGACGGCGGACCGGCGATCCATGGATGGGACATCGCCGGATTGCAAGTGGGTGTCAATCTGAAGGGCACGCTGAACGTCGCCGGTGATCGCGATCAAGGCTGGACCGTTGAGGTGGCATTGCCGTGGAAGATTCTGAAGGAAGCTGCCGCCGGACACCGCGCGCCTGTCGCTGGTGAGCAATGGCGTATCAATGTTTCGCGGGTCGAGTGGCAGATGGACGTGGTTGAAGGGAAGTATTCGAAGCGCCTGCAAGCAGGCGGTAAGAATCCGCTGCCGGAAGACAACTGGGTCTGGAGCCCGCAGGGCGCGATCAACATGCACATGCCGGAGCGGTGGGGGTACGTGCAGTTTTCAGATCGACCTGTTGGAAAAAAATCGGTCGACTTTGTCGACGACCCGAACGATCGCGTCAAGTGGGCCTTGCGCCGCCTGTACTACCGCCAGAGCACCTACCGCGCTGGGCATGGCACGTACGCCACGACGCTCGAGGCGTTGAACGCTGGCGACATTCACGTAGACGGCGTGGATTTCAAGCCGGTGTTACGCACAACCGCCTCGGGTTTCGAAATCACCACGGCTGGTTTCGGCAACTCGGTCGTCCACATCACGCACGACGGCCGTGTGTGGGTGGGCAAGTAAGCGCGATTCGAATTCATTAATCACCGCTCGAGTGATCGAGGCAGCATGCGGCTGTGGCGTCAATTAGTCTGGATTGCCGGAACGATGATGCTTGCGTCGTGGTCTTCACGGCCGCGCAGATGTTGCTGCTCCGACGGTAACGCCATCAGTGGCCCACAGCCTGCCCCCGAGAGACGTGTAGAATCCCCACGCTGCAAGCCCGACGACGATGCCGATGAGCAGCAGCATGTTGCCGAAGTACCACGCGGAGGGATCGATCGTCGCCGTGAGATCCATCAGCATCGAGGTCACGAAGTGGCCGACGGCGTACGAGAGCAATCCCCACCTGACCACAACGATGGCGCCGCTGCCGAAGTAGACAAACGTCAGGAGCGCGGCAATCACCGGACGATTCTGGTTGCCGAGCAAATCCAGCAGCGCGAAAAGGCCAGCAAACGCCAGCGCCGCGGCCCACTCCCGGCGAAGAACGACGCGCAGCACGAACAGCAGGAAAAAGAAGAACAGCACGTTCCGTATCGCGTAGGGTGCGTCGGACAGGACCAGGCCCAGCGTGCTGCGGAACCCGGACAGCAGGGCAACGTGGCCGGGGAAGTCTGCGATGGCGCGGCTGCCGGTCGTCGCGTCGAGCACTCGAATCATCAGTGTCCAGGCGACACCGAGTGCGACACCCAGCAGGACGTCGCGGCCCACGACGGGATCGCGGAACCGTCCGGTCAGCACGTTGGTCCAGGAGACGAGCACCTGGGGCCATCGTCTGCGGACGAACGGTTCGAGCGCCAAGTAAAGCGTCCAGAGCAGGACGCCGTTGAAAACGGTCGTACAGATCGCGAGAAGCAGCATCGCGAAAAGACCGAGCGAGGCCACGACGTGCACCTGACAGATCCAGAGCGCGAGCAGGATCGCCGTCATGAAGGCCGCCAGGCGCGCTGCGCCGCGACGATCGCCACGCCCCGCACGAAGATTGTTGCGTGCGATTAGCGCGGCCGCGATGAGAACGGCGATCACGACGGCGCACAGGATAATGACCGTGGCATTTTGCCCACCGGGTGACGGCTCAGACATGCGCCAGGGTTTCACCCAGGGCCCCGACACCAGGAACCCCACCGGGCGGCCTCCGAGCGCGGCGGCCTCGACCCGCAACGGTCTTCCGCTTTCGGGCCATGTGCCAGTCCAGGCGGCCCGACTATCCGACGTGGCCAGCCAGGTCCAGATCGGATCGGCAGGCTGCAGCTTCGCGGCATCGAGACCGGCGAGCGCGAAGAGTGGGTTCCAGTCAACGTGAGCCGCGGGGGAGGGCGATTCCTGCCGTTGAGCAGGGATGGTTTCGAAGAACTTCAATCGTCCGCGGTAGTCCATTTCCACCGCGGCCATACCGGACATAATTGGCGCCGGATCGTCTTGAGTGACGATACCCGGCGTCAGCAGATCGGTGTGAAACGTCGCGCCCGTGAGCGCATCCGGACTCTGCCGATACCAGAATTCGAGCGGCGCGGGAGCTTGTGAAAGGACCGTGGCCCAGTTCGGCGCCGGCTTATCGGTATCGCGGATGTACTTCACCAGATCGCTGTTCCACGAGAAGCGATAGGCCTGATCGGTTCCGCGCGCAGGGTATCCAAGCTGGGTGAGCGCGTCCCGGGCTTTCTGGGCAAGAACGTCAGTGTTGTACTCGGGATGCAGCCGATCGAACGCACTCGTTCGGAGTGCGAGCGCGAACGTCAGGGCGGTGCCCACCAGGACGGCGACGAACGTTGCCCACGCCACTCGCGGTCGCAGGCCAGCGCCTTCGCCGGCAGCGGCAACCATTTCCGGCGACGGCGTCTCGCCTGCCGCGAGAGCCGCCGCCAAAGGATCGCCGCCGGGCAGGGACGCCGACACGGCCAGCGCCGACGAGGGGCGCTGGTCGGGCACCGGGTCTAGACATCTCAAGATCGCGCGCTCGATCGCGGGATCCATCGCGCTGACCGTGGTTGATGGCGGCGCGATCGCTCGTGATTGATGCTGGGCCTGGAGGTCGGCGATCGTCGTCGCGTTGAAGGCCCGCCGCCCGGTAAACAGCTCGTACATCACCAGCCCGAGCGCGAAGATGTCGCTGCGAACGGTCACCTCTCGTCCGAGCAGCTGTTCGGGTGCCATGTAGGCCGGTGTCCCCGCCCGAACGTCCTGGACGCTGCCCACTGCGGCGAGGCCGAAGTCCATCACGCGAACTCTGCCCGCGTCGTCGAGCATCACGTTGGCTGGTTTCAGATCGCGATGGATGACGCCGCGGTGATGGGCGGCGGCAAGCCCCGCGCACAGTTGACGCGAGATGTCGAGCGCCTTGTCTTCCGAGAACCGGCCGATTCGCCGCAGCGATGTCGCGAGATCTTCTCCATCGACGTACTCCATCGACAGATACAGGAGCCCGGCGGACTCACCGATGTCGTAGACACGGCAGACGTTTGGATGGGAGACCTGTCGAGCAGTCCTCACCTCGTTATGAAATTGCGCGAGCCTCGCGGAGTCGCGCCGCAGATCCTCCGGCAGGAATTTCAGCGCCACCGGCTGGCCGAGGCGCAAATCGTCGGCGCGATACACCTCGCCCATCCCGCCGCGTCCGAGCAGGCCGATGATCCGATAGCGCTCGTCGAGAATGGCGCCCGGAGCAAACCTGCCGTGGTTGATGGAATCGGAAGCTGTCAGCCAGCCGCTGGATGACGCCGCTCTGCTCGACGCTCGCGCCGCCGATCCGCCCGGGGCGAGCACCGTCTCCGACTGCGGCGCCGCCATCGTGATTCCGTCGA
Source organism: Acidobacteriota bacterium (assembly GCA_046732715.1). GTDB lineage: Bacteria > Acidobacteriota > Vicinamibacteria > Vicinamibacterales > 2-12-FULL-66-21 > JALZOC01. The sequence goes on along the minus strand of JBKPNQ010000042.1, from coordinate 1,800 downwards.
CATCGGCCGGTCGTCCGCAGCTCGAACAAAACCGCGCACCATCAGACAAACTCGCGCCGCAACTGGGGCAGGCCACGGCTGGATTCTATCCTGCGGTCGCGCTACTGATGAATACGGTCTGGCTCAGGTTCTTCCGGCTTGTGCCGCTGTGGCTTTTAGAACTGGTTTCAAGACCGGATGGGGGAGACACGGCGAACGAGCGTGCGAGTGAGCCCACGCGAGTCGCCTCCGCGCTACGCGCTACGGCGCCCAAGGCGAAGCGGGCCGATTGAAGAACATCTCGCGCTTGCCCGCCGTAGCCTTGCCGAAGGTGGGAGCGAGCGTGTGGGGGAGTCCGAGGCGCGAAGCCCCCTCGGACTAATCAAATGAGCAGCTCATAATAGATGAGCGGCACGGTCCGGTAGGTCTTGCGGCCCACCTCGTGGAAACCGCATTTTGCGTAGAAGCCGCCCGCACCCGAGTCGGTGTCGAATGCGTCGAGGCGAATGGCGTCGGCCGGCCACGCCGCCGCGATGCGGGCGGCTTCAGCCAGAAGCGCACGACCCACTCCGGTCCGTTGGTGCGATGGCGCCACGGCCATATTGGTGAGATACACTGGATGCTGACTTCGCGCAAAGAAGGCGGGATCGATGGCCCATGGCTTCCGCGTGGCGAGCGTCATCGTTCCCAACAACCCCTCTCGACCTCGTGCGACATAGACGACGGCGCCCCGTTTCATGTCGGCAACGACGCCGCGCTCGGAGCAATGGCCGGACCCGTAATTCCTGCCGTACTCCGTCGTCAGATGGTCCGCGGCGTCATTGCGGAGCACGGCAATCGCAGGCGCGAGTCCTGCCATTGCGCGTTCAATCAGCACGGTGACCCTGCACCCGGGCATGAGACGACAAACGACCGGAGAGATGCAAGCCCGGAGAAAGCGGAGGGATCTCGACTAGAAGCCGTGAGGCCAGCTATATATATAGAGAGATATGTCCATGCCAGTAGAAGTGCGCCTGCGGGTGCCGAACATGAAAGTCCGCGCGTTGGACGGAAACGGGTATCCAATCGACCACGCCTCGATGCGGTTCAGAAGGGTGATCGAGGTTCCCAAGATTCCGAAGCCGGACGAGATGCTCGACCTGGAGACCGACTCCGGGAGAACGCTTCAGGCCAGAGTCGTGCGTGCGGACTGGAACGAGGGTCTGGGACTGTTCGTGCTGTCGTGCCAGTATGCCAACCGGTCCATCACGCCCGAGGAATATGGGGCGCTCGCCAGCGATCCCAACTGGCAACTGAAACACCTTCTCGAGTAATTGCTGATTTCTGATTGTTGATTGATCATTCAATCAGCGATCGACAATCAGTAACTCCCTACGGCACTCTTGGCGCGCCGTGCTCGATGAACTCGGCGTGCATCAGCCGCACCGCCTCGTCCAGCCTGCTGCGGTCGAGCAGCCAGGTGGTCCTGAACGAGGACGTCGAGAGCCCCTGCGCCGCGATTCCGTGCTCGAGCAGACACCTGGAGCCCCGTCGAACGTTGCCATACGTCGCGTTGATCCCGGCGCCGACGACGCTGAGTGCGCCCAGCCCGTCGGCCACGCGCGCACCGTCTCCGAAGGCCGCTGTCAGATCCCTGCGCAGCCTGTCTTCGTTATGAAGGTTTTCACGCGAGACCACGATGGTTGCGCCGTCAGCCGCGGTGCCCAGCGACGTCACATGTAGTTGTTTGCCGCTCACGCCACACTCGTCCATAACCTCGACAAGCCGCCCCGGACTACCTGTCGCCTGGATCACGAGGATGTCGCGCTCGCTCGCGACGCC
>JBKPNQ010000041.1:0-8832 GCA_046732715.1 Acidobacteriota bacterium | reverse complement strand
GAACGAAGCTGCTGCGGACGGGGGGATTCCCCGGGACGATCGTCGGCACGGAGAAGACGCCATTTGGCACCGTCCTCGATCAGGTCATCACTGCGGATTTCCCGACGTGGAGCCTTGGGTTCACGCTGACCTATCCGCTCGGCAAGAGTGTCGAGGAGGCGAACTACGCCCGCGCGAAGCTGGAACGCGATCAGGCGCAGGCGCGCCTTCGCAACACTGAATTGATTGCCGTCCGCCAGGTGCGCGATGCCGCGCTGCGGCTGGAACAGAATCGTCAGCGGATTGAGACCGCGGAGCAGGGCCGCACGCTTGCCGAACAGCGTGTCGATGCCGAGCAGCGGCGCTTCGATGTCGGTATGTCCACCAGCTTCCTGGTGATTCAGGCGCAGCGCGACCTGGCAGAGGCGCGCAACAACGAGCTCCAGGCCAAGCTCGCCTACCAGCTTTCCGTCATCGCCTTCGAAGCCGCGCAGACCACCAGCGGACCTCTGAGTCGCTGAAAAAGGCGGCTGGCACCTTCCCCGGAAAGGTGCCAGCCACCTTTTTCAGCCCGGACTCACCTTCTCAGCCCAGCCTCAGTTCCAGCGGGGGCGCCATAGCGCCAGCTCGCGTACAGTCCGTCCCCGCCGGCGGATTCGCTCTTCGATCTCTCGTATCGAACGATTCGACGGTGCTCGATTGACGTCCTCCAGCCACGTGGCTGGCTGTGGAACCGGCCAGGGTGAAAGGATGTTGATGTCATCGGCCGGCCCGCTTCGTACAAGGCTTGACCACTCCCAGTGTTCTGCTCGCTCGACCAGTCCTGCACACATTGGATTTGCTTCGACGTAGCGACACACATTGAGGAAATGTCGTTTCGTCGGGATGGCGGAATTCTTGAAGCGGCCCTGATAGACGTGACCAGTGCCCGAAGTGCCATGACGGCGCTGCAGATTGCGAAGATGCGCATTCATGACAACCTGCATGTACGCAGAAACCTCCACGCCTCGGATTGGCCATAACACCAGGTGAAAGTGATTCGGCATCAGACAAAACGATAGGAGCCGTACCACCGTCCTATCCCCGGCATCGGTCAGTGCCGCAAGAAATTCTAGATAATCCTCGCGATCCCGGAAGACTTGCGACCTCCGATTTCCGCGGTTAACGACATGTTGAGGGACCCCGTCCGGAAAGAAGCGATTTGGTCTAGGCATAAAGACCGACCATCAAGTCCCTTGCCGCCTGGTAACGACAGAAAGGTGGCTGGCACCTTTCCCGGAAAGGTGCCAGCCACCTTTTCAGCAGATCAAGTCGGCGACAAGGCGGGCGGTCAGCGGAGCGAGAAGGATGCCGTTCCGAAAGTGACCAGTCGCGTAGATGATTGACGGATGTTGCGTCGATCGACGAATAACCGGCAGGCCGGTCGCCGTCGCGGGACGTAGGCCAACGCGCGCTTCGATGAAGGTCGCCTCGGCGATCCCCGGCAGCACGTCGGTCGCGGCGTTCAGCAGGGCCTGCACACCGCCGCCCGTGACCCGCTCGTCGAACCCGGCATGTTCCACGGTGGCGCCAATCAGCAGCGTTCCATCCAGCCACGGCACCATATAGCAGTGATCGCTCCACAGGATTCTGCTAATCGTGGGACCGCGCCAGGCGACGTGAAGCAGTTGACCGCGGACCGGGGCAACCGCCGTCTCCGGCGCGATCTCGCCTGACCAGCTACCGGCGGCGACCACGGCGTACCTGGCCTGATAACTGCCGTCCGCCGCCATTGCGATGACGCCGTCAGCGTCGTGCGAAAGCGTCTCCACTCGCACCCCGGCGTGTATCACCACACCATATCGGCGCGCCGCGTCTTCGAGCGCGTGGGTCAGCTGAGCGGCGCGCACATACCCATGCTCGGAGACGAGCAGTCCGCCGCAACTCGGCGCGAGCGCACCCTCGAGCGCACTGACCTCGGCCGGGTCGAGCCAGCGCGCCTCGACGCGCTTCGATCGCGCCCAGTCACCGAGCGCCTTCAGCCGGCCGACCGACTCCGCATCGTGCGCGATCTCGAGCGTGCCGCAACGACGGTACTCGACCGGAGTGTTTGTCTCCTGTTGAAGGTCGACGATGAACTGGTCGTACATCGCCAGGCTCTCGACCGTCAGCGTCTGGAGGGGACCCTCCCCCGGCGCTTCGATGAATGGTGCCAATACGCCAGCCGATGCCTGGGTCGCCCCGCGGCCGATGGTCCGAGCCTCGATAAGAACAGTGCGAGCCCCGCGCCGCGCGACTTCGCGCGCGATCGCGCACCCGATGATTCCGCCTCCAATAACGATGACGTCGGAGTCTGTCGACGCCTTGGCGAGCCCGGCCATCGATCGATCATATCGCGCGCAAGCTGGGCCGCCGCGTGGCAGCACGCTTGCTAGTTATTCGGCGCATGCTGGCTCACTTCAAGGTGCCGCTGAGCTGGAGAGAACTTGCGGCGCGCACCTACAAGGAAATAGTCGCGGACGATCTTCTGAATCTTGCCGCGCAGCAGGCGTATTACTTCTTCTTCGCGCTGTTCCCAGCGCTCCTGACGCTGATCTCGATTGCCAGTTTCTTCCCCATTCACAACATGGTGGGAGGGATCGTGGACTTGTTGGGAAGGTTCGCACCGCCCGATGTCCTGACAATCATCACCGAACAGATCACGAAGATCTCGCAGTCCGATCACGGCGGAATCCTGACCTTCGCCTTCGTCTTGACACTGTGGAGCACGTCAGGCGCGATGGTCTCGATCATCAGCACGCTCAATGCGGCGTACGACATCACCGAAGGGCGTCCGCTATGGCGAGTGCGTGTGCTCGCCATCTTATTGACGGTCGGAATCGCGCTCTTCATTCTCGTGTCCATTGCCCTGGTGCTCGCGGGCCCAGCGCTCGCCGAGCATCTCGCGAACAGCATGCACCTGGGACCGGTCTTCAAATGGGCCAGCTGGATCCTGCAGTGGCCGATCGTCTTCGCGCTGGTCGCAACCGGAATCGGGACGGTCTACTACTTCGCGCCGGATGCCGAACAGGATTGGCTCTGGATTACTCCGGGCTCGGTGATCGCAACGCTCCTCTGGGTGGTTGCGTCGCTGGGCCTGAAGCTGTACATCGCCTACTTCGGGAACTACAACGAAACCTACGGCACGCTCGGCGGCTTCATCGTCCTGCTCACGTGGTTCTATCTGTCAGGTCTCGCCATTCTCATCGGCGCTGAAGTCAATGCCGAGATCGAGCACGCGTCGCCGTACGGAAAGGATGTCGGCGAAAAAGTACCGGGCGAAAAGAAGAAAATCGGACCGGCGGCGGAGCGCGACTACGAGGAGCGCAAAACGCGCGGAGAAGTGGCGGTGCCACCGTTTCCCGACGACGTCAATTGCGATGTGGACAAGAGCCTGACGCGTCAACGACGCGACACGATACGCACGAGCGATCTGGTGATCGGGGCGGCGGCGCTCGCACCGGTCGCAATCAAACTCGCGCAGAAGATTCGCGCCCACATGCCCGCGTCGTCACGCGATCAGGGCGATCGCGACGCGGCGTAGTCGCCCGGCGGATTTCTACTTCTTTCGATCTGGGGTCGGCGCCGGCTGCCACGCGTCCGGTCTCAGCTTTCCACCCCATCCCCAGTAGACAGGTTCTGGCTGACGGACGGTCGTCGCGTGATCCTTGCCGGGTACGGTTTGACCGAATGACAACTCGTTTGCGCCCCGGAGCTGATCGCCATCGTGCACCCGAACACTATGGTTCGCACGCACCACGTACGGCACGTACACCGGAACGGCGACTGGCACTTCGCGAACCTCTGGCGGATCATGATGATCGATGACAACGACCTGTGGTGCGGGTGCGGGGGACGAGGAGGACGTGTCGACCGGGATCTGATCGGGCGGCGGCGGGACGTCCCGCCCACTGCGAACCATCGCCAGAATCACGCGCTCGCTGACACCTTCCGTTTTGAGTCGCTTGATCGATGCCGCGTCGATGGGAAAAACGGACCGATCGACCTCGATCAAGGCGAGGAGCACATCGTCGCCGAGTCCGGCGTGCGTCAACTCAATGACGTCGCGAAAGGTGAGCGCATCGGCTCGGGAAGCCAGGAGACAAATCAGCGGGACAACGAAAAGCAGCGCGATCCGACGCATTGAATTCCTCCCCTTGCGCTTCTGAGCATTACAAACGGACAAGTTCTGTGCAACATGAATGCCTCGGAAATCGTCGCATGGTGAGCAGGGCTGCGGAACCAGGGCCGCGCCAGGTCCTGCCGCGAGGACAGCGAGTGTCCCCGGCCGGTTGCGTGCGATATTGGAACCTGGCATTTTTCGAGGAATTCGGCTGATTTCCTGGTCTGGATTGACCGATATGCGGGGCACAGCAATTGCTGTTGACGGTCTCGTTCAGGAGTCATTTCCATGAGTTCTAGAGTGCTTGCGGGTTTGCTGGTGGCCGGTTGCGCAGCCGCAGCCGCGGGGGGAGGATACCTGGCGGTCCGGCAGAACGCGGTTCAGGCCGTGCCAGTAGCGGCCTCCCCGGCACCGCCAACCTCCACCGCACCGAGCACGCCGGCAACGCCGGCAGTCTCTGAGACCGAGGCACTGGTGAGCAGCGGCTCGGCGAAGCCACAAGCGGAAGCTGAGCCGTCGGCACCATCGACGCCCGCGCGCGCAGCGGCCACTCCCGTCAAGGAGGCACCGCGCACCACCGCGCCGGCCACTCGCCGCGAACCGCCAGCGGCGCCTGCCGTGAAGAACCGGCCAGCCGCGACTGCGTCCTCTGCGCCGACGACCCCGATTGCGGCCGAGAAGCCCGCTGCTGCGGCTCCCGTAACGACTCAAGCTGAACGAGTCCAGGAACCGGTACGCACGCCGGAGCCGCCGCCTGCGCCGAAAGTTCCGCAGTTCGAAGAGGTCGTGCTGCCCGCTTCCTCAGTGATCGGGCTCGAGGTTGATACCGCGCTGTCGAGCGAGAAGGCTCGGGTCGAGGATCGCGTCGACGCACGTGTGAGCCGCGACGTCCTGTCTGAGGGCCACGTCGTGATTCCGGCTGGTTCGCGCGTGATTGGATCGGTCACGACAGTGGAGCGCGGAGGCAAGGTCAAAACTCCGGCGCGTCTTGGTGTACGGTTCCATACCCTGGTTCTCGCGGACGGCCGCGAAGTTCCGTTGCGCACCGAGCCGATCTATCGCGAAGGCGAAGCTCCCGGCCCCGACAGCGCGCGCAAGATTGGTGGCGCCGCGGTCGGCGGAGCGATCCTGGGTGCAATCATCGGCGGCGGAAAAGGCGCGGCAATTGGCGGCGCCGTCGGTGCCGGTGGTGGATCCGCGATCGTGATGGCCGGAGATCGCAACGCCGCGACGCTGGCGCCGGGCGCGGTGGTGAACGTGCACCTCTCAGCGCCGGTGACCCTCGAAGTCGAAAAGCGCGACCAGCAGCAGTAACCCGGACACCACGCGTCGATTGACCAGCCCCGCGCTGGTCGGCCAGAATCGGCGCGTGGCATCGACAACCCACGCGGCACGTTCGCAGTGACGCGCGTGTCTTCCCCTCTCGGCGACATGGACCCCGAGGAGTTTCGTCGCAACGCGCATCGAGTTGCGGACTGGATCGCCGACTATCTCGCCAACCCCAGCAGGTTCCCGGTGCTGGCACAGGTGCAGCCGGGCCAGATTGCCGCCGCTCTCCCAGCGTCGGCGCCCGAACGCGGGGAATCCTTCGAGACGATCCTGTCGGACTTCGAACGGGTTCTGCTTCCCGGAATCACACATTGGAATCATCCCGGGTTCTTTGCGTATTTCGCGATTACCGGGAGTGCTCCCGGCATCCTCGCCGAATTTCTGTCGGCCGCGCTGAATGTCCAGGCGATGTTGTGGCGGACCTCGCCCGCCGCGACCGAGCTCGAGGAAGTGACGCTCTCGTGGCTTCGTCAGCTGCTCGGGATGCCGTCTTCGTTCGAAGGGGTGATCTATGACACGGCGTCCATCTCCACTCTGCACGCGCTTGCCGCCGCACGTGAGCGGGCGGTGCCATCAGTGCGGGACCTGGGTCTCGCCGGGCGCGACGGTATGCCGCGGTTGCGTGTCTATTGCTCCGACCAGACCCACTCCTCGATCGAGAAGGCGGTGATCCTGCTCGGTCTCGGTCAACAGTCGGTCAGGAAGATTCCGAGCGACTCTGAGTTCCGCATGCGGGACGACGCGCTGGCACATGCCATCGCCGACGATCGCGCGCACGGCTGCCAGCCGCTCGCCGTTGTCGCGACCGTCGGGACGACATCATCAACCAGCGTCGATCCGGTGCCTGCGATTGCCGCTCTCTGCCGCCGCGAATCGATCTGGCTGCACGTTGACGCCGCCTACGCTGGGGTTGCGGCGATGGTGCCTGGATGTGAGCGGATTCTGCAAGGAGCTGAACTCGCCGACTCGCTCGTCGTGAATCCGCACAAATGGCTCTTCACACCGTTCGATCTCTCGGTGTTGTATTGCCGGCATATGGATATGATTCGCGCGGCGTTTGCCCTCACGCCGGAGTACTTGAAGACCATCGAGGCTGCGCCCGTACGTAATCTGATGGACACCGGCATTCAGCTTGGCCGGCGCTTCCGAGCCCTCAAGTTGTGGATGGTAATGCGCCACTTTGGCGCCGGCGGCCTGCGCGATCGGCTCGCGGAGCACATGCGTCTCGCGCAGCTCTTCGCTTCATGGGTAGACGCGAACCCCGACTTCGAGCGGCTCGCGCCCGTACCGTTCAGCGTCGTCTGCTTTCGTGCGCGTGCGCACGACAGTGACGGCATGGACCGCTTGAACGAACGGATTCTCGAAGCGGTGAACGCGAGCGGCGAGATTTTTATCTCGCACACACGCCTCGACGGCCGATATGCCCTCCGGCTTGCGATCGGAAACCTGCACACCACTGAATCACACGTCATGCGTGCGTGGGAGTTGATCCAGGACCACGCGCGTCTCGTCCGTTCATCGAACTGATCGGCTCGCTCGACGCCGCAACGGCTGAGGAAGGCCTGCGGGTACCTCGCTTGCACTCCAGAGGAACAGCGTGCGGACGAGCCGTCCGCAACGCCGGGGTTCGCGGACCGACACGTCCGCAGATCGATTCGAGGGAGGATATGTCATTGCGCAAGGTCATCATTGCCGCAACGATCGCAATCGCTGCATCGGCAGCGACGCCGCGGACGGCGTCCGCAGATTGGCTGCTGACGCCATTCATTGGCAGCTCGGCTGGGGCCAGCGCCGACGTGTTCAGCACCGAAGGTTCATTCAAAAATGACTTCGAGCAGAAACTCAACTACGGTGCGTCACTGGCGTGGATGGGTGCTGGTATCTTCGGTGTTGAGTTTGACTTCGGATACTCGCCGAACTTTTTCGGTGTGTCCAACCCCGATGCCACCCTGAACCTGGTGGGAGATGGCAATGTCACTACCGCGATGGGAAACCTGATTGTGGGTGCGCCGCTCGGCGCGTTTCGACCCTACGCTTCAGGTGGTCTCGGCCTGATCGCGACGAGAGTCGACAGCGCGTCTCAGTTCTTCAATAACGTGTCGTCAAATGAACTGGGGATGAATGTCGGCGGCGGCGTCATGATCATGGGCGAACATGCCGGTGTGAGAGGCGACATTCGCTACTTCCGATCGGTCACGGACAGCAACGCAAGCGCAATCGATTTGTCGCTGTCAGACTTCCGGTTCTGGCGCGCGACGGCTGGCGTGACCTTCAGGTTCTAACGCCGGCGACCGAGAGCCATCGCTGCAGTTCGGCGAGCGACGCTCTGACGGCTTCAGGGTGGGTGGACTGTGGCGTGCGCTTCTTCGCAATCGAAGCGGCTGGCGTAATCGCCGCCCGCACATCAGCCTCGAAGAGTGGCGAGTGACGCCGCCACTCTTCGAGCGACAGTTGCTCAAACGACCGTCGCTCCTCGACGAGGCGCCGGACGAGCGCACCGACGATTTCGTGCGCCTCGCGGAACGCGACGCCTTTCGCAACGAGGTAATCGGCCACGTCGGTGGCCAACAGCAGACCGGATGCAGCCGCCTCAGTGGTCGCGCCGTTGATGGAAAGGCCATCGACTACCGCCCCGGCGGCACCAAGCGACGAGCGGACGGTGTCCTCAGCCTCAAAGAGCCCTTCCTTGTCTTCCTGCAGATCTTTGCTGTATCCGATTGGCAGCCCTTTCAGGGTCGCCAGCCAGCCGGCCAGCCGGCCGATCACCCGTCCGGCCTTGCCGCGGACGAGCTCCAACGGATCGGGATTCTTCTTCTGAGGCATCAGGCTGCTGCCGGTCGCCGCCGTATCAGCGAGCTCAAAGAACGCAAACTCTTCCGATGTGAACAGAATGACGTCCTCCGCGAGGCGGCTCAGGTGAACCATCGTGAGCGCACAGGCGTGAAGGAAAGACGAGACAAAATCCCGATCGCCGGTCGCGTCGATGCTGTTTGCGACGATGCGGCTGAAACCAAGTCGAGCGGCGAGTGCGTTGACGTCGACGTTGTAGCTCGTGCCCGCAATCGCGCCGGATCCAAGCGGCAGCTCGTCCAACTCCGCCAGCACCGATGCAAACCGGCCGTGATCGCGCCGAAACGCGGCGGCGTGCGCCAGGAAGAAATGCGCAACCATCACCGGCTGCGCACGACGCAGGTGTGTGTAGGACGGCATCAACGCGTCGCCGCTGGTCTCGGCCTGACGACTGAGCACGTGAACGAGATCGACGACAGCCTGCTGGATCTGCGGCACGCGTCGCTTCAGGTACAGGCGGAGATCGAGCGACACCTGTTCGTTGCGCGATCGCCCGGTGTGAAGCCGGCGGCCGGCGTCGCCGACGCGAGCGA
>JBKPNQ010000040.1:0-29393 GCA_046732715.1 Acidobacteriota bacterium | reverse complement strand
GGTCCGGGGCTCGGCGAGAGAAGATGCGAGCGAGGGTAGCGACGGGCGCCACGCGACGGGCGGCGACGTTGAGGTCCGAGGCTCGGCGAGAGAAGATGCGAGCGAGGGTAGCGACGGGCGCCACGCGACGGGCGGCGACGTTGAGGTCCGAGGCTCGGCGAGAGAAGATGCGAGCGAGCGTAGCGACGCGAGCCACGCGAACGGAGCGAGCCGGCGAAGCGGCTCGCGAGAGAGCGTGTCGGGGAGTCCGAGGGGCGAAGCCCCTCGGAGTGAGGTGGTGTACGATGTTCGGTTATGAAAGGCTACGCCAACCCTCAGCTGGTGCTGAGCCCGCAGGAACTGGCACCGCTGTTGGAGGCGGACGCCGGCAGCCGGCCGTTGCTGCTCGATCTGCGTCCGCCGGAGGCGTACGCCGCCGGACATATCCCGTCGGCGATCCATCTCGACCTGTGGGGTGTCAGCCTGATTGACACCGATCCCGCCCCGCTCAAGGCGTTCATGTGGATGATCGAGCACGTGTTCGCCGTCCACGGCGTCGATGCATCGACGCCGGTGGTCGTCTACGACGAGCAGTCCGGCGTCCGCGCGGCGCGCGCGTTCTGGTTCCTCGAGCATTTCGGCCACCCATCAGTCCGGCTGCTCAATGGCGGGTTCAACGCGTGGGCCGCATCCGGTCTGCCGGTGACACGGGATGCATCCCCGCCGCCCAAAAGCGAATGGACGGGTGGGCGCGACGAGCGGACGCTGGCAACGTGGAAGCACGTGAAGAACGCCATCGGCAGCAGCGACGCGGTCATCGTCGACACACGAACCGACGAGGAACACGAAGGATCGCTGGTTCGCGCTCGCCGCGGCGGCGCAGTGCCGGGTGCCGTCCACATCGAGTGGACCCGGAACCTCGCCGAGTCCGGCGAGTTCAAGCCGGCGTCGGACCTGAAAAAGATGTATACGGATGCCGGCGTGACACCCGATCGTGAAGTGATCACGTATTGTCAGGGCGGCTATCGAGCCGCGAATTCTTACCTCGCCTTACGACTGCTTGGCTACCCGCGCGTGCGGATGTATATCGGCTCCTGGAAGGAATGGGGCGATCGCGAGGATCTGCCGATCGAGGTGCCCAAGCGCGAGGCGCACTGAATCATCAACAGCTGAGGCCGCATGAACAACGTCATCGATTTCATCAACACCAACCGCGATCGGTACGTCGACGAGCTCAAGACGTTCCTGGCGATTCCCAGCATCAGCGCGCTCCCGCAGCATGCCGCAGATGTGAAACGCTGCGCCGAATGGACTGCCGACGAGATGCGCCGCATCGGCCTGCAGAACGTCAAGCTGATCGACACGCCGGGATTCCCGGTGGTTTACGGCGACTGGCTGGGAGCGCCCGGCGCCCCCACCATCCTGTTTTACGGCCACTACGACGTGCAGCCGGTCGATCCGTTGGAGCTGTGGGAGTCGCCGCCCTTTGACGCCACCATTCGCGACGGCGAAATCTACGCGCGCGGTTCGGCAGACGACAAAGGCCAGGTCTTCATGCACTTCAAGGCCATCGAGGCGCATCTGAAGCAGAACGGCCGACTGCCTGTGAACATGAAAATCATCCTCGAGGGTGAGGAAGAGGTCGGCTCGGCGAACCTCGACAACTTCGTCAAGGGACATAAGGACGATTTGTCCGCGGACGTGGTCGTCATCTCCGATTCGCCCATGTTCGATCGCGGCATCCCGTCGATCTGTTACGGCCTGCGTGGGCTCGTGTACTTCCAGATCGATCTTCGAGGCACGAAAAGCGATCTGCACTCGGGATCGTTTGGCGGGGCGGTCGCCAACCCGAACATGGTCCTCGCCCAGATCCTCAGCCAGATGAAAGATCGAAGCGGACGCATCAAGATCCCCGGCTTCTACGATGAGGTCCGTGAGTTGACGCCGCAGGAGCGAGACCAATGGAAGCGCCTGCCGTTTAACGAGAGACGGTACGCGAAGGAGCTCGGCGCCCCGAAACTGTTCGGCGAGACGGGGTACTCGACGCTCGAACGCGTCTGGGCTCGCCCGACATTCGAAGTGAATGGCCTGCTGGGCGGCTTCACGGGGGAGGGCGCCAAGACCGTCATTCCAGCGGTTGCCATGGCGAAGGTCAGCATGCGGCTGGTCCCCGACCAGGATCCCGACAAGATTGCCCGGCTCTTTGAGGACTACGTCAAGAAGGTTGCGCCGAAGACTGTCGAGCTCAAGGTGACCCGGATGCACGGGGGCAAGCCTTGGATGACCGAGTTCGATAACCCCTTCGTCCAGGCAGCCGGCCGCGCCATAGAGAAAGGGTTTGGTCAGTCGCCCGTTTTTAACCGCGAAGGGGGCTCAATCCCGGTGGTGGCGACGTTCCAGGAGATTCTGGGACTGCCATCCGTCCTCTTTGGCGTGGGTTTGCCCGACGAAAACGCGCATGCCCCGAACGAGAAGCTCGATCTTGGCAACTTCCACGGGGGGATCATCGCTTCCGCCTACCTTTATGAGGAAGTGGCGAAGCCGGCGAGCTAACAAAAGCGGCAAGCCGGTACTCTGGGCTGTGCGGTTTTGCTCCACGCTTCGTTATCTGAGGTATGGAGCCAAATTACCAGACAACCAACACTAACCTGTCGCTGCCGACACCGACCGACCCGATCCCTCGCATCTACATGACGTCGCGGGAGATCGAGGTCGTGCAACTGCTCGTTCGGGGACAATCGAACGCGGAGATTGCCGCCCAACTCGGGATCCAGCTGCAGACTGTAAAGAACCTGTTGTCAGCACTTTACGCGAAACTTGGCGTCTCGACTCGACTTCAGCTCGTTCTTCTCGCTCTGCAGACCGGATTCGTCGCCTGATGTCCCCATCAGGTCGCTGTACGCTCGCCGGCAGTTTGTCGTTGTTATCGTCATGATGCCTCCGACAATTGCCGGCGTAGGTTCTGAGCCGCACACCCCCGAACTGGTGAAGCGGTCGATGGGTCCGACGACAGGGGTGTGGCGGTTCTCGCCGCGCGAGCGGCAGATCGTGACATTCCTCGCGAGCGGCTGCTCCAATCAGGAGATTGCCGATCGCCTTGGGCTGCGACTGCAAACCGTCAAGAACCACCTCTCGCGGATCTATCGCAAGCTCGGTGTTCCGAACCGGGTGCAGCTCGCGGTGCTGGTCCTGCACGAAAGCCAGACCGCGGCGACCAAGGTGTGACGTCCGGGCGGACCGGGGGCGCGCACAATCTTCTTGACCGTTCGGCCGCCGGATTCGTACGATTCCCGGCGTGCAGGTCGCCACACCGGCGAAGGTGCGGCGCGTCGTCCCGGTTGTTCTGTGCGCGCTCGTCGCTATTTGCGCCGGCTGCTCCTCCAGCCGTTCCAACAACGCTGGCATCACCCCGACCTACGACAAGACGTCAGGCCGGCTGACTGAGCTCGCGTACGATTCCAACCACAACGGCAAGGTCGATACCTGGACCGAGATGAATGGTTCCCGTCCGCTCCGCTCGCGTATCGATCGGAACGAGGACGGGCGTATCGATCGTTGGGAGTACTACGACGATCGCGGTCAGCTCACCAAAGTTGGATTCTCCCGTCGCGACGATGGCCAGGCGGATGCGTGGGGCTTCGTTGGCCCTGACGGAAAGCCTCAGCGAATCGAGATCTCCTCGACCGGAGATGAGGAGAAGATTGACCGGTGGGAGCATTACGACAATGACGAGCTCACCGGCGCCGAGGAGGACACGAATCGCGACGGCAAGGTCGACAGGTGGGAAGCCTACGAAGCCGAAACCCTGAAGACCGTTTCGTTCGACGAGAACGGCGACGGCAAAGCCGATCGCCGGTTGACGTACGCGGACGGACAGCTCGCAACGATCGATACGGATCCGGACGCTGCGGGAAGTTTTCGCAAGCACGCGATCGTTCCGCGCTGACGCGGGCTGAAGCCCCGCGCAACGGGTGCAAATGTCGCCTTCGCCGACAGCAGAAGCGCGCGGCTTTCGCGGCGCGTCGGCTCGCCATTCGCGCCGCCGTCAACTATCCTGAGGACGCATGAACCTCGACGCACGCATCTTCGTCGCCGGCAGCCGCGGCCTCGTCGGCTCCGCCATCGTCCGTCGTCTCGAGCAGGCTGGCGCCGGTCGCCTTCTTACCGCGACCCGCGATCAGTTGGACCTCAGGGACCAGGCTGCCGTCAGCTACTGGTTCCGGGCGAACAGGCCCGAGTATGTGTTTCTCGTAGCCGGTACCGTGGGCGGGATCCTCGCCAATTCGACTCGCCCCGCGGAATTCATCTACGACAACATGCTGATTCACGCGACGGTCGTGCACGCGGCGCATCAGTACGGGGTCAGGAAACTGTTGTATCTGGGCAGTTCGTGCATCTATCCGCGCCTGGCACCGCAGCCGATGAAGGAAGAGCACCTCCTGACCGGACTGCTCGAGCCGACCAACGAACCGTACGCGATTGCCAAGATTGCCGGAATCAAGTTGTGCGAGGCCTACCGCCGTCAATACGGCGCGAACTTCATTTCCGCGATGCCGACGAATCTCTACGGGCCCAACGACAACTTCGATCGGACGCAGTCTCACGTGCTTCCGGCCCTGATCCGACGGTTTCACGACGCGAAAGTCGAGGGCAGAAGCGACATCACCATCTGGGGCACAGGTAACGCGCGGCGGGAGTTTCTGCACGTCGACGATCTCGCGGACGCCTGCGTCTTCCTGATGAACGAATACGACGAACTCGGCCACATCAACGTGGGTACCGGCGAAGATCTATCGATTCGCGAGCTCGCCGAGACGCTGCGGAACATCATCCATCCCGACGCCACGCTACGCTTCGATACGACCAAGCCCGATGGGTCCCCGAGGAAACTGCTCGACGTGAGCCGCCTGCACTCGCTCGGCTGGAAGCATCGCCTCAGCCTCAGCGACGGACTTGCCACCACCTACCAGTGGTTTCTGGATCATCAGGACTCGCTCAGGACATCAACGACGGGCACAGCGGTCGCGCGCTAGAGATGGTTTCACAATCTCCGCAGACAGTAGCGAACGAGCGCGCGAGTGAGCCCACGCGAGCGGAGTGGGGCTTGTGCGGCCCCGCGGGCGAGCGTGTGGGGAGTCCGAGGGGCAAGGCCCCTCGGAGTGATTAATGTCCGGTATCTCGGTCCGCGCCCGCAGTCTCGTCGTTCCACCATTCGACGCGCTCAATCAGAAGGCTGCGGCGCTCCGCGCGCGCGGACATCACGTCATCAGCCTGGGCCAGGCGGTGCCTGGCTTTCCCCCGCCGCCGGTTGCCATCGATGCCGCCCGCCGCGCGCTGACCGATTCCGACACGCATCGTTACTCCGCGGATGCAGGTCTCCTCGGCCTGCGTGCAGCGCTGTGCGATCGATTCAAGGACACTCTCGGTATCGACTCGGCGCCGGACGATCTCATTCTCACCGCCGGCGGCAATCAGGCATTCATGCTGGCGGCAATGACGGTGGTCGACCCGGGCGACGAGGTCGTGCTGGCGTCACCGTACTTCGTCAACCACGAGATGGCGATTCGTGCGATCGGTGCGACACCAATTGAGGCGGCGGTCGCCGAATCGTCAGGGTTCGCGACTCGCTGGTCCGATCTCGAGTCCCGCATCACCAGCCGCACGCGCGCAGTCGTTCTCTGCACGCCAAGCAACCCCACTGGCGCTGTCATCGGCGCTGAGGATCTCGGCAGGATTGCTGCCGAGTTGTCCTCACGGCGGATCGCGCTGTTGTGCGATGAAACCTATCTTCACTTCGTGTTCGACGGCCGCCATACCAGTGCGGCGTCACTCTCCGGCTGGCGCGAGAGCGTGATCGTCGTTGGTACGTTCTCGAAGTCTTTTGCCATGACCGGCTGGCGAGTTGGATACATGCTTGCCGATCGGCGGATTTGCGATCAGGCGCTGAAGATCCAGGATGCGATGGTCATCTGCGCGCCGGTAATCTCCCAGGTTGCCGTCGAGGCAGCAATTCGAGACAACTGGAACTACATCCACGCCTTTCATGATGAGCTGCGGCAGCGCCGTCAGGTTTTGACGGACGCGCTCACCGGCATTCCCGGTCTGCACTGGACGCCGACCGGCGGCGGCTTCTTTGCGTTCGTCCGGGTTGAGGGAGCGTGTGATTCGGAACGTCTCGCCGGAGACATTCTCGACCGTGCGCACGTCGTGACGATTCCGGGGAGTGCGTTCGGTCGAAGCGGTGAGGGATTCCTCCGGCTCTCCTACGGAGCCGCCGGGGTTGACGATCTCCGCGAAGCGTGCGGCCGGATGAAGCGATTCTTTGCTAATTAAACCCTGCGACGCGCTTGCGCAGCGTCTTCACGTGTTCCCAGATCTGCGTCGCATCATCCTCCTCACTTGCAGGCGGTGCCGCCGTCTCGTCGTCACCGTCGCGAGCCTGGTCGTGTTCGGCGATGACGTCGTGCTCGCCCAGCTCAGCCACCTTCGGCGATAGACGCAGGTACTCTTCGAGGTCGCGGAGCGCCGCGGCAAAGTCCTGCAGGTGGTACGCCAGCAGTCCTCGATCGCGCAGTTCCGAAATGGCCGCGGGCTCGATCCCAAGCAGCAGGCTGGAAATGAATCTCGCCTGGGGAAACGACCGCATCCGGACGTAGAGCCGTTTCAGGTTCACCAGGATGCGCACGACGATGTCGTGGCGCGTCGCTGGCGCGAGAAGCGACGTATCGAACGCCGCCTCGTCGCCGACGTGCTGGCGGAGGAGCTGACGGCAGTCGTATTCGGACAGCTGCGCGCCGCCGTGGAACGGATCGATGATCGACACGTCGGAGCGGGCATCGCTCGACACGCCGTCGCGCGCTCGGAGCAGAAAGTGCCCGGGGAAGTTGACGCCTTCCACGTGCAGGCCGGCGCGCCGTGCGACTTCGAGGTAAACGACGGCAAGGCTGATGGGAATGCCGGTGCGGCGGTCCAGCACCTCGTTGATGAAGCTGTTTCGCGGATCGTCGTATCGTTCACGGTTTCCCACGAACCTCTGCTCGTCGTACAGATATTCGTTGAATGCCCGGATCGGATCGCTTCCAGTCTGCTTGAGGCGCTTGGCCGCTTCTTCTCCCATTCGCTCGAGCATCGCCACATAGGGTTTTGGATCGAGCGATGGATACTCCACGCGGGCAATCGCCAGCGCCGCCGGAGCGAGCTCGTCGCCGGTCGCGTCCAGCGCCTTCTGCAACTCCGAGGCGACTTCCGCAGTTCGCGGGTTCAAGTGCAGCGAAAAAGGCACGGCCAATTCTAGCAAGGCTCCGCCCAAAACGACGAGGCTCCGCCTCGCTAGGCAATCAGCTTGATAACGCCGCGCTGACGCACGGCTAGCGCGGTTCCCGCCTCAACGATTCGATCAGGTCGGGGGTGAACTCGTCGAGCGAGTCGACAATCCGGTCGGCATCCTGCAGGTGTGCCCGCGAATACGTGGTCGTGATTCCCACGCATGCGAGGCCGGCCGACTTGGCTGAGACGATCCCCCATTGCGAGTCTTCGATCGCGACGCACTCGCCCGGCGCGAGGCCGTGAAGCTCGGCGGCGCGAAGGTAGGGATCTGGCGCAGGCTTGCTCTGAACGGTGTCTCCTGAGCCGACGATGAAACGGAAGTGTTGGAGCAGCCCGGCGCAGCGCAGAATCGCTTCGATCTCGTGGCGCAATGCGCCTGACGCGATTCCAAGGGGATAACGTGCAGCCATTCGGGTCACGCATATCGCCGCGCCCGGGTACAGGATTTCTTCCTCTCCGATCGCGGAATCAAAAACGCGAGCCTTCTCGGCGATGAGCGCCTGACGCCGGCGTTCGTCGAGCGGCAGGCCGTGCGCCGCCGCGATCTTGGTGAACACGCCGTCATCGTCATATCCCAGGTAGCGCTCGTAGTAATCCTCCTTCGTCAGCCTGATGCCGAGCGGTGAGAGGACTTTCTGATAGGCGCGAAGATGCCGCGGTTCCGAATCGGCGAGGACGCCGTCGAAATCAAAAACGATGGCTCTGATCACGATGGTTCAATGTCCGCTGCGGGCCATACGTTCCCCGGCGCGTATCGGGATCGACAGGCGATTCTCGCGCGGCGGATACGGGCAATCGTACGAGGGGTTGTAGTAGCAGAACGGATGGAACGCTCGATTGAAGTCGAGATCGTAGATGCCAGTCGCTGTCCGCTGCAGCTCGAGGTAGCGTCCGCCAGGATAGGTCTCGGTGCCGTTGGTGAGGTCGCCAAACGGCACGAACAACTGACTCATGTCCTGCTGGCCGACCTCGACGAAGGCGGTGAGCGTCAACAATTGCCCCTTCAGCGTGAAGGACAGCTTGCCCACCCGATTGTGCGGGCGCCGTTCGCCACGTGAGGTTGGAATCTCGAGCACGTCGTTGGATCGGTCCACGGTCAACGACGCGGGAACTCGATAGTCAGGCTCGATCGGAAAATAGGAAAGCGCCGGAAACGAGGCACGACGCTCCGCCGGAATTGGCGAGTCGGCGGATTGCTGCATGAAGCGATCCTTCGTTGCCCGCCACTCGCTGATAGTGTCAGGGTAGGGAACCTCCTTGGCGGTGCACGCGACCGTCAGCAGCAAGAAGAACGGTGTCAGGCAGCGAATCGCGAACCGCGAACCGCGACGCTTCGACAGGCTCAGGGTCGTCCCGAGCCGTGCCGAGGGACGAACCGCGAGAGTAGGCATCACATATAAGGATAAGCCTTGCGGTCGATGATCACGTCCGCGATCTGCCGCCGACGGTCGACCGTATTGACCGGCGCCGGCTTGAGCAGCCGGCGCAGAGCGGCGAGCAGCGTGCGCAGGGTGTCGCCTTCGGACATCGCTGCGAGCGCGTTGCGAGCGCCGAGTTCGATTCTCCCGGCGGCATCGGAGATGTAGACCTCGGCAGCGGCGACACCGAGCGCAGATTGGTTCGCCGGCATCTGAGCGGCTCTGAGCAGTACGCTTTCGGCCGCGAAGACATCGATGATCAGATCGGCAGCCAGAGTCAGGACCTCCTGCTGATCCGTGAGCTTCTCGCCATAGGTTTGCATCGCGGTGCCCAACACCATCAGCGTCACTTTCTTGAGCGCGCCAACCGTACGTCGTGCGTTCTCGAGCGGCTCATCCGACGGCGGCTGTGCGGGCGAGGGCGTCAGGATCTCGTCCTGCAGTTTCTTCGCGGCGGGAATGAGCGGCAGGCCACCCTTCAGCGCGCGCCGGATCAGCATTCCCGGAATCAGAAGACGATTGATCTCATTGGTGCCTTCGAAGATGCGGTTGACGCGGGCATCGCGGTACATCCGCTCGGCGGCATAATCGCGGACGAAACCGTTCCCGCCATGGATCTGGACGTTCTCGTCTACGGCGAAGTCGATCATCTCGCTGCCGGCAACTTTCAGAATTGATGCTTCGATGGCGAACTCCTCCAGCGCGGCGAGCACGGCCTCCCCTCCGCCCGCCGTAGGGGTGCCATGCGCCCCGATCGCCTGGTCGATCAGGCCGGCCGTCCGGTACAGCATGCTCTCGACGGCAAACTGACGAATCGAAATCTCGGCGAGTTTGTGCTTGATCGCGCCGAACGACGCAATTGGCTGCCCGAACTGCTTGCGCTGGACCGCATAGCTCGCGGCCTGCCCGACGATCGCCCGCGCCCCGCCGCTGCACATCGCCGCAAGCTTGAAGCGGCCGTAGTTGAGCACGTTGAACGCGACCTTGTGCCCCTTGCCGATCTCCCCGAGCACGTTTTCAGCCGGTACCCGCGCCTCCTGAAGAATGAGTGGCGTCGTGGACGAGCCGTGGAGCCCCATCTTGTGCTCTTCCTTGCCACTGCTCACGCCTGGAAATCCGCGTTCGACGAGAAACGCCGTGAACCCATCCTCTCCCTCGCCCGTAACCTTGGCGAAGACGACGAAGAGATCGGCGAATCCACCATTCGTGATCCACATCTTCTCGCCGCTGATCGTGAAGCTGCCGTCAGGTTGACGCGTCGCCCTGGCCTTCGCCGCCAGCGCGTCGGAACCTGACCCCGACTCGCTGAGAGCATAAGCTCCGACCAGTTCGCCGCTGACGAGACGTCCGAGGTACTTCTCCTTTTGAACTTCTGTGCCGAAGCAGACGAGAGGCGTGATCGCGAGACCCGTCTGGGCGCCAAACGTCGTCGCAAACGATGCGGATCGCCCGACCGCCTCGCCGACGATGATGGCGGCGATCTTGTCGAGGCCGACGCCGCCGAACGACTCGTCGACGTCAGTGCCGAGTAGCCCGAGTTCGCCGGCGCGGCGCACGAGCCGGCGCGCCAGATCCCAGTCCTTCTGCTCCAGGCGCTCGAGCGCTGGCAGCACCTCGTTGGCCATGAACTCGTCTGCGGTCTGGCCGATGAGCCGATGCTCGTCGGAGAGCCGCTCGGGAGTAAACACCGGGTTCGCCGCTGCGTCCTCGATCAGCCATGCCCCGCCGCGGGTCGTTGTCAGTGTCGTCATAACGCTCCTAATCACTCCGAGGGGCTTCGCCCTCGGACTCGCCTACACGCGCTCTCGCGAGCCGCTTCGTCGGCTCGCTTCCGCCTCCGCTGAAGCTACGGCGAACGCGCCGAAGCCTTGGCGAAGGCGGCCGTTCGCGTGGCTCGCTTCGCTGCGCTCGCTCGCATCGTCTACATGCGTTCGAAAATTCCAGCTGCGCCCATGCCTCCCCCCACACACATGGAGACCAGTCCGTAGCGCGCCTGGCGGCGCCGCATTTCGTAGAGGATCGTTGCCGTCAGCTTCGCACCGGTGCACCCGAGCGGGTGCCCGAGCGCGATCGCGCCGCCGTTGACGTTCAATCGATCGGAGTCGATCGGTAGCTCCCTCAGGCAGGCGATGACCTGGGCCGCGAAGGCTTCATTGAGCTCGACAAGATCCATCTGATCGAGCGACAGCCCGGCAAGCTTCAGCGCCTTTCGAATCGCCGGAACCGGACCGATTCCGAAGCGCTCGGGTTCGACGCCGGCAGTCGCGAAGGCGACAAAACGCGCGAGCGGCTGGAGATTGAGCTCGCGGGCGCGGTCGTGTGACATCACGAGCACGGCCGCTGCGCCGTCGCTGGTCTGCGACGAGTTGCCGGCTGTCACCGTCCCGTTCACGTGGAACGCGGGTCGAAGCTTCGCCAGTGCCTGCATCGACGTATCGCGGCGCGGCCCTTCGTCCGCGTGCAGCTCGGGCAGCGGAAATATTTCGTCTTTGAACCGACCGGCATCAGTCGCCGCAACGGCGCGCTGGTGTGATCGCAGAGCAAATCCGTCCTGCTCCTCGCGCGAGACAGACGCTTCACGAGCGTGGTTCTCTGCCACCAGCCCGGTGCTGAGGTACACGTCCGGGTAGTCATCGACCAGCGACGGATTCGGGGCGACCTTGTTGCCACCCATTGGCACGAGGCTCATCGACTCGGTGCCGCCCGCGATGATCGTCGAGGCGAACCCCGCCATGATTCGTTCGGCCGCCGTCGCGATCGATTGAAGGCCGGACGAGCAGAACCGGTTGATGGTGACCGCAGACGCGGAGACGGGAACACCGGCCCGCAGGCTGGCAATCCGGGCGACATTGAGTCCCTGCTCCGCTTCCGGCATCGCGCATCCAAGAATCACATCTTCGACTTCTCCGGGATCGACCGCCGGCACGCGGCGAAGCAGTTCCTTGATGACGACGGCAGCCATTTCATCCGGCCGGGTCGCGCGAAGCGCGCCGTTCGGCGCCTTGCCCACCGGTGTTCGAACGGCGGAAACGATGACGGCTTCTTTCATGATGACGGCTCCGGAAAGTCGATCAGCAGGTCCTCGAGCGCGTCGCCGACGTCCTCCGCCTTTCCTTCGAACAGATGATCGGCGGCGTCGATCACGACGAGCTCCTTTGGTTCCTGGAGCTTTCCGTAAAATGCCCACATGCCCTCGAGCGGGCACACCTCGTCTGCTTCTCCCTGTACGAAAAACTTTGGTTTGCCGCTGGCGAGGGTGTTCTCGAAAGTGTAGCTGTGCCCTGAGATCGACGTTGCCACCGGCGGCGCGATGCCGATCAACGCCGACACGCGATCGTCGATCGCCCCGACCTCGAGTGCCACCCACGATCCGAAGGAGAACCCGGCCGCCCACAACGGAGCGCCCGAGTAGCGCGCAGCCATGTAGTCGAGAGCCGCCTTGAAATCTTCCTTTTCCCCGTCTCCCTGGTCGAAGGCGCCCTGGCTGCGGCCGACGCCGCGAAAGTTGAACCTGAGCACCGCGCAGCCAATGCGCGCGAGACTCTTCGCGCCCCGATACACCACCTTCGTGTGCATCGTCCCGCCGAACTGCGGGTGAGGGTGCGCGAACACGACTGCAGCTCTGATCGAGCGGGTGCCGGCTGCCGTCTGCTCTGGTCCGTCGAGCAGCGCCTCGAGGGAACCAGCCGGGCCGATGAGATCAGTGACCGTTGGCATTGATGAACCCGGTGACGATATCGGCAAATTGTTCCGGGTGCGTGAGCAGCCCGAGGTGGCCCGATCGCTTCATCTGTGTGTAGCTGGCCCCGGGAATGAGCTGGCAATAGCGCCGCGTCACCTCCGCGGGAACGATCCGGTCGAGGTCATCTTCGCCGGTGACGATGAGCGTCGGGGCTTCGACGCGATCGCAGTCAGGGGCAAAATCCATCGCCTGTTGCAGCGTGACCCGTGAAGCCATGGCCGCCGGAAGGATCGGCGCGGCCACGATTCGGGCTGCGTGGCGGACAGAGAAGGCCACGCGCTCGCGCGGCGTGTCGTAGGCGGCGTGGATCTCCGGCCACAGTCGAAGCGGCGCCCCGGCAACGAACGCTGGCGTCGATCGCCACGGATGTGCCACGTATCGTTGCTGCCGCTCGTTCGGCACCCACCCCGGGGCGGGCGACGAGGCAAAGACCAACGACGTGACTCGTTCCGGCCGGGTCGCTGCGTATCGCAGCGCGATGAACCCGCCGTACGAAACGCCGCACAACGCGGCTCGTTCGAGGCCGGTCTGTTCGAACACGTGGTCGAGTTGATGGATGTAGTTGTCAAACCCGATGGCGGGATCGAACTTCATCCCTGACCCCGGGTCTCCGCACAGCGTGTACGACACGGCGCGACATCGTTTCTGCAGTTCGCGCAGCGTGGGCTTCATCCATTCCCATCGGCCCTGGATGCCGGGAATCACGATGAGCGGCGTTCCATTTCCTTGATCGAACACGTGGGTTAGTTCCTCAGCGGCTTTCCGGTTTTCAGCGTGTGCGCGATACGTTCCTGCGTCTTTCGCTCGCCGCACAGGCTGAGAAAAGCCTCACGCTCGAGATCGAGCAACTGTTGTTCCGAGACCGTGGACGCCGTTGGCAAGTCACCGCCGGCCAGAATCCACGCGAGCTTTCGGCCGATGAGCGCATCGTGATCGCTGACTCGTCCGCCTCGCCACGCCAGGTGGATACCGAGCTTCAATGCGGCAAAGAGGCCGCGTCCGCCGACGCGGACCGCCGTTCGCGGCACCGGCCGGACATAGTCGGGAACCCGCGCCAGCGCGATGGCTTTCGCGTCTTCCTTCAGGCGATCGCGGTTCATCGAGATGCCGTCAGCGTCGCGGAGGTAACCAAGCCGCCGGGCGTCGGGGCCGCTGGTTGAAACCTTCGCAAAACCAACGGTCTCAAAGACGCGCCGCACGAGCGGCAAAGGATCCGCATTCGGCGATGCGGAATCCATCGCTCGTGCCAGCATCTCTTTGGTGCCGCCTCCGGCTGGGATCAAGCCAACGCCGACTTCGACCAGACCGATGTAGGCTTCGGCGGCGGCCTGGACGCGATCGGCATGAAGAGCAATCTCGCATCCGCCACCAAGCGCAAGCCCTGCGGGTGCGACCACGACCGGGACGTCGGCGTATTTCAACGACATCGTCGCACCCTGGAACGCCCGGATC
The DNA here is from genome assembly GCA_046732715.1 of Acidobacteriota bacterium. GTDB lineage: Bacteria > Acidobacteriota > Vicinamibacteria > Vicinamibacterales > 2-12-FULL-66-21 > JALZOC01. The sequence continues at coordinate 15,476 of JBKPNQ010000040.1, read as the reverse complement.
ATCAGATCGACTTCGTCCCAGTTGCCCTCCTGCGCTTCGAGCAGAAGGAGCATCAGATTGGCGCCGGCGGAAAAATTCACGGCGTCGTTGGCGACGACGAGCGCCGCGAAGTTTGCGGACGCCTCCTTGACCCCGGCCTGGAGCATTTGAATCGTGTCGCCGCCAATGGCGTTCATCTTCGAATGGAATTCGACGCACAGGACCCCATCGCCGAGATCGATCAGGCTTGCACCGGCATTCTTCTTGATGACGCTTTTCGAACTCGCTGGAGCGACGCTTGCCGATTCCCGGCCGAGGTATCGCAAGGTTTCGAACGGCCCGAGCTCCCACCCGAACCCCCACCGCATCGCGTTGTCGACGTCGCGACGGTCGTGCGCGATCTCCGGTGCGACACGCTCAGCATATTCGAGGGTCGGAACCAGTGTCGCCCGCAGAAACCGGCCCACTTTGTCCTGCCCATTGACGAGCCTTCGAATTCGCTCGCCGACATCGTCGATGCTCCGCGCGGCATCGAGTGCGGGCAGATGTACGGCTTTTTTCGGACGGTACTCCAGTGAGGCCGGATCGAGCGTCAGAATCTCCCCGTCAGACGCCTTCTTGTAGAAGCCCTGGCCTGACTTCGCCCCCACCCATCCGCGCTTGACCAGTTCATCGACGAGAGACGGCAGCTCGAACTCACGGCGATCGTCGGGTGACACGAGCCTCTCCGCCAGGTTTCGTGACACGTGGGCCAGAACATCAATCCCGGCGATGTCCATCGTCCGAAACGTCGCGCTCTTCGGCCGTCCGATCGCCGGGCCCGTCATCGCGTCGATTTCTTCAATCGTGTAGTCGCCGCTGGCGAGCGCGCGGAACACCTGCATCACGCCGAAGAGACCGAGATGATTGGCGATGAAGTTCGGTGTGTCTTTGGCGACGACGACACCCTTGCCGAGCCGCCGATCCGCCAGCGCCACAACCGCGTCGACGATGGCAGGATTCGTCTCCGGTGTCGGAATTACCTCGAGTAGCCGTAGGTATCTCGGCGGGTTGAAGAAGTGGGTGCCAAGGAAGTGTTGCCGGAACCCGGGGGACCGCCCCTCCGCCAGCGCCGAGATCGGAATGCCCGACGTATTCGAGCTGACGATGGCGTCTGCTTTGCGGTACGGTTCCAGCCTCGCAAACAGCGACTGCTTGATGTCGAGACGCTCGACGATGGCTTCGAGGATCCAGTCGCACTGGCTGATGGCCTGGAGATCTTCGTCGAACCCTCCGGTACGAATGAGCGTGTGTGTTGCCGGAGTGAAGAACGGATCCGGCTTCAACGCCTTGGCACGCTCGAGACCGTCGCGCGCAGCCTCGCGGGAAACGTCAAGCAACAGCGAGGGAATACCCGCGTTGGCGAAATGCGCCGCGATCTGCGCTCCCATCGTGCCGGCACCCAGAACCGCCGCCTGTCGGATGTGCCGCGTCATGTGCCCAACCCGCCAACGAACAGGTCGGCCACGACATTGGCCTCATCGGCCAGCGAGTATTTCCGCCGGCTGAGGATCCAGTTCGTCGCCATTTCATCGAGCGCGCCGAAAAACATCTTTGCCGCCTTCGTCGCATTGATCTCGGCGCGAAAGGCCCCGCTGTGCTGTCCCTCGGCGATGACGTCACGGATGATGCCAAGGTATTCGCGCAGGTAGGTTGCCGAGAATCGCTCCATGAATTTCGTCGATTGTCTGAGCTCGACCTGAAAGACGACGGCGAGATCGCGATCGCGGCCGAGACGATCGAGGTGGAGCCTGGCGATTTCGCGGAGCCTGTCGACCGCGCTGGTTCTGGAGGCGACACTCTCGCGGCCTGCCGCAATCGCCTGCGTCATCGTGCGCTCGAAGATCGAGATCAGCAGATCGTCCTTGCCGCGAAAATAGAGGTAGACGGTTCCGGCGGCGACCCCGGCACTGCGCGCCACGTCGGCGACCTGGGCGTTGAAAAAACCGCGGGCGGCGAAGGTTTCGATCGCGGCCCGGAGGATCGCGTCGCGGCGGTCGGCTTTGTCGGCACGGTCGGCGAGCGCGGGGATCCGACGCCTCATGCTGAATGAATGTTCATTCAGTGCGAGGGTTTTGTCAACCGTGGCGTGCCGTCGCACCTGTGGCGCCGCCGCCGCAATCGGTCGTTCCATTCCGCCCCGACTGCGGGGGGCTTGAGGCGGATTTGTGGAGCCACTGCAAAAAAGCTGCGCAACCCCGTTGTTTTTTGCAGATATCGCTCGCTACCGAACTCCAGCCGGAGTATACAGGTTTCACTATGCTCGACGAGACGCAGCAGCAGTCGATCGTCACGCGCTTGAACCGGGTGGAGGGCCAGATTCGAGGCATTCGCCGGATGGTGCAGGAGCCGCGGATGTGCGTCGAGCTCCTTCAGCAGCTTTCGGCTGCCGAAGCCGCCCTCAACCGTATCAGCCTCGCCGTTTTCAAGTTTCATGTCGAGCGGTGTGTCCCTGACGGCATCACCCAGGGCGAACCGGAAAAAAGCCGGCAGTTAGGCGAGCTGGTGGACATCTTCGACCGGTTCGCTCGGTAACCTCCTTCGCGTTCCCTCCTGTGACTGCTCAGCCGCCCGAGCCGCGCTGAGTGGTGACGTCCGTTCCCTTGCGATACACTGGAACGCCGGAGTCTCGCTGAGACTCCGGTTGTGCGTAAGGGCTCTGCAGTCGGTAGAGGGCCAAGCGTTAAGGAGACGTCATGAAAGCACTTCGGATAGCCATCCCGGCGCGCACGGCCGTGGCACTGTTCGCCGCAGCGTTGCTGGCGACTTCGGCGACGGCGCAGCCGCGCGGAAACGCCCGCTTGAGCGGCAAGGTGGTCGACGAACAAGGTCAACCGCTCGAGGACGTGCTGGTCACGGCGCAGATGACGGGCCAGAGCGACATGTTGTCGGGAAAGACCGACAAGAAGGGGGAGTGGCGCATCAACAACGCCGCCAACGGCGAGTGGAAGGTCCAGGTCTCAAAAGAGGGCCTCGAGCCCACGACCGAGACGATCGAAGTGAAAGGCGACAAAGCCCCGCCGTTGAATGTCACCTTGAAGAAGGCCGTCGACCCGATGGTCGCCGTCAATGCCAAACTGCAGGAGGCCGCGACCCTCGCACAGGGCGGCAAGATTCCTGACGCTCGCAAGATCTACGAGGACCTGCTGGCCAAGTACCCGCAGATTTATCAGCTCGAGGCATTCATCGCGCGGACCTATGCTGCCGAAAACAACATCCCGATGGCCATGCAGCACCTCAAGGTCAATCTCGAGAAGGAACCCAACAACGTCGAACTGAAACTTTTCCAGGCCGAGTTGCTGATGGAGAGCGGCGACAAGGCTGGTGCGAAAGCGATTCTGGACGCGGTGGACATGAAGGAGGTCAAGGACCCCTACACGTTCATCAATCAGGCCATCAATCTGATCAACGACAAGAAGGGGGCCGAGGCGGCCGACCTGCTGACCAAATTGATGGCCCAGTTCCCGACAACCAGCGAGCTCTATTACTACCGTGGCCGCGCGTATGTCGCATCCGACAAGCTCGATGACGCGAAAGCCGATCTCGAGAAATTCGTGCAGATGGCACCGAACGCCAAGGAAGCGGCCGACGCGAAGAAGATTCTCGAACAGATCAAGAAATAGTGGTCGCCCGTGACGCGGCTCTGCGCGGTCATGGCGTTGGGGCTGCTGGCGTCCGCCTGTGGCGGATCCGGCAGCAGCTCCTCGTCTAATCCACCTCCGACCTCGACCAATCCCTGCGCCTCAGCGGCGGTTGAAGAAGAAGCCCAAGCCGAACCGTCGCTCCAGGAGCAGGCGGCCGCGCGCCTCCTCAAAACGAACGTTCTCGACGGCAGCCCGCGATGGCGCGTGCTCGACGCGCTCTGGACCCATCGTCAGTACCAAGAGCGGGGCGAACCGCGGACTCCTGGCGAACGTCGCGGCCTGTCTTCGCGGGCCAACGTCGACGCCGGGGAAATCGCCATCGTGCAGGACGAAGGAGACATCATCCTTCCGCCCAATACCTTCGATCTCAGTAGCGCCGGGCTTCGCTTTGCGCGTAACGGATCCGGCGGATACGACGTCACGCGGATCACCGGCAGCTTTCGCGCGACCCTCGGCACCCGAGTCACCCTGACCGACGACGACAGCGCCGCGAGGGCCGTTCCGTTCAGCTTTTCTTTCTACGGGAAAGCGCAGACCGCCGCGTTCGTCAATTCAGACGGCAACATCACCTTCGAGGAAGCCGACCACGCCAGCACCGACCGCAATGTCGCGCGCCTGCTGACCGGGCCCCCCCGGGTTGCCCCGTTCCTGGCCGATCTCGATCCGAGCATGGGCAACGGCCGCGTCTTTATCGACACCTCGGCGGACCATTACACGGTGACGTGGTGCACGGTGCGCGGCTTCGACAGCACCCGCACCGTCACCGTACAAACCACGCTGCTCGCTAACGGCACGATCGAGATGGTCTATGGCTCGTCGATCAACCTGGGCGACGCCATCGTCGGCCTCTCGCCGGGGCGAACCGGCGTGTTCAAGCCAGTCAACCTGACCGATGCAGGACCAACCAGCGGGGCTGGCGGCGCCGTCGGCGAACGGTTCGCGCAGGATGAGCAACTCGATCTCGTTGCTCTGTCAAAGAAGTTCTATCAGACCCATCCGGACAATTACGATCAACTCGTTCTCTGGACCGACGCGCCGGTTGTCACGGACGCCTTCGCGTACGAAACGACGATCAAGAACGAGATCCGCGGCATCGGGGTAGACACCTACGACACCGCCGCCGACTTTGGCAGCGCCGGTCGGCTTCGCAGCCTGGTCGTGATGGACTGGCTCGGCAAGTACCCCGACAATCCGACACAGAAATTTCTCGGCGAGAACAATACGCTCAGCGTCATGGGCCAGGAATGCGGCCATCGCTGGCTTGCCTTCCTCGAGTTCCGCGATCGGACCGGGCAGCAATCCGACGTGCTGCTCGGCCGGGATCTCGCTCACTGGAGCTTCTTCTTCGATTCGGATGCCTCGGTGATGGAAGGCAACGACATCGAGGACCTGGGCGGCGGCTCGTTCCGAACGGTTGCCGCGGTCCAGCGTTACAGCCTGCTCGATCAGTACGCGATGGGGCTGATACCGGACAGCGCGGTTCCTCCGTTCTTCTACGTCGAGAGCCCGACGAACATGTCCAGCGACCGCACGCGCGAGTCGGCGCCGGAAGTGGGGATTACCTTCAACGGAACTCGGCGCGATGTCCTCATCCAGGACGTCATCGCCATCGAGGGCCCGCGATCGCCTTCCGCGGCCGAATCTGCGCGAGTGCACCGCCAGGCATTCGTCTATCTCGTCTCTGTGGGAAAGGCGCCCGACAACGGACAGGTTGCAAAAGTGGACGGCATCCGCCGGGCATGGGAAGGATTCTTCTTCCAGTCGACCGATCGGCGGATGCAGGCAATCACCACGCTCCGGTAGTCCACGCGGCCTCGCCACGCCGTCGTCCGAGATCGAACGTTCGCACTCAGGCCGCCCCGTCTATAATCCGAGCATGAAATACCTCGTTGTTGCGATCCTGGTGGCGCTCGGCGCCGGCTCATTCACGGCGCAGTCTCCGTCAACGTCCTCATCGCAGCAGACCGAGAAACTTCAAGCGATCGAGCCGCTCGTCCAGCAGGCGATTGGCGAGAAGAAGCTCCCCGGCGCCGTCGTACTGATCGGTCGCGGGGATCGCATCTTGTATGAGAAAGCGATCGGGCATCGTGCGCTCGTGCCGGCAGCCGAGCCGATGACGCTCGATACGATCTTTGACATGGCTTCGCTCACCAAGGTCGTCGCGACGACCACCAGCGTGATGATCCTGCTCGAAGAAGGAAAGATACGCCTGACCGACCGGGTGTCGACATTCATTCCGGGGTTCGAGCGCTACGGCAAACAGGACATCACGGTCCGCCACCTGATGACCCACGTCTCCGGCCTCCGTCCCGACGTGGATCTGGGCGACATGTGGAGCGGTTCGGAGAAAGCCATCGAGCTTGCGATTGAGGAGGTGCCGACCGCCGCTCCCGGCGAACGATTTGTCTACAGCGACATCAATTACTTCCTCCTCGGCGACATCGTCCGCCGCGTCGGCGGAGAGACGCTCGACAAGTTTGCCCACGACCGAATCTTTGCGCCGCTCGGCATGAAGGACACGACGTTCCTTCCGCCGGCTGCCCTTCGCGGTCGTATTGCGCCGACTGAGAGCTGCACGCCGCTCGGGTGGCCATGCGAGGGGTCGGGGATGTCGATGCTTCGCGGCGTCGTCCACGATCCGACCGCGAGACGAATGGGCGGCGTCGCCGGCCATGCCGGCTTGTTCAGCACGGCGACGGACCTCACGATTTTTTGTCGCATGCTGCTCAACGGCGGTGCCTATCACGGCACCCGAATCCTGTCGCCGCTTGCCGTCGCCAAGATGACCACCGCGGCGACGGATCCGCGAGACCGCAGCGTCCGTGGCCTCGGCTGGGACATCGATTCCGCGTATTCGTCGAATCGCGGCGAGCTGTTGCCGATCGGTTCGTTCGGGCATACCGGGTTCACGGGCACATCTCTCTGGATCGACCCCACCACCGGAATGTTCGTGGTGTTCCTATCGAACCGTGTGCATCCTGACGGCAAGGGAGATGTCACGCCGCTGCGCGCGCGTGTGGCGACGATTGCGGCATCGGTGATCGACGATGTGACCCCGCCAGTCCGCACCTCCATGATGATGACGGGCCGCGATTTCGGTCCATCCGGAACGTCGCCGGCGTCGGCGCCGTTGCCGCCGGTGCTCAGCGGCATCGACGTACTGCGAGCGGATGGCTTCAGCGCGCTGCAAGGAAAACGGGTCGGGCTCGTGACCAATCACACCGGCCGCGCTCGCGACGGCGCAACCACGATTGATCTGCTGCACGGAGCGAAAGGGGTGACGCTGGTGCGCCTGTTCAGCCCCGAGCATGGGATCCGCGGAATCCTGGACGCGAACGTGCCCTCGGCCACCGACGAGAAGACGGGGTTGATGATCCAATCGCTCTACGGTGACACCCGCCGGCCGACGCCCGCGATGTTCGAGGGGATCGACACGATGGTGATCGATCTCCAGGACATCGGCGCGCGCTTCTATACCTACATGACGACCACGGCGTATGTCATGGAAGAGGCCGCCAAGAACAAGGTGGCCGTGGTCGTGCTGGATCGGCCGAATCCGATTGGCGGGTATCAGATCGAGGGTCCAACGCTCGACAAGGCGGCGCTCAGTTTTGTCGGCTACTATCCGATGCCCATCCGGCACGGCATGACGCTCGGCGAGCTGGCCCGGTTGTTCAACGTCGAGAACAAGATCGGCGCCAATCTCAGCGTCGTTCAATTGCGCAACTGGAAGCGTGACGAGTATTTCGATGGCACCGGCCTTCCCTGGATCAACCCGTCGCCCAACATGCGGAACCTGATTCAGGCGACGCTCTATCCGGGCATCGGCGCATTCGAGAGCACCAACCTGTCGGTCGGGCGCGGCACCGACACGCCGTTCGAACAAGTGGGGGCGCCATGGATTGATGGCGTCGCCCTCGCCGACGCACTCAACGCGCGCAACATTCCAGGAATCCGTTTCTATCCCGTGCGGTTTACGCCGACGACGAGCAAGTATGCAAACGAGGAGTGTGGCGGCGTGTTCATGATCGTCACCGATCGCGCCGCGGTCCATCCCGTTCGAGTGGGCGTCGAGATCGCCAGCGCGCTCAACAAGCTGTACGGCGGGAAGTTCGAGCTCGAGTCTGCCGATCGGCTGTTTGGATCAAAGGAAGGCTTGACGCGCATACGCGCCGGGGCGGATCCGAACGAGGTGGTCACTATGTGGGCTGCTGGCGAGGCGAAGTGGCGGACGCTACGGGCCAAGTATCTGCTGTATCGGTAGCGCTGAATCGCGAATCGCTGATCCTGAATCCCTGATCCGCGGATCCCTGATCCTTGAATCCTCGAATCGGTCTCAGAGCCAGTAGCCTGCCGCCAGAAGCCAGCAGCCTGTCACACCGCCGCGCGGAGGGCGAGGTCACCGCTTCTTATCTTCGTACATCCTCTCGTCAGCGACTTTGACGAGCGCCACAATATCGTCCGACTCGCCTGAAACCTCGACGCAGCCAACGCTCAATCCGACACCCGCTGGCAGGTCCTCAGTTTCGAGAGACGCCGCGAACGCCGCCTGAAGATCGGTGGCCTTCCGGATCGCCTCGTCCTCGCGGCACGACATCAGAATCAGAAACTCGTCGCCTCCCCAGCGGAACACGTAGTCGACCTCGCGGACGTTCCGGATGAGAAATCCCGCGACGCGCTGCAGCAGACGATCGCCGGCCTCGTGTCCGAACGTGTCGTTGATGATCTTGAAGCGATCGACGTCAATGAACACCAGCGAAAGCGGAATGCGGTAGCGGCGGTGGCGCTGTACTTCGCGGCCGATTACCTGGTCGAAGTACCGGCGATTGCGGCAGCCGGTCAGAGCATCAGTGGTGACGAGATGACTCAGCTCCTCGCGAGCGGCTTCCAGTCGTGCGTTGGTGACTCGCAGCTCGTAGGTCATGTCTTCGAACGCCATCAGCTGCATTCCCAGGGCGACGACCAGGTACAGCGCAAGGTCGAGCAACGTGTGACCGTTGACCGTCTGAGTTGAAGCGGTCGCGGCGCCGGCGACGAGCCAGAGATGCGAACCGGCGATCGCGACGAGCGCGGTTCCAACGACGACCGCGCCAAGCATGCGCGCCTGGCGGAGCAGCGAAAAGTGCCCCAGGCCAGCCGCGGTCAGCGTGCCGGCGATCAGCAGATGTCCCGGCGCGAAGGCCGCCCCGGCACGCAGCACAATCGGGGCAAGGGCAAACCACATAAAGAGCGGCACCAGGGCGAGGATCGAGTTGCGAACGACGCGAAGCCGTGCACGGTAGGCGTCGGCGGCGAGCACGAAACCCAGCCCGCCAACGATGGCCAGAAACTGCGAAATTCCGTAGGCCGCGAGGGCCGCTTTTTCGGACGAGAAATGCGGCGACGCAAGAAGCATCGACAGCGCCGTGACCACCCAGCCCGCGACCCAGCACAAGATGTAGGTTCGTCGCCGGTACACGTACAACAGGCAGAGAAGGCCGGCGACCAGCAGCATCGCGATGCCGCCCAGCCTCTGGGGATCAATGGATGAGGCTGAATCGCTCATCACTAATCACTGATCCCGAATCACTGATCGTTGAATCCCGAATCCTTGAATCCCGAATCCTTGAATCACTGAATCCTTGAATCACTGAATCCTTGAATCACTGAACTGCGTTGTCGTTAGCGTGCGAGGTGAAGCTGCTCGATGAAATTGTTCAACGCGACGACCACCTCCGCGGGAATCTCGTGCCCGCCATCGAACGGACACCAGGTGACCTTGACGCCAGCGGCCTCGAGTTTCTCGCGGAACCGCTCCGCGATCTCGAAGGAGAGGACTCGATCCGCGCGTCCGTGCGCGAGAAAGACCGGAACATTGCGCCGTTCTTGAAAATGCTGCTGCCACTCCGCTTCGTCGACGAGCGTGGCAGAAAGGAGGACCAGACCCGAGAGTCGCACGCGGGATCGAAAGGCCACTTCGCTGGCCACCATGGCTCCCTGCGAGTATCCGCCAAGAACCACGGGTCCGCGGGGAACGATCCTCCGATCGCCTAGAGCGTCCTCCACCATGCCGGCTGCCACCTTCAGTCCGGGAGGCCGAGTCTTGGACAGGTCCGGGATCGATGTGCCTGCAGGAATGTGCGAAGCCAGGTCGAGTCGCCACCACGCCCGCCCATTCACGGGGCCATCGGGCGGCACCGTCTGTTCTGGTCCTTGGGGAAACACGAATCGTCCACTCGAAGGCCAGCGGATCGTTTGCGCAAAGGGTGCCCATTGCTCGGCCGATGATCCATACCCATGAAGCAACATCAGAGTGGGCGGACCATCTCTGCCGTGGACGATCGTTGTCAGCCGCGGACGTCGATTGCACGCTGAATGGATCGCGACCAGCCCACAGACGACAAGGAGGAGGAGGCCGGAGAAGATGCTGGGACGCTTCACGATTGGTTTTCCCAAAGAGCCGGCAGCCAATAGCGAGCCGCGAGGCGCGGATTCCGGATCCCCGATCCGGATCCCGGTTTCCCGGATCCCGGTACTAGTGCATCTGATACAGCATCAGATAAACGACGACGCCAGTGACCGAGACGTAGAGCCAAATCGGGAAGGTCCACCGGGCGATCGCCCGGTGCCGATCGAAGCGCCCGCGCAGTCCGCGAATCACGGTGATGAGCGCGAGCGGAAGCACCGTCGCGGCAAGTACGACGTGCGTCAGGAGGATTGCGAAGTAGACGGTTCGAATCGGCCCCTGTCCGGTAAACGGCTTGGATCCGATGTTTGCGTGGTAGATGACGTAGGAGGTCAGGAACGCCGTCGAGACCGTGCAGGCCGACAGCATGGTTGCGCGGTGACGGCGGATCTCACCACGGCGGATGAATCGATACCCGATCAACAACAAGATCGCTGCCGAGCCGTTCAGCGTCGCATTGAGCGCGGGAAGGTCGGAGAGCGTCACACGCGGCCGGCGATCATCAGGATCCAGAGAATTGGCAGATAGATGATCGATCCGAAGAAGAGTCGGCGGGCGTCACCTGCGGTGCGAGTTCTCGCGAATCTCAGCGTCAGGGCGAGGAACAGCGACCCGAGCACGAGCGCGGAAACGAAATACACGGTGTTCGCCATGCCGAGGAGCGTCGGGCCGAGGCTGACAGGGAGCAGCGCCGCACAGTAAAAGACCGCCTGTCGCGCGGTGCTGCGGCCGTCAGGCTCGATCACGGGAAGCATGGGGAAACCGGCGCGGGCGTAGTCCTCGCGGTACATCCACGCAATCGCAAGGAAGTGCGGCAGCTGCCAGAGAAATACGATCGCAAACAGGACCCAGGCGCCCTGCGAAAGCGTCCCGCGCGCCGCCGCCCATCCAATCACCGGCGGCAACGCGCCAGGAATGGCACCGATGACCGTCGCGAAAGAGGTCCGGCGTTTGAGCGGCGTATAAATCAACGCGTAGGTCAACAGCGTCGCCAGCGCCACGGCCGCGCTGATGAGATTGACGCCAGCTCCGAGCAGCGCCAGCCCCCCGACGACGAGAGCAATTCCGAACACGACCGCCTCGAAGGGCTGCAACCGCCCGTCAGGCATCGGCCGCATTCTCGTTCGCCGCATCAGACTGTCGGGGACCCGTTCGAACACCTGGTTGAGTGCCGATGCGCCGCCGGCGACGAGCGCCGTGCCGGCAACCGTGCACACCACACGGATCGCATCGAGCATTTCCCCGCCGGCCATCACGTATCCCGCCAGCGCCGACGCAACCACCAGCAGGTTCAGCCGCGGCTTCGCGAGCGCGACGAAATCGTTGGTCCGGCTACGTGCAGCGGTCAACGTGAGCGCGTCACTCTTCATCCGCGCACCTCGCGCAGACTCTTCTCCAGGACGGGCCGATGGGCTCGCGCCGCCGCCGGGCTGCCGCCAATTGCCGGCTCGTGAATGCCGTGGCGATACACGCGCAGCGTCAGAACCAGGGACGTTGCCAGCACCAGCGCACCGTTGACGACATGTGCGGTGTTGATAATCGGCTGCAGCGACGACAGCACGACAAATGCGCCAAGCGTCGCCTGCGAGCAGACGAGAAGCACCAGGAGCATCGCCGGTCGAGTGAACTCACGCCGCTGGCGATGCCAGTGCCTGACGTGAGCGGCGGTGAGCAGCACGGCAACCACGACGATCAGCGCACCGACCCGATGGGCGAAATGGACGGCAATCGCCGCCGTCCATTGCGGCGGCACGATCCCGCCAAACACGAGCGGGAATGTCGGAATCGCCAGTCCCGCGCCGATATGCCTCATCGTCGCGCCCACCAGAATCTGACAGTAGATGAGGATGGTGGTGATGAGGGTAATGCGTCGAAGCATCAGATCGTTTGCCGGCGTCGATAGCCCCGTCCATGATGGGGAGGTGACGACGGCGAGCGTCATCGTGATGCAGAAGAACAGCTGCGCAAGCGCGGCATGGCCGATCGAGACTGCCGGTGGCAGCAGAAACAGTACGGTCAGCCCGCCGAGCAGGCCCTGGAGAATGACCGCACCGAGCGCGGCAAATCCCAGACGTCTGACCCAGGCGCGCGGTTCAACCCGCCACGTCCACAACGCCAGGATGATCGTGAGAAATCCCACCGTGCTCGCAATCAGCCGGTGCGTGTGTTCGTAGCGGATGCCTCCGACCCACTTGCTCATCGGAAACGAGAACATGAACCAGCCGTACGTATTCGGCCAGTCCGGTACCGACAGCCCGGAACCCGTGCTCGTGACCATTCCCCCGGCAGCGATCAGCAGCACCGTTGAAGCGGCCACGAGTTTCGCGTAGCGATTGAGCCAGATCATGAAATCAATTCGTCCCTGCCGCCGGCGCCTTGAACGTAAAGGTCAGCTGTTTTGATTCTTTCTCACCGAGCGTGACGGTCTGTGTCTGGGTGCCAAGGGTTTCATGCCATGCTTCAACCGCGTATGTGCCGGCGGGAAGATTCTTCAATTCGAACGTGCCGCCATCGTGCGTCACGGCAAAGTATGGATGTTCCATGACGCCCACGTACGCGCGCATCCAGTTGTGAACGTCGCACTTGAACGGGATCATCACTTCGCGCGTCTTGAACACTTTTGTGTCGCTCATGTTCTTGAGCGCTTGTCCCTTGTTCCATTCGCCGTTCGACTTCCCCATCGCGTGCACGTTGTGCAGCGTGTCGTCGCTATTGCCGATCACGAGTTTCTGCCCGACGCGGACGCCGAGCACGTGGGGGCGATACTGGCAGCCGAGCTGATCGAGCTTGACCGGTTCGGTTGGCACATCGAACCCATAGTCACCGAGGCCATCCTTCACGTAAACGAACACGTTGTTCAGTCCACCAGCGGAGACGACGAAGTTCTCGAATGTCGCGCCGGACGAGTTCTGACTGGCACAGTATGGATCGGCCGCCAGGTCGATTCGCGGATTCGCTGGCACCGCCCCTTCGATCGTGACGCGCCCGACGACGGATCCGGCTTTTGATTCATCGACTCGTTTCGCGTTGGCCGGTGGCGCGCTCGGCGCGGGTTCCTGCTGTCCCTGGCAGCCCAGGCAGACGGCTACCGAGGAGACGGCAAGAAACAGCCGCAACCCATTCATTTGCATGGTCTTATACAAATATCACAGAAAAAAGGTGGCTGGCACCTTTCCGGGAAAGGTGCCAGCCACCTTTTTCGCGGGTCAGGGTTTCAACTTCCGCAGAATTCGATCCTGAATCCAGTGTGCGTCCCACCACTCGACCGGGTTCACCATGTTGCCGTTCACGAGCATCGTGAAATGCAGGTGATCGCCTCCCGCCAGCCCGGTCATGCCGCTCTTGCCGATCTCCTGTTCCTTCTCGACCATCTGTCCGGCCTTGACGCCGATGGACGAGAGATGCCCGTAGAGCGACTGCACGCCCATCCCGTGATCGATGATCACGCAGTTGCCGTAGATGCCGAGCTCGTCGGCCCACACGACCTTTCCGCGATTCGCGGCGACAAGCTTGACGTTCGTGAACGACGCCAGGTCGAAGCCGAGGTGCACCTGCTGATCGACTTCCTTCCCGTTGTAGATGTAGGTGCGCTGATCGGCGAACGCAGACTCGACGGCGTTGTTGCCAAACGGATGGAACACGACGCCGCGCCACAGGATTTCCGGCGACGACTCCTTCGCAAACGACGCGATCTTTGCCGCGTTCTTGCGTCGCAGCTCTCCGTTGATTACGAGAAACTTCGCGAGGTTGTCCCCCTCTGGCTTCACCTCGGTCGTACCCGCCAGAATGGCCGGGACGACGCGGTCAAGAAATTTGTCGTCGAGCGGGATTTTGCTCTTCTTGAACGGTTTCGGAAAGGTGGTGTAATCGAAATCAGCGCGCGCCGTGTTGCCGGCCTCGTCGCGCGCGAACAATCTGATCGGCGTCTTCAGATCCTGGTCGTATCGCAGGGCAAAGAACGCGATGCGAAGGGTTGGATCGTCGAGCTTCACCCCCTCGATGCTGGAGGCACCTGACGCCGGGTAACCCGGATACTCGAGGTCGCCGACGAGCACGCCCGACGTGATATCCGCCGGTGTCGCGCGATAGACGACCATCTCCGAGCCGCCGAGATTGATGTAGTGCTTCGACGAGACGATCGAGACCTGCGGCCGCTCGAGCCGGACTTGCACGTCGTGGCTGGCGCTTGACTGCAGCGTGCGGAGGCCGTGAAGTGCCGTGCGCGAAGCCGTGACCGTAATCCGGGCTGCCCCCGTCTGCAAACCGGGAACGGTCTCTTTCCCAATTGTGCGGCTGATGATCAGCTTGTCCGGACCATCCAGCTTGACGCCTTCACCCGACGGCTGCCCGTTCTCCATCGAATAGAGCGTCGTCTGCTTACCATTCTGATCGAACACGATCGAGAGGGTCTTGAGTTGCGCGCCGGGCGCGCCGATGTCCACTTCGAGGGGGGTGCTGACGCCGACCCACTTCTCCGGCTTGGCAATCGTGATGGAAGGGGGGCCGCCCCGCCCGGCTGCGACGTAGGCCGCGCCGAGGGCGATCAACAGAAGCAGAATGAGTCCGATCAGGTAGCGCATCGGGCTTATTGTTTCAGAAAAGTGCCGATCGTTTCAGGTCCTACATCGCTCCGGGACGTTTGGTGCGTTCGCTTGACCCTTTTTGCGGGCGGCTGCTAACATTGAAGGTTCTTGTCGGGCCCGCGTGCCGGTATCGTCTAGGGGTCAGGACACGTGGTTCTCAGCCACGGGACCGGGGTTCGAATCCCCGTACCGGTAAATCAATCGCTCATCACTGATCACTAATCCTCAATCGCTGATCCTCGAATCCTCGATCCTCGAATCCCGATCCTCGAATCCCTGCATCCCTATCGATAAGGGTTCTTTCAGCGGCGCGGGCGCCGGACCGGGCGCATTCTGACCTGACCGCACGACGTCTGGCTTGGTGAAACGACGTAGACCTTGCAGAGCGCTCCTAAATCAAGGCGCGGCGATCGACTCCCCGGCATCTGCCAGCGCGATTTACTCGGTCACGCCTGCGACGACAAGTGGCGATAAAGCCAGGCTTTTGCTAAGGCCCATTCGCGCTCCACAGTCGCTGGCGAAACGCCGAGCGCCTCGGCCGCCTCGTCGATGGTGAGCCCCGCAAAGAATCGCAGCTCCACGACCCGACACTGACGGTCATCGATTGAAGATAACGCATTGAGCGCCTGGTCGAGGGCGAGCACGTCCACGCTCGACGGTTGGGTGACTGGCAACACGCCGTCCAAGCTCACCATGGTGGCGCGCCCGCCCCGCTTGTCGGCGTGTTGTCGTCGGGCGTGATCGACGAGGATCTGGCGCATCAGCGTGGCCGCCAATGCAAAGAAG
>JBKPNQ010000039.1:0-15757 GCA_046732715.1 Acidobacteriota bacterium | reverse complement strand
GAGCTCGAAATCGCGAAAGCGAAACGTCTCGCAGGAATCCGACATCGCACGTCCAGACGCACGCGTACAATGCCATAAGCCCGCCGCGCTCTGCCAGTTGCCGCTCCAGAAAAACTCCAGAGATTCTCCAGCAATCCTCTCTGGCCGGGAGGGGATCTCCGGTCGCAGGATGTCACCCGCGCCGAGCAGGAACTCCGGCGTCATTGCTGAGCTGACGTGATTGTCGGCGGGAGGAAACCCATGAGCTGGAAGTATTCGAACCCTTGGGGCGGAGGGGCCATCGCGCTCGCCCTGGCGGGCACGCTTGTCGTAGCGTCAAGCCGCACCGTCATCGCACAGTCGGACGAATCTGCGTCAGGACTTGGCGGTACCTGGATCGTTCAGGTGACACTCCGGGACTGCGCGACCGGCGCGCCACGCGGATCGTTCACCTCGCTGGTCACGTTCCATCGCGGCGGAACGATGAGCGAGAGCACCGCCAGCCCCGCGTTCGCGATCGGGCAGCGCCCTCCCGGAACGGGGACCTGGACTCAGCAGGCCGGGCAAACCTACCTCCAACGAATGATCGCGTTGATCCTCTTCGACACGCCGCCGAATCTGCCGGTCTCCCCCGGCTTCTTCGCCGGCTGGCAGGAAGTGACTCATACGATCGAGTTGGTCGACGCCGCACACTTCACTTCGTCCGGCACCAACGAGTTCTACAAGGCCGATGGCACCGTGTACAGAACCGGGTGCTCGACAGCGGTTGGGCGGCGGTTCGAATAGCGGGCACGGTGCGGGCAAATGGAATCGCCGTCGGCGGTTTGACGCCGACGGCGGAGGCACCCTTGACCATTGCCGGCCGTCTTGCCCTTCCTGCTTGGTGGCCACTCCGGCAGTCTTCCAGGAACCGTGACAAGACTCGAGCGGTAGAGGTCCTTCGTTAAACACGCGGCCGTCGGTCGAATAGATGCGACGGCCGCGCGAGCCGGCGCTGAAGTGAGCGCGCCGACGTCACGGTCAAGTAGTCAATGAGCGGGAACGCCCCGATGGCGAGGTTGCCAACCGCATGCCCCCATTCTTCATCGGGAGTTCTTCCACGCTCGGCAAAGCATCGGAACCACACCGTGCACGGTATGCGCCCGTCCGGGTCATCAAGATCCGCTCGAGGGATACCGGCGTCCGCCAAGAGGCGTTCCATCCGGTAGTCCAGCCGTTCGAGGGCGTGGCTCGTTCTCGTCATGCTCGCTGTCGTCCAGATGACGCGCTGTCAGCCTTCATGGTCGATTCGTCTCTGGGGGTCGACGATTCCGGATCAGGCCGCTGCAAATCATCAGTGCCTCGCAGCTTATGCAATGCGATTTGGATTCTGCCGCGCATTTGGGAAGATCGACTAAAACCTGGCAGAGGATCAGGGCTTGAGTGTGTGCATCTTCCCGAGCTCCGGCTCGGTCCCGGTCAGCCAGCCCTTCATGAGTTCATACAGGACCACCGGCTGCGGCTTGTTGACTTCCAGGAACACCGCCCCATGAATCTCGACCGCGATGAGCACCAGGCGCGGGTCGTCCGGTGTGCCGTGCCGCGCATCACCCTCGTCCGGAAACCACATCTTCCAGTCGGGCGCGTACAGCTCGTGAATCTTCTGCCGATCGCGTGAGATCGCCGCCAGGCCGGAGACCGAGATCCATTCGCGCGTCCGATCCTGGTAGTACGAGAGGTTGATGTGCGGGTCAGCCTCGAGGCTGCGAAGCTTGCCGGTGCCCTCCGCGGTCACGAACCATAGATCGGCTCCTGCCGCACGCTTCTGGTTCGCCATCGCGCGGGACTCGAGATGCCCGTCGGGCCGCCGCGTCGTCATCATCGCAATACCAATGTCTTCAACCATTTCGTAAAAGGTGTCGAGTTCGGTCGTCATCCGTCCCTCCGGTTGCGTGTCCCAGACGTCATGGTCCGGGGACGTCACCGTTTCTATCAACATGCGCGCCAGCGGACGCGGTTCCGACCATGTCGTTTTCGTCTCAGGAATCCGTCGAGGGGCGATTTCGAGCAACGCTCAAACGATCTCGAGGCCATCCGTGATGCGAAATGATTTCGCCGCGGTAACGCGCGACCTCATCAGACGAGCCTCCGAAGCGACAACTCGCTGACGAGGCGATCAGGCTGTCGTCACCACGATGGCGCAGCATGTTGAGCTGCCGCCGCGGCGGTACCCATGGGGAACGCCGGAGTCGAAGTACATCGAGTCACCGGACTCGAGCGCGTGCTCCTGGCCGTCGATGTGAACGTTCAACCTGCCCTTGAGCGTGTAGATGAACTCCACGCCCGCGTGCGTGTGCAGCCGGACGTTGTCGCGCGCCACGGCAAGGAACTCGGCGTAGTACGAGTTGAACCGCCGCTCGGTCGCGGGGTAGTCCAGCGACTCGAAGCGATAAGACATGTCCTTCCCATCCTGACGCTCTGGCAGCTGCACGCGCTCCGCCTTCCGGACCACCGCCACGAGCGGCTTCTCGCGCGCGCCGGCGAAGAAATAGTCGAGGCCAACGCTGAAGACGAGCGCGATCCGCAGCAGCGTCGGCAGCGTCGGGAACAGGCGCCCGGTCTCGAGTTTCGAGAGCAACGCGGGCGACAGCCCGGAATGCTGCCCCAGCTCGACGAGACCCATCTTCTTCTTCAGGCGTAAGGCGCGGATCTTCACGCCGATCCCATAGTCCTTGAGCCCTTCTTCCAGCGTTGGCGACAGCATTCCCCCTCCAGTTTGTCGTGACAGTCACATTACGCGCGGTTCCTGTCGTCCCATTCACATGACTTTGCGGCCGAGCGTCGATTTTACTTTAAAGCAAATAAATGTGCACTACAGTTAATACATGCATTGCGCCGGCGAGGTGCCGGACGCAGCACAGGAGGAAGAGTCATGAAGCAGATCGACGTCATCGCCGCGGTTCTTGTCGTCGTCGGAGCGCTCAACTGGGGGCTGATCGCCGCCGCCCGTTTCGACCTCGTCGCGACCGTGTTCGGGATGCAGTTCGGTGAGGTCTCCGCGGCCAGCGCACTCGTCTACGGGCTGGTCGGTCTGGCCGGGCTGTATCAGGCAGTGTCGTGGAAGCGCGTGCAGAGCCGCTGGGCGCAGCCCGCGGCGATCGCGACTCGTTAGTTCGTCAACCGCAACTCGATCACGGAGCAGAAACAATGAAGAAGAAGATGATTGCAGGAATCGTGGCCGCCATGACGATCACTGGCGTCGCTGCCAACATGCGTGCTGCCAGTGCTGACAAGGACATCGTCGATACCGCCGTAGCGGCCGGATCGTTCAAGACCCTTGCGAAGGCACTCCAGGCGGCGGACCTCGTCGAGACGCTGAAGGGAGCCGGACCCTTCACGGTGTTTGCGCCGACCGACGAGGCGTTCGCGAAGCTGCCCGCAGGAACGCTCGAAGCGCTGCTGAAGCCCGAGAACAAGTCGAAGCTGCAGCGCATCCTCACATCTCATGTCGTCGCCGGGAGAGTAATGGCAGCCGACGTCGTCAAAACCAGCTCGGTGAAGGCGGTCAGCGGGGACACCCTGACGATCGCATCCCGCGATGGCGGGGTGACCGTTGACGGCGCGACAGTCGTGAAGACCGACATCACCGCAACCAACGGCGTCATCCACGTGATTGACAGCGTCATCCTGCCGAAGGACGAATAGGCCGGCGCATGGACGGACCAGTCCTCCTCACCGGCGCGACGGGATACATCGGCGGCCGTCTTCTTCGACATCTCGAAGAGGCCGGCCGGCCGGTGCGGTGCCTTGCGCGGAATCCCGATCGCGTCCAGGCAACCCGATCGACGACGGAAGTCGTTCAGGGTGATTGCCTGGACGAGGAGTCGCTAAACCTCGCTCTTGCCGGCGTGGACTCGGCCTACTACCTGGTGCACTCGATGTCGGTCGGCGCCAATTTCGCGGAGGTGGATCGGCATGCGGCTGCAAACTTCGGCCGTGCGGCGGCTGGTGCCGGCGTCCGGCGCATCATCTATCTGGGCGGCCTGGCAGATCAGGCGGGTTCGCTCTCCAGCCATCTCCAGAGTCGAGCCGAAACCGGAGCCGTCCTGCGCGCCAGTGGCGTTCCGGTCATTGAGTTCAGAGCATCGATCGTAGTGGGTGCCGGAAGTCTGTCGTTCCAGATGATCGAAGCGCTGGTCGAGCGCCTGCCCGTCATGGTGTGCCCGCGATGGGTCGCGACGTTGACACAACCCATGGCTGTTGACGACGTGGTGGCGTACCTATCGGCGGCCTTGGAACTGATTGACACTGCCAGTGCGGTGTTCGAGATCGGCGGTCCAGACGTCGTCTCGTACGGGGACATCATGCGGGAGTACGCGCAGCTCCGCGGGCTGCGCCGCTGGCTGCTGCCCGTGCCGCTGTTGACGCCGCACCTGTCGGGACTCTGGCTCGCACTGGTGACACCGGCACAGGCCCGCGTCGGCCGCGCGCTGGTGGAAGGGTTAAAGAACCCGACGGTGGTCAGATCGTCAGCGGTATTCGACGCGTTCCGGATCGAACCGACGCCGTTGCGCCTGGCGCTGGCGAAGGCGATCGAGGAGGGTGCTCGGTTACGTCAGAAGGTCGACGCGCGGACCACGATTCTGGACGCGCCCCCGGCGCAGGTCTTTGCTCCGATCAGGCAGATTGGCGGCACGAACGGCTGGTACTTCGGGAACTCGCTGTGGCGAGCGCGAGGCTGGCTGGACCTCGGTTTCGGAGGCGTGGGCATGGGACGCGGCCGTCGCGATCCCGAGAACTGCGGGCTCACAGATGTCATCGACGGCTGGACCGTCGAGGCGTACGAACCGGATCGACGCCTGCGGCTCAGGGCCGATCTGAAGTTGCCTGGACGAGGTTGGTTGGAATTCGAGGTGACGCCGCTCGACGACGGCCGGCGATCGCTCGTCCGCCAGACGGCGACGTTCGACCCTCGAGGCCTGCTGGGCCGTGCGTACTGGTATGCCCTCCATCCCGTGCACGAGTGGATGTTTAGCGGTCTCCTGCATGAGATCGCACGTCGCGCTCAGAAGACAGACGCCGGTAGCCTTCCGCCGGTTGCGCGATCGAAAGGTGTGACCTGCCGATGAGCACATGCTCGGCTACTTCAAGCAGGCGCTCGATCGGGAGAGCCGGGCCGCACTGCTTGCTCTCATCCAGGATTATGGCGGCAGGCGTGTCCCGCTGGTCGTGCCGCTCACGCTGTTCGCCCATCACATCCGGCGCTGCGGAGTGCCGTATCTGGCCGGCCAGGTCTATCTGCGGCCGCATCCGGTCGAGCTGACGTTGCGGAATCGCGTATGACGGCGATGAGGAAGAAGGTGATCATCACCGATCGGATGCAGCGCGGTTACGTCTACTGGCGTACTGAGCCGGTCGGCCGGAACTTCGCGCCGGGGTTCACGCCGGATCTGACGCCGAAAGAGATGCTGCGGCTCGGCATCTTCGGCGGGAAGTACATGACGGATTGCCAGGAGGAGTTTCCACGCAGCTGGTTCGCCCGCGCCAGGCTCTGCGCCGAGCGGCATGACGCGCGGCTGAATTGTTTCGGCGTGAACGCCTCGCAGTCGCTCGCTGTCTGGCGTCGCCGCGGATGGATCCACAAGCAGGATCCACGTGGGTGGTTCCAGTGGTATTGCCGCTACTACATGGGCCGCAGAACCGCCGACGACGCCCGTCAGATTCGACGCTGGCGGGCGATCGCGCGGCACGTGGCGGCGATTCGGAAGCACTGCGAACCCGGCGATGTCGAATGTCGGAGGCGCCAGCGGCAGGCCGTCCTTCACTGGGCGTACGACGGCCGAAGGATATAGAAAAGCGTCAGGGTCGAAAGGTCGCTTTGTTTCGTGTCCTGGCCTGGTCTTGCCTGACATGGTCCTGGTCCTCCAGGCTCCTTTTGCGTCCGATGGCTCGTGCGAGCGACTGTTGGTCGTCCAGCCAGATCGCTTCGACCATGGCCGCGCGGGCCAGTGCATCCAACCGCTTTGACAGCATCACCAATCCAAACGTGGACGCGTAAGACGGGCGAACGAGGTTGATCGAGTACTGCGTGTCTTCCCAGTGAGCCACGATCTTGTCGCTGCCAGAGGAACTACGGGACAACAAGGGGATGAGGTCGCTGTCAGGTGTGATTGGCGGCCCGTAGGTCGACGTAAGAGCAGCGATCATGTCTTCAACGGTCAGCCCTTCGGTTCTCTCCCAGTCGTAGCTGACGGCGATTCGAAACAGCTCGCCGTTGAAAAAACTGAGGAGGACTTTCCGCACCGAGTCTCGGGGTGGTGATCCAGCGAGACCGTCTGGGGGCTGCCACCTCAATTCTTGAATCAGCTCCGGAGATTGATGGGGTCCCTGCGCCACCGCGGTGACGCCCGTCTGTTGCGCGACCGCGGCCAGACTCATGCCTAATTGAAACTCACGGTATTTCGACAGATCCTGCGCCGAGACCAAAGGCGTAGACAGGACGGTGCACGAGAACGACAGTGCCAGAATGCGAGCGCTCACGCTAGTCATGTGGAATCTCCTCGGGGACTGGCAAAACGTCATTGTGTCGAACCCGGCGTGTCGGCTTCTGGCGCCTGGCCAATTTGAATATGCGACTCGCGATGAAAGAACGGACCGGGGGCACACGATCACGCGACGGGGATCTTGTGGAACGTCGAGTTGGTCACCTCGTACGTTTGCACCTGAGGCGTGCCTTCGCACAGAGGCTCCAGTAACTTCAAAACATCGGCATAGGTGCCGCTGCCATAGGTCTCCGCGTTTTCCTTCAGGTCCCAGACGCTGATGCCGGTCGCGTCGACGCCGTTCGAAGCGACCAGACAGAGTTCGTCCTGGAAGCCCTTCTGCGCCCAGAGTACGGGAATGACGTGCTGGTCGAGGAGCCGCGTGAATTCTCCTGCGCGTCCGGTTTTGAGCCGGACGGAAACCAAGCGAGCAAACATGGCAACCTCTTGGTTGGTGGGGCTAAGAGGAGGAATCAGATAACCTGACTTAGTTCAGAACACCTGAAGGATCGAGGGATAGGCTGCAATCCTGTTAATCAATATAGGTTAATTAACTTAACTATGTCAATCTATTTATGCAATACTATAATTTTATTAAATAACTAGGTTAATCATTCATCACACGGAGGAACGTCTTGGATTTCCCGCTCCTTATCCGCCAGCGACTCAGAGAATTAGGGACGGAGCAAAGGGATTTGGCGGCCGCCGCTCAGGTAACCGAGTCCTACATTTCCCAGCTGTTGACTGGAAAGAAAGCCCCGCCGGCGCCCGAGCGGACGGACATCTACGACAGGATGGAGACCTTCTTACGGCTGCCCGCCGGGAAGTTGGGGACGCTCGCCGATCTGGTCCGTACGAACGCCCTGAAGAGAAAGCTCGCGGATCCGCCTGCGCCTTTGTACAGGGAAGTGCGGGAGTTGATTCTCCGAAAGGTGGCACCAGGAAAAGCGCAAACCATACGTGCGATGTTCGAGAAGGAGCCTTTTGGCGCACTCGAGCGGCTCGTCACCCAAAAGCTTCTGGACGTCGCCAAGCGAGCGACGAAACAGGAATTGAAGGATGAGAACTGGCTTCGTCTCGTCGCTGGACTCACCGACACCAGCTATGAACAGTTGCGCGTCACGGCGCTCGATTTCCTGGAGACGGATGTCTTCAACATTTCACCCGAGAACTGCGTCACCTTCCTGGATCCGCTGATTGAATCGTGGGACATCGACTTCGCGACATTCGCGATGGACTTTGTCCTGAATCATCGCCTTGCGCCCGGACACTCGAGAAAATTCGAGTTCGTGGAACGGCACCCCGCACTCACGGTCAACGAAGAGCCGGGGCTCGAGGCCTTCCTGCAGGATCCATCTCTGCGGGGTGATGCGACCGTGGAGGAAATCGAGTTTCTCAAGAAACTGACATTCACCCGAAGCCGGCCAACCCCACTCTATTACTACCGCGAGCTGCAAAACCTGCGAGACCCGCTCCATTTTGACCGTGCGGCCGATGCGGCGTCCGGTGACGAGTCGTTGCGCGTACACCGCTACGAGCGTGGTGTGGAAGAGAAATAACAAGCGAGCGAGCTCTTAGTCTGTGCGCTCTCTGCTCGAGTACCGGTTCAGCAGCTCGAGGAGCCTGGCCGCGGCTTTGGGGGCCGGCACGCCCTGCCGCACGATGGTGCGGTTTTCCAGCTTCTTGCCATACAGCGCGGTGTTGTCATCCAGATCCTCGCGGAGCGTCGCCCCTTCCAAGGCCACACCCACAAAGAGCCCTTGGGTGCGCGACCACGACAGAATGTCCGCGTGCATTTGCGCATCCGTTTGAGCCGTGGCTGTCCGTCCCACGGGACCAGCCGCCGCGGAACCCTCCGCGCCCAAGGTGAATTTGCTTGCAAGCAGCTTGTCCGCTCCCCGCTCACTCATGACCAACATGATCAAGTCCGTCGAAGACCCCCCTATCTGGAAGCCCACGCTCCCGCCTTCGATACGGACCGTACCGGGCGCAGACCAACCGGTTCCGCTCTTATTTCGACAGGACAGGTACCCTTTTCCGTATTTGCCGCCGACCCCGAACGCGGCGGTCTTGAGGTCCGGAACAATGACGATGCAATGGGACTTCTCGAGGAGATCCTGAGGAATACCTTTGTCCGGCGCCGCCATGATCTCTGAAAACACCGCCGCCGCATCGTCCAGTCGCTTTCCCGGCTCCTTCTCCTGCGCCAGCAGGGGCGTGAGCGCCAACGTGGTCGCTACTGTCGTCGCAATGATTAATTTCACTCTGCACCTTTTTCTGCCATGACTAACCCGCGCGTCGGCGCGTCGCGGTGCTCCCGAGCACGTCACGATTCGTCCTGACCGAGTCGGCAGCCAGAACCTCACTCCAGTGTCCAACGCTGGACCCAGGCAGGGATGTTCCATTCGGGACACCTCGATCGGGTCGATGGCGTGCACGATGTAAGAGTCAGGGTCCAGTCTTTCGGCGACTGTTCGGACCCTGTCATGGTCCATGCATTGCGATGCGTCTCGAGCGGTGCAGGGAACCGCAACCGACCTCGGGTCCATGTTGCCGAATGTCGAAGGAGAATGACCGTGCTGTACACCATCGCCGTGATTCTGCTGGTCCTGTGGCTGCTCGGATTCGTCAGTGGCTATACGATGGGCGCTTTCATCCATGTCTTGCTGGTCGTCGCGATCGTGTTGTTTCTGGTCGGCGTAGTCAGCGGCCGCCGCGTGGCCTGAGCGTCACCGCGGGAGGCCGCGGAGTGTGGTGACGGGCCCGGCTCGATCGGCGTTGGGCCCGCGGCCACGGAATGAGCGGGCGGGAAGATCTTCGACGCTGGACCTGCGACGAAGATCTTCTTCATCGCGATCGCACGCGGCGGCGACGATCCCATCGAACCGAACCGCAACGTCTTCTGCGTAGGAACGGAGTAGGAACCTGGACGACCCCTTGAAATCCGTGCGGCCCTGGGTGACATTCGCCGGTGGAGTGCTCGTCGTCGCGGTTCTGCACTGGGCACAGGCGGTCCTCGTGCCATTCGCGCTCGCCATCCTGCTGACGTTCGTCCTGACGCCACCCGTCACCTGGCTTCAACGATGGGTCGGCCGTGTCGCTGGCGTCCTGGTGGTGGTCACGCTGGTGTTTGCAGCGCTCGTTCTTGCCGGTTGGGGCCTGACGCGGCAGATAGACAATCTCGCCGAAGACCTGCCCGGCTACCGCGCCAACATCCGAACGAAGATCGCCGACGTGCGAAATGCGAGCAAGGGCGGGCCAGTCGAAAAGTTGCAGGAGACGCTGGAAGGCATCAAGACCGACCTGGGAACGGAGGCGCCGAAAGGAACCGTGTCGCGCCCCGTTGTGGTGACCTCCAACCCGGCGACGGGGTTTTCGGCCTTCGCATGGCTCGGGCCCGTCGTTGGACCGCTGAGCACGGCGGGACTCGTTGCGGCGATGGTCGTCTTCATGCTGCTCGAACGCCGCGATCTGCGGGACCGCCTGATCGGACTGATCGGCCACGGACAGCTGGCGACGACTACGAAGGCGTTCGACGAGGCCGCGGGTCGCGTCAGCCGGCAGCTGTTGATGCAGTCGCTTGTGAGTCTGGTGTACGGCGCCGCGATCTTCGTCGGGCTGTACTTCTTCCACGTCCCCTACCCGTTGGTCTGGGGACTCCTGGGCGCGGCGTTACGATTCATCCCGTATGTCGGCCCTGTGCTTGCGGCTGGTGCGCCGATCCTCGTCAGCCTCGCAGCGCTGAAGGGATGGACTGGTCCATTGATGGTCCTCGCCTTGTTCGTCGTGCTCGAGCTCTTTACGAATCTCGTACTCGAAACGGCGCTCTATGCCGGAGCCGTCGGCGTGTCGCAGGTGGTGCTTCTCGTGTCCGTCGCGTTTTGGACGTGGCTGTGGGGACCGCTCGGGTTGCTCATGGCAGCGCCGCTCACCGTGTGTCTCGTCGTGCTCGGCAAGCACGTGCCCGGCCTTGCGTTTGTCGGTCTGGTGATGGACGAGGCGCCAGCGCTCGCACCTGAGTACGGTTTCTATCAGCGTCTGGTGGCGCGCGACCAGAGCGAAGCGGCCGAACTCATCGACAACCATATCAAGACAGAGCTGCCTGCATCGGTGTTCGACGCGCTCCTCCTGCCGGCTCTCAGTTACGCCGAGCGTGACCGCTTGGAGCACCGGCTCTCGCCGGAAGAAGAAGCGGCGGTGATCGATGCGACGCGGGAGTTGACGTCCGACGCGGCCGGGATTATCCGCCGCCACTCGGAGACAGAGCCATCGTCGGCGGCCGCTGATGCTTCGCTCCAGGGGCCGCGCGAGCCGCTGCGCGTACTCGGCTACGCGGTCAACGGGGGCGCCGACGAAGTGGCGCTCGCGATGCTGGCACATCTGCTGGACGATATGCCGATCGCCATGGAGATCACGAGTGCGCGCATGCAGGCGGCGGAATTGTTGTCGCTGGTGGGAGACCGAAAGTTCTCGGCCGTGTGCTTCGCCGATCTCCCACCAAGCTCGTCGTCGAAAACACGCTATCTTGTACGAAGGCTTCGTGCGGCACTGCCCGAGCTGCGAATCACGGTGGGGCGATGGGCACCGCCGGCGCTGGCGGACGAGAGCTCGAAGACGCTGCTGGACGCGGGCGCCAATCACGTGGCCTCTCTGTTGATCGAGAGTCGAAATTACCTCGGTGGCCTCCTGGAGGCGCCCCGCCTTCCGGTGCCGGACACCGCGGACACCCCCCGCCTCGCGGCGCCTCCCTCCATCGGTCGTCGGTCGGCTTAGAGCTGAAACCGCCCGCCTGTGTCCACCGACACGGAGTACGACATTGAACAAACATCGAACCGCGAGTCGGGCAACATGACGCGTTAGAAATGACTTCGGCTGGCCGAGTGTCGTCTGGCCCGCAGGCGATCAGGCACCGTGCCTCCTCGGCAGAACCCAGTCCCCGTTCGGCGCAGCCGCCAACGAGAGCGCTATTCCAATCGGAGACGATCGCCTTGGATTCTCTCCTCGACGTCGTACCGCGATCGATCAGATGTACGCATGATCGCTGCACCGAGCTGATCTCTTTGGACGGCATCGGGCAAACGCCGGAGGGCTCCCATTAGCAGGTCCAGTTCGGCTTGGAGCTGCGCGATTCGCGTGAACTGCACGCGCAGCTCGCGTTCCGCACTGGCGAGCCGCTTCTCGACGGACCACATCGTTGACGCAGGAAAGTGGCCGATGACTCGTGCGCGCGAGGCACCCGCTGCTGACGGGGATCTCCCAACTGCCATAGTGAATGTGTCTCCGATCGCCCCAAGCGTATGCCGAGCTCAGGAGGATGGATGTACTGAATGAGACATACTCAGCCGGGCGCCACGAACTCCCTGAGGTGTTCGGTTCGGGACATCGCTCGTGCAGCCTTTTTAGTACGTTGACTGAGATCAATAAAGGGCATCAATGGCAAACGATCGCATTCGCCCGAAACGGCCGTCGCGGCGGCGCGACGCCGCACCGAAGAAGGACACCAGCAGCAGGGAATCCAAAGGCGGTCGCCCGCACGCGGAAGTGCCGGTCGTCGTCGCGAATGCGGAAGTCGTCAGACGCGAAGCGGAGCAGATCAGGCTCGTCGCTGAGGAGACACGCGTAGCCAGCGAACAGGAACGCAAGATGGCTGAATTGTTTCGGGAGGGGCAGGAACAGCTCCGAGAGGCTGCCGAGACCGCGCGCGCCGCCGGCGAAGAGGCTCGGCTCGCGGCGGAGAGCGCACGTCACGCCGCGGTGGATTCAGTGAGTGCGACCGCAGAGAGTCTGAAGGCGACGCTCGAACAGATGTCCGTGGTCGAGGAAATGCGGCGGATCCTCAGGGAGATACGCGACACGAACAAGCTGGAGTCCAACTAGCCGGGACCTTCGCTCGACGCCGCTCCCAGCGCAATCGACGCCGGTGACGCTTGACCGTGCTCGACCGGGCGTTCGTCTGGAGCCTCACGCGAGCGAACAGTTCTGTCTGGACTCCTCGTGAGCTGCAGCAGGATTACGTTGAGACGGTAGTACAACGTTTCGTCGAACAACCCCCGTGCGACCAGGGGAAACAACGGCTCTGTCGTTGTGCAGACCACTTGCGTTCGGCTATCAAGGCCGTCCAGCCATCCGAGTATACGGTCCTGCTCCGGCCCGCTGAAGGCCGAGACGTCGTGCACGACTAGTGCGCCCCGTATAGATGACTGTAGTTCGAGCGGGGCTCCCGACCGCTTCAACGTGACCGGCTCACCGAGATACGGTTTCAGAAGGTGTAGAACGGCTTCGGTGCAGGCCGCCGGACCTTCCAACAGGACGTTGTGACGACTGGCGCAGATGCTGCGCCATTCAGCCATGGACGGGATACTGGTGGTGTGAAGTGCCGAACCGTCAACGTCGACCGGGCCCGTCATCATCGCGTTTCCCCCGTGTCCGAACCGTCCTCCAGCATTCAATATGCAGCGCCGGCAGTTCTACAGAGCGCAGCTTATCCTCCGCGCTCAGAAGCCGCTGTTCAAATGTGCACAGCGGACTTGCGACGCTGGCACGTGCGCATCGGACTGGTGACGCTCGCGCCGGCGAGCGGAGGCTGGTGCCCTTACGTGAGGCGAGATCAGTCGCGAAGGACGACGCTGAGAAGAGAGTTGTTGACCTTCAAACCGCCGTTGTACTCGATGAACCCGAGCTTCCGGAACTTGTTCATGAAGAAGTTGACGCGGGAGCGGGTCGTGCCCACCATCTCCGCCAGGGTTTCTTGAGACACCCTCGGAAGCGCCCGGTGAGACGCTTCGGGTTGACCGTAGCGCGCCAGCAGCAAGAGCGTACGAGCCAGCCGTTTCTCGCTGGAATTGAAGAGCTGGTCAATGAGGTCTTCTTCGATGCGGATATTCCGTGTCAGCATGTGCGTCAGGAACTTATCCGCAAACGCCGGCCGACTGTTGAGATGCCGCACCATGTCCTGCTTCTCGACCTTGATGATGGTCGAGTCCGCCATCGCCGTCGCCGTAGCCATTCGTCGTGGCTGACTCGCGAGACAGCCCTCGCCGAAGAAATGGCCGACATCGAGTACCGCGATCACCGCCTCTTTTCCGGCGTGCGACAGCACCGACAGCCGCACGGCACCGGCATCGACATACATCACGCTGCTGGCCAGGTCGCCCTGGGCAAAAATTATTGAACCCGCCCCGTACTCGAGCCGCTCGGTTCGCACACCGGCCCATCCGATTGCGGGTGCGGATTTGGTTGGTGCTGGGCGCTTCGTGTGGCTCACAACCTCTAGTATGCACCCATTGCAGCTCTCGGAGAATCGGATCTAATTCCGGGGTACCGTGACCGCAGCAATCGTCGTCGATTCCTCTGATCTCTTATCTGCGCTTGTTCAACTCATCCGGCGTACGCTTCAGCTGTTCGTCGGGCGAAGTACGCCTCGAATCGCCGCTTGGAACGTGTGACGACAGGCTCAAGATGAGGTCGAGCGTCGATCCGAATACGGCAGCAACCGGAAGGTTCGATGGTCCTCACCGGATCCAATACCCAGGGCTGGGCCGGCGCTGCATCGATTCCGATGGCGCAGAAGTAGCCAACGATGAACGCAATGACGAAGGTCCTTGGGCCCGCAGTGAGCGCCATATGGGAAACGCGGAAATGCGATACCAAGCGTCTCAGTCAGGACTGGGATATAAAGAGGCGGTCGCTGGCTGCAATGGATCACTCCCCGGATATCGCGGCGCTGCTCGTTGAATGGGACCAGGGCGGCGGCAAACACGACGGGACTCTCGTGGAGGCGATCTACGGCGAGTTGCGTCTATTCTTCTCCTGATGCTGCCGTCACGCCTCCTCATCGTCCGCCAACACTTTCCTGACCTCCGGCTGCCCGACGTGCGCGGCGAGGCGCGACGCCAGATGGAGAAGAGTCAGTTCGCGCAACAGCTTCCGCCGGGCGCTCGGGTCGCGATCGGCGTTGGCAGCCGCGGCATTGCCAACATCGAGGCGATTGTCCACGCCGTCGTCGGCTACTGGCGCGATCACGGCTTCGCGCCATTTATCTTTCCGGCGATGGGAAGTCATGGCGCCGCGACGGCGGCAGGGCAGGCGCAAGTCCTGGCGCGTTTTGGAATCACCGAACAGTCGATGGGTTGTCCCGTCATCAGCCGCATCGACGTCGTCTTGCTCGGGAAGACGGACGATGGCGTTGAAGTCTTTATGGATGCGGCTGCCCATGCCGCCGACCGCGTGATGGTCGTCGGACGTGTGAAGTGGCACACGACGTTCAGCGGCCGGGTCGAGAGCGGCTTGATGAAGATGATGGCGATCGGTCTGGGAAAGTTCGCGGGGGCGCAGAAGTATCACACCCAAGCGCAGAAGCTTGGCCTGGAGCAGGTGATTCGTTCGGCAGGCCGCGTGGTGTTGCAGTCGGGCAAGATGATCGGCGGCGTGGCCATCGTTGAGGATGCGCATCACCACACCGCCAGGATCGACGTCGTGCCGGCCGCGCTGATCGAAGCGCGCGATGAGGAGAATCTCACGCTCGCGAAGTCGTGGATGCCGAAACTGCCGTGCGACATGGATGTGCTGATCGTCGACGAGATGGGAAAGAACATCAGCGGCACGGGAATGGACGCCAAGGTCGTCAACCGCGGCCAGGCGTCCGAGTACAACCCGTGGTCCGGACTGCCATCAATCCAGCGGATCTTCATTCGCGATCTCGATCCGCACACACACGGGAACGCGATGGGAATTGGCATGGCGGATGTGACGACCGAGCGCCTGGCGCGGCAGATCGATTGGGAAGCGACGAGAGTCAACGCACTGAGTTCGGGCTTGCCCTCGCGCATTCGCGTGCCGGCGCGTTTCGAGAACGATCGCGAATGTCTCCAATGGGTCTCGCCGACGACGGGAAGGATGAATCCCGCGGATGTGACCTACGGGTGGATTCGCAATACGTTGGAACTCGCTCGGTTGGCGATTAGCGAGAATCTCCGCGCACAGATCGAGAAGCAACCTCACATCGAGATCGAACAGCCGATCGACTTGGAGTGGGATCCAAGCGGCAATCTCATCAGTCCATTTGTGGCGCACCCGGTGTGACACCGGGACGCGGGCGGCTTTCAGTTTTTAGCCGCGTCGACCGAGTCGATTTGCATAAGGGCGGTTATCGCCCATCCAGATCAGGAGCCGAGCCTCGAGGCATGGATTCGCTACTTGCGCTTGTTCAATTCGTCGAGCGTCCGCTTCAACTGTTCGAGCTTCTGTCCCGCCTCGCC
>JBKPNQ010000038.1:0-8342 GCA_046732715.1 Acidobacteriota bacterium | reverse complement strand
CCCCCGGCGTTCGCCATGAAAATCGCCTGGAACAAGCCGAACAGCGCGATCGACACGAGGTAGCCGATGAAATAGTAAGGCTCGAGGAACGCAAACGCGAGCGTGGCAAAGAAAACCGCGAGGAAGATGTTGAACATTCCCTTCTGTGCGTACTGCGTGCAGATCTCGACGACCTTCTTGCTGTCGGTGACCGACGCCTTCGCCACCGCTCCATCGAGACGGATGTTGGCCTTGATGAATTCAACCGCGCGGTACGCGCCCGTCGTCACCGCCTGCATCGACGCGCCGGTGAACCAGTAGATCATGCAGCCGCCGGTGATCAGCCCGAGAAGAAATGGTGGATGGAGAATCGACAGATACTGCAGCAGCTCCGGCTGGAGACGATGCGTCAGCACCACGATGATGGAAAAAATCATCGTCGTCGAGCCGACGACGGCGGTGCCGATGAGAACCGGCTTGGCCGTGGCCTTGAACGTGTTGCCAGCGCCGTCGTTCTCTTCGAGCAGATGCTTCGCGCGCTCGAAGTTGACGTCGAACCCGAAGTCCTGTTTCAGCTCCTGCTTGATGCCGGGCAGCGATTCGATGGTCGACAGCTCGAAGACCGACTGCGCGTTGTCGGTGACCGGCCCGTACGAATCGACCGCGATCGTGACCGGACCCATGCCGAGGAAGCCGAACGCCACGAGCCCGAACGCGAAGACCGCAGGTGCGATCATCAGGCCGGCCGGAAACTGCGTGCTGACCCCGTAAGCAATCGACATCAGGCCGACGATCACGATGCCGAGCCAGTAGGCGCTGAAATTACCCGCGACCAGGCCGGACAGCACGTTGAGTGACGCGCCGCCTTCGCGCGACGACGTCACCACTTCCCGCGTATGCGCAGACTCAGTCGACGTGAAGACTTTGACCAACTCGGGAATGATCGCGCCCGCGAGCGTGCCGCACGTGATTACGGTCGACAGTTTCCACCACAACGATGTATCGCCGGCAAGCGTCGGGATGAGCAAATACGACACGAGGTAGGTCAGCGCAACCGACACGAGGGAGGTCAGCCACACGAGCGTCGTGAGTGGCGCCTCGAAGTTCATCGACGTCGCGGTCGCATACTTCGCCTTGGCCCAGGCCGCGTTCAGCAGATACGACATGCCGCTCGCGATGACGCCCATGATGCGCATCACGAAAATCCAGACCAGCAGCTGCACCTGGATGATCGGATCGGCGACCGCGACGAGAATGAACGAGATCAACGCCACGCCGGTCACGCCATAGGTCTCAAACCCGTCGGCGCTCGGGCCGACCGAGTCCCCCGCGTTGTCCCCGGTGCAGTCGGCGATGACACCCGGATTGCGCGCATCGTCTTCCTTGATGTTGAAGACGATTTTCATGAGGTCGGCGCCGATGTCCGCAATCTTGGTGAAGATGCCGCCGGCGATTCGCAGCGCTGCCGCGCCGAGAGACTCGCCGATGGCGAAACCGATGAAGCACGATCCGGCGTAGTCGCCAGGAATGAAGAGCAGGATGCAGAGCATCATGAACAGCTCGACGCTGATGAGCAGCATCCCGATGCTCATCCCGGCGCTGAGCGGGATGGCATAGATCGGATACGGAAGACCGCGAAGGCCGGCGAACGCCGCCCGCGAGTTTGCGAAGGTATTGACCCTGATCCCGAACCAGGCGACGCCGTAACTCCCGCCGATCCCGATCAGGCTGAACAGCAGGATGATCGCCACTTTGGTTGGCGCGAAGTGCTGCAGCAACCCGAAGTAGAACACCATGATCACGCCGATGAAAACCTCGAGAATCAGGATGAATTTGCCCTGGGTGACGAGGTAGGTCTTGCAGGTCTCGTAGATCAGCTCAGAGATTTCGAGCATCGACCGGTGCACCGGCAGATTCTTCAGGTGCCTGTAAATCACGAGACCAAACGCGAGCCCGAGAAGGCACACCCCGAGGCCACCCATCAGCAAGGTTCGCGCGTTCACGCCCTGGAAGCTCACCCTGCCCAGATCGGGGAGTACCAGGTTGGCTTCGCCGCCGCCCCGATGCGCCGTCGCCTGCGCTGCCGGCGCGGCAGCAGGCGCCTGCGCCGAGGCCATGACAACGGGAGCCGCTGCGGCAACGAAACACAGGAGGACCGCCGCCAGAGTCCCGGCGCGCACCCCTCGTGAACAGAACGTTTCGAACATGACTCTCCTTTATTACCCGAGGGGACGTCGCCCCTCGGACCCCCGACACGCTCGAGTCGTGCCACTGCTCTACCGCACGGAGTCGGGCGGTACTCAAAAGTTCCGAATCGTACTCAAAGTGACGGGGCCTATTCAAGCTGTGTCGGCGGGTGACTTTTGTCGCGGCGGACGCTGATTACACACGAAAATCTCCCACGCGATCGTCGCCGCGCCGCGCCTTGAGCCGGCTCGCCAGCGCCATGCCGCCGGTCAGAAAAATGCGAATGCCCTGTTCGACGGTGACGTCCGGAAACGACGCCTTGTCGCGTGCGCAGATGATGACATCCCCGAGATACAGGTGGTTCGTGGGCACGTACACGGCGATCATCGGCTCCGGTCCCTGCCCGCGATCGACGGTGAATTCCTTCGTCAAGAACCCCAGGACGAAGCCGCGCGCCACATCCTCGATGAGGACGACTCGCTTGAAGCCGTACTCGTTGTCGGGCGAAAACGCGACGACCAGCTGCTTCACCGGCGCATAGATGGTGCGAAAGACCGGGACGCGCAGGAGGTACCCTTCCGTCTGTTGCAGCAGACGCTTGCCAATGACGTTGGTGGCGAACGCACCTACCAACAGCACAAACACGGCTGTCGTCAGAATCCCGAGTCCCGGCGCATGAGTGATGCCGAGCTGTGGCATACGCTGGAGCCACGCGTCGTAAAAAGGCCCGACGAAGCCATCGATCAGCCGGAAGATCCAGACGAATGCCGCGACGCTGATGACGAGCGGCACCGTCACGAAGAAGCCGGTGATGAAGCTGCGTCGAAGCCACTGCATCGGCGGAACTACAACCAGCGAGCCGCAATTGCCGCGAACAAAGCCAGGCCGAGCACGATTCGATACCAGGCAAACGGCGCGAAGCCGGTGCGCCGGACGACGCCGAGGAAAGGCCTGACCACCAGCACCGAGGCGACGAAGGCCATGACGAACCCGACCCCGATCTCAACCGCGCGTTCGGCGGCGAGATGATGCCGGACCTTGAGCAGGCTGTGCGCGAATGCCGCCATCATGGTCGGCATCGCCAGGAAAAACGAGAACTCCGCTGCGGCGGGCCGATCGAGTCCCATCAGCATCCCGCCAACGATGGTCGCGCCCGATCGCGACACGCCCGGCACCATCGCGAGCACCTGACACGCGCCGATGCCGAGGGCGCGTGCCAGCGGCGTCCGATCGGCGTCGAACACCGTCGGTGCCGGCCTGAAGCGCTCGACCACCAACATGACGACGCCGCCAAGCACGAACGTCGTCGCGAATACCTTCGGACTCTCGTACAGCACGCCGGTGACGTAATCAGCGAGAAGCGCTCCGGCCACCACCGCCGGCGCGAACGCGACGAGAATCATCAGCGCAAAATGCCGGGCATCGGCATCGGATCCGAGCCGGCTGATGATGTGAACGATTTTCGCGCGATAGAGCCACATCACCGCCAGGATCGACCCGAGCTGAATCATGACGGTGAAGACGCCGCCCGGATCGTCGAAATTGAGCAGCCGCGCGCCAAGGAGGAGATGCGCGGTGGAAGAGACGGGCAGGAATTCAGTGAGTCCCTGAATCACGCCCAGCAGTGCGGCGACGAGTAATGTCACGAAGGGCGCGGCTCGTTACGAGGCGCGTCGGCGCCCGGGCTTTCGCGTCTTCGGCGTTGGCGACGCCGATGCAGCCGGCGCCGAGGTCGCCATCTTGCCAGGCTTCTTCGTGCGGCCCTGCCAGATCACGGCAATCGCTGCGGCGATGAATACGCTCGAGTAGGTGCCGGTGACGATGCCGACGATCATGGTGAAGGCGAAGCCGTGCAGGACCTCGCCGCCGAACAGGAACAGCGCGACCGCGCTCAGCAGCGCCGTGCCGGCGGTGATGACCGTGCGACCCATCGTCTGGTTCACCGACTTGTTGACGATGTCGTAGAGATTGTCGCGCCGCATGCCGCGGACGTTTTCACGGACGCGGTCGAAGATGACGATCGTGTCGTTCGTCGAATAGCCGGTAACCGTCAGGATGGCGGCAATGACGTTGAGCGAGAGGTCGTAGCGGAAAAATGCGAGGAACGCGAAGGTGACGAGCAGGTCGTGCACCGTCGCAACCACGGCACCGACCGCGAAGCTGAACTGGAACCGGAACGCGATGTACAGCAGGATGCCGATCAGCGACAGCACCGTCGCCAGAAAGCCCTTGCGCCGCAGGTCCTGACCGACCGCGGGACCGACGATCTCAGTGCTGACCGGGAGCTTGATCGACCCGACGTTGCCCGCCTTCAACGCCGCGACAACCTTATCCGCCTTCTCACTGAGGCCGGCCCCTGCTTCCGCGCCGACGTCAGGCACGCGAATCATGTACTGGCGGGAGGCCTCGGGACCGTACCGTTGAATCACCGCGTTCTGCCCTTCACCAGGCATCGAGCGCTCGAGCGCGCTGCGGATCACTGATGAATCGGGCGGCTCCTGTTCGAACTGCACGATCACGACGGTGCCGCCGGAGAACTCGACGCCGAGCGGAAGCCCCTTGGTCTTGATGACGGCGACACCGGTAAGGATGATGAGCCAGGACAGACCAATGGCGAACCATCGCCAGCGGAGGAAATCGAAATGTGGAGTCTTGAAGATCTGCATGGTGTCGGCCTAAATGCTCAACTCCGCGGTCTGGCGGTGACCCAGCACCGCTTCGAACAGCGTCTTGGATACGAACGTGGATGTGAACAGGTTTGAAATCAGACCGATGACGAGCGTCATCGCGAAGCCACGGATCGGGCCGGTGCCGAACTGGAACAGGAAGGCCGCTGAAATGAGCGACGCGATGTGCGTATCGAGCAGGGTCAGGAAGACGCGCGAGAAACCGGCATTGATGGACGCGCGCACGCCGCGCTGCGCCGCCAGTTCTTCCTTGATGCGTTCGAAGATCAGCACGTTCGAATCGACGCCGATCCCCATCGTCAGCACGAATCCCGCGATGCCCGGGAGCGTCATCGTCGCGCCGATGTAAGCCATCAGGCCGAGCAGAATCACGAGGTTGAAGATGAGGGCGACGACCGCGTTGACACCCGACAGCCGGTAGTAGATCAGCATGAAACCCACGACGAGGAGGAGGCCGACCAGCGAGGCCGTCACGCCGGAACGGATCGAGTCAGCCCCGAGCGAGGGGCCGATCACGTGCTCCTGCAAGTAGGTCAGCCCCGCCGGCAGCGCACCGGTGCGCAGGACGAGCGCGAGGTCGGCAACCTGCTGCGACGTGAAGGTCCCGGTAATGCGCCCCTCGTCGTTGATCTTCGTTTCAATGCGGGCCGCCGACACGACGCGATGATCGAGGACGATGGCGAGAAGCCGCCCGATGTTGTCGCCGGTCACCTTGCCAAATTTGCGGGCGCCGTCGTTGGTCAGCGAGAACCCGACCGCCGGACGGTTGTTCTCGTCAATCGTCGACCTCGCCGCTCGAAGATCCCGGCCGGTGACGCCCGCGACCTTGCGAACCAGGTAGAAACTCGAATCGCCGGACTGGGCCGCGCCTTGCACCACTTCCATGTCCTCGGGGATCTTGCCGCCGTACGTCTGCAGCAAGGCCTCCTGCGAACCAGCCGGGCCGGTCTCGACAATCTTCAGCTCGAGAATCGCGGTGTTGCGGATGATCTCCTTCGCGCGCGCGACGTCGGTGACGCCCGGGAGCTGCACGAGGATCTCGTCGTTCGATTGACCATAGAGCGAGATGATCGGCTCGGCGACGCCGAGTTCGTTGACGCGGCGATCGATCGTTTCGCGCGCCTGCGTGACCGCCTGCTCGCGCATCGTCACCGCGATGTTCGGGCGCATGGCAAAGTCGTAGGCGCCGCCGGCGCCCGAGTTGCGCTGGTAGTTGACGGCGGTCTGATCGTCGGCCAACCGGGTGAACTCGGCGTCCTTGTCGGCCGGGACACCCTCGACGTGGAACGTCGTCGGCGACGTCACGGCGATGGAGCTCACACCAATGTTTGCCGCCTTCACTGCTTCGCGCAGTTGCTCGCTGGTCGTCGTCGTCGTGATCCTGAGCGCATCGTCCGTCTGGACGCGCAGCACGAGGTGGACGCCGCCCTTGAGGTCCAGACCAAGTTTCAGCTGCTTGGCGGCGAGCCATCCGGGGAGCGGCAGGTGGTAGTGCTGCGCGACAAGCGGATAGACGCCGACGGCAAAAAAGATGACGAAGACCCCGAGGCTCGTCAGGATTTTCCAGCGGATTTTCTTGTTCATAGTTAGCTGTTGGCTGCGTCGGGAACGATCGGCTCCTGGCCCTGGTATCCGCCGACCGACGCCCGTGCGATTTCAATGCGCACCTTGTCGGCGATCTGGAGTTGCACCGATTTGTCGTTCACCCGCGTGATCTGGCCGTAGATGCCGCCCGTCGTGACAATCTTGTCACCCACCTTGAGCGAGCCCTGGAACTCCTGCACCTTTTTCTGCCGGCGCTGCATGGGCATCAGGATCAGGACATAGAAGATACCGAGAATCAGCGCAAACGGCAGAAACGACACCAGGCCGCCCGGTTGACCGGCGCCGGACATCGCTATAAGTAAAGGTGCAGCACCCACGGCGAATCGCATTCACATTTGAGGTCGGCGGGAGAAGGTTTGATGGAACTCGCGGCGGAGTTTTTCAAACGAGCCGAACACTATAGCCTCCCTAATCCTCCGCATCGTGTCAAGGTAAAAGTGGAGATTATGCAACGAGTTGAGGGTGGCCGCCGTCATCTCTCCGACGATAAACAGGTGGCGCAAATAGGCGCGGGAGAAGTGGCGACAGGTGTAACAGCCGCAGTCGGGATCGGGTGGTAACAGGTCCTCGGCGTAGCGGGCGTTTTTGATGGCGATTGGACCGCGGCTCGTCACCAATTGCCCGTTTCGAGCATTTCGGGTGGGGAGCACGCAATCGAACATGTCGATGCCCCGCGCGACACATTCGATGAGGTCGTCTGGCATGCCCGTTCCCATCAGATATCGAGGCCGGTCGTCCGGCAGCAGCGGCGCGGTGTGGCCGACGACGTCGTACATGACGTTGACTGGCTCGCCGACGCTCAGCCCACCGATGGCATACGCCTCGAACCGAATCGCTGTCGTGCGCTGAACGCTTTCCGTGCGGAGGCCCAGGTCGGTTCCCCCCTGAACGATCCCGAACTGCGCCTGTCCAGCGTTCGTGACCGTCACGTCCGGCGCGGATTGTGGGTCGGCGCGCAACTGCAATTGACGTCGACGGGCGCGTTCCGCCCAGCGGGCCGACCGCTCCATCGCACCCCGCACGTCGTCGACTGAAATGTGTGCACCGGGGTCTGACCCCAGCAGACCGGGGTCTGACCCCAGCACACCGGGGTCTGACCCCAATGGACCGGGGTCAGACCCTGGTATGGTTCCAATACACTCATCCAACACCATTGCGATGTCGGAGCCGAGCTGCGCTTGGATGTCGACGGCGCGCTCGGGGGTCAGCAGGTGAAGAGACCCGTCGATGTGGGATCGAAACTCGGCACCTTCCTCCCTGATTCGCCGCATCGCTGCGAGGCTGAAGACCTGGTAGCCGCCGCTGTCGGTCAGAATCGGGCGATCCCAGCCGATGAACTTGTGCAGGCCACCGCACTTCGCTATCAGGCCGTCCCCAGGCTTCAAATACAGGTGGTAGGTGTTGCCGAGGATGATTTCGGCGCCGAGCCCCTCCAAATCGCGCTGCGTGACCGCCTTGACCGCGCCGCGGGTCCCGACGGGCATGAACGCGGGTGTCTGGACGACACCGTGCGGCGTGGTGAACTCACCGCGGCGAGCGTTGCCGTCGCGGTTGAGAATGCGGAATTGGAAGTCGGGAGGCACGCACGAGTAAGCATATCGAAGAGTGCCGGGGGGCTCGGAGTGCCAAGGGTGCGTGACGTGCAACAGGTGTCCAGAGGGCTTGAGTGACAAGGCAGTGAAAGATGTGCACGACTCCACGGCGTCCCACGATCGCTCGCACTCCGTGCGCTCCTGGCGCCCCGGGCACCCTGGTAGCAGTAACACCCATGGCACCCATGGCGCCCCTTCCGTTATCCTGTGACCCGTGAAACGACTTCGCATTGGCGTGCTGTACGGTGGACGGTCGGGTGAACACGAAGTGTCGTTGGCGTCGGCGGCCGCC
>JBKPNQ010000037.1:0-12666 GCA_046732715.1 Acidobacteriota bacterium | reverse complement strand
CGATTGGTGTGTGTCTCTCTAGTTGTGCCCAACGCTCTGCCGCTCAGCCGCGAGCGGCGCTCACGCGCTGCGAATGCTGCATCCTTCCGCACCGCTCGTCCGCTGCAGCGACGCGCGATGGACTCGTTCAATAGCCCATAGGCAGAACGAAGCCTGTCTCTGATCCGCTGGGGGAACATACTTCAATAAACGAGAAGCCCCTAGCTTTCAAGGCCCTCGCGATGCGGCCCACACAGCACGTCGCACAGAGCGACTGGGGCGCTGGATTGCTTTTCAGCAACGTCGCGGAATGTCCGTGTTCCAGCACGTTTCCAAAGTTGTCTCCGTTTAAGCCCTCCGACTCGCCCCGCTATTACTGGCCCTCAACGAGCTGATCGAGAGTTCCCGTATCGAGACGGTGCTGCCGAAGCACGGCCCGACCGACGGCGCGGACTCGATACCGGAATAGTCGCCCGGTGCG
Organism: Acidobacteriota bacterium; assembly: GCA_046732715.1. Lineage (GTDB taxonomy): Bacteria > Acidobacteriota > Vicinamibacteria > Vicinamibacterales > 2-12-FULL-66-21 > JALZOC01. The sequence goes on along the minus strand of JBKPNQ010000037.1, from coordinate 12,206 downwards.
TCAAAGCGGACCTCGCTGTCGACGATCACGCGCATACCGTCGAGACGGATCTCCCAGACGATCTCGTGCCAGTCCGTCGTGGTGATGAAACCCTTGTTCTCAATGCCGTGCTGCTTCGCCGTTGCCGGATCGTGCACGCGCAGCTCCCGCACCGAGCATTCCCAGTTGAAGATCAACTCGCCCCGGTGCCAGTGCATCCGTAGGTTGGTCGAGTCCGTCCTGCCGACCACGCGAAAGGCGAAGGGCGCCCGGCAGGTGAATGGCGCCACACCGGCGGACATGACCCAGTTCATCGCCGAACCGGCGATGTCGATCCCGTCAGCGGTCGGCGTAATGACGCAACCCTGGTGCGGGATCAGCTTGTGGATCAGGTCTCGGCCATACATCAACTCGTCGTTCGCTGCCCTGACAGCCTGCGTCGCGATAATTGGCTCGAGCGCGATCCCAGTACGTTCAGCCTCCGAACCAAGGCGCTGCCGCAGCCAGCGAATCTGCCCGCGATGGTTGATCTCGTCCTCGGCGGCATGGAACCACGCAAAGTGTGCATTCATCGCCGGGGCGGCACTGAGCGCCCGCTCCAGCCAGGCATCATCGCGGGTGGCGAGGCCTTCGAGCGTGAGACGGCGTGCCTCACTGAGTTCGCGAACGTAGTGTTCGAGAGGCTTGTCGCGAAGAAGACGCCGCGCCTCGGCGCCAAGTGTGAGCGCGGGCTCCCACCCTGCCTGTTCCGATGCCGTTGGTCGCCGCTCCTCAAACGTGAGAATGTGATACCCACGCTCGACCACAGCGATGTGCGCCAGAAGGGCGCCAATCGAGTTGCTGGAACCATCCTGCAGGTGATCCAGTTCAGTAATGCTCAGCCCCTCGACGGCGGCGAGGGTCGTGTGGCGCGCGTAGAGGAGAATGCCCACCAATCTCCCGATGGTGGGCGCGTAACCCGGCAAGGGCTCGAGACGGAATGATGGTGACCCCATTCAGCGGTCCCTCCACACACTCATGCTGGCGAGCGCTACGACTAACGCAGGGCGAGTCAAGCGTCTGCCCATCAGTCCGGTTCACGCCGGGTAACGCGCTGCGATTGAACCGCGGCGACCTGTTGTGTGAGTTCCGTTACGGATGTTCGACGCCGTCGGCTCCAATCGCTGTTAGACCGGCGTTCCCTGCGAAGTCCCTCTGGCCCCCGAGATGTTGTGCCCGGCTTCCCGAAGAGCACGAACTGCCCGATCCAGCTCGCCGTCTCGCACAAGCAGATAGTCCGTGTCGTACGTCGAGACCGCGAAGATGCTGATACCCGCAGCCGCCAACGGTGCCGCCACCGCAGCCAGGACACCCGTAATATTGAAGTCCAAGGGGCCACGAACGGCCAACACCAGCCACGGGCCCTCCGCCTTGACACCCGACGGAACAACGGCGACGTCGCAGACTGCTGACAGTTCCGCCGGCGTGCGCGTCACTGAGAAGAACTCTCCCTGCATGACCGAAGGTGGAAGCGCATCTCCGGGGCCCCAGCGACATATCGCATAGGAGCCCGGGACAAGGTCGAGCGTGAGGTTACGGCTGTAATCCGTCACGGTGGTGTCGCTGCCTTCAATGATTACCCGACCTCGGTACCGGCGAAACCAGCGACGCCTCGATCCAGGCGTTTATGGGGAGTCTTCTCACTCACCGCGTCATCGGTGTTTAACCAGCCCGCCTTTTCGATGAGCATGGCTCTACATTCTTACCCAAAGCTGTCTAACGTTTCCCGATGAGCCGCGGCGTGCCTGCGTCAGCTCCGCGTCGTCGGCTCCATTCGGAGTTAGACCGAGCGATCAATCCTTTACGGCGCTTTGCAGACAAAGTTGGCTGCCTCATCGGTACTACCGGTTCCCTTGTACGCCGAGACCTGCGGGTACGGACACAGAGGCCGCGTCCGGTCGATGACGCCGTTGGTCGAGTGTGACGCAATGATCTGGTCGGGCGCCTTGCCGTGCTCGACCCACTGCTCGAGTGCACTGACCATGTCGAACGTGTTCGGACCCTCGCCGTCTCTGCAGTGCATCATGCCAGGCGCCATGAAGAGCCGCACGGAATTGGTCGTTTTGGATGCGCCACCGAGCGCCTTGACTACGCTGTTGTAATAGTTGACGCTCGTTGCAGGGCCGACGAGCTGATCGGCCCAGCCGTGATACATGAGCAGCTTGCCACCATGCTGTGTGAACGCGTCGATGTTCGGGTTAATCGCGTTGATGGTTCCATTATCCACTTTGTCCGCAATCGGGACATCTCGATCGAGGTTGAACGTCCGCCAGTCCCAGTTCGGGTCCTTAAACACCACGAACTTGTACTGATCGATCGCCGTTGACGTCGGCTCTGGCCCTCCGACGAGGGCGCTCCATCCCAACTCGGCTCCTGGCGCGTAGCCGGGGAAGATCTCTTCGCCGCGCGCTGTGGTTGCGGGGCTCATGATGGTTCTGGCGGTTTCGACCTGACGCGCCGTCAGGCACTCTGGACTATCGTCGCCCTTGCAAGCAAGGACCTGTGGGTCGAAGTGGCAGCGCGTTGGATTGCCGATCAAGCCGTCCTTGACACCATCCAGCGCGTCACAGGCGTTGACGACGCCCTTGTGGATCGCGGGATACTTGCTCACTGGGATGAAGGCCGCGGGATCGTTCAGTGCCGCCTGCCCAATTGAAAGTTGCCACGCGTTCAAGTGGGTCCGCGGGTTCGCCTGAGCTCCGGCGATCACGCCATCAAAGTCGTTCGGATAACGCTGAACCTCGGCGAGACCCTGGCGTCCACCGGTCGAGCAGCCATTCCAATACGAATAGGTCGGCGCCCTTCCGTAGAAGGCGTTGATGATGGCCTTCGCCTTAACCGTCATCTCGTGCTCGGATCGATACGCGAAGTCGATAAACTTCTCGGGGTGGTCAAGCACAAACGAGCCGCCCGGGCTTGCATGGCCGGTGTCGGTCGATGTAGTGGCGTAGCCGCGGCGCAGCGCCTCGGCCATCGCGGCATAGCTGACTGTCCCGGCCCATCCGCCATTACCGACCGCCTGGAACTTGCCGTTCCAGTTTGACGAAGGCAGCCAGACCTCGATCTTGATGTCGGAGTCGCTTGTCGGCTTCAAAGTGGCCGCCACGCGACAAAACGCCAACAGAGCCTTGAATGCTTGAGTAGCGGCCGGAGTAGGAGTCGGCGCCCCAGCCGCGGCGGGCGGCATGAACGCGCCGGCACCAACGCTTTGAGCCAGCGTGATCGTCGTGGTGGGCAGCGTCAGCGACGCCAAGCCTTCACATGACGTCGCGGCATTGAGAGTCTGACCGTTCATCAGCGCCGCAAGCAGAAGCGCAGCCAAGCCGCCGCCGAGGATCTTCATAACGGCTCCTTTTGAGCGCGAAAAGAGCGGGGTACGTCGGTCTAACGGACTGCGGCTCACCTGCGACGGCCGCACGCCTTGATTTGAACTCCGCTCGTTCGCCGCGCGGCCATCGACAGGTGCAGCGGCTGTCAGGCAAGAAGCAATCCGTTCACTGGCGATGAGTGATGTCACTGCCACTCGACGCCTGAACCAGCCGCTGCCGCAGCCGACGTTGGCGCAGGCCTCGATAGATAAACAATGCGCCCCACACACTGCTCCTCCGAAGAAGTACGAGTTGCCACTGGCCAGATAGCCTATGACGCTTACGGCCGCGCCAGTTGCCAAGAGAACAGTTCCACTCCTGATGTTGCTCTTCGCGGACTCCTTAAGGATGTTGGCCGCGCCCGCCATGTTTTTCAAGAAGGTGCGCGATGAGATAGGAAGATTGGACCGTTCGGGTCTTGAAATCATATCCGCAGTCGCAACGGGTGGCTTCTTCTGGGCTGAACAAGCCACAGCGCGGGCACTCGTGACTCATAGCAAGATCCTGTCGCGGGGCGGTATCTGTCTAACGTCCTGCGTTTCAGCCGCGGCCGTCATGATCGCACCCAGGCGCCGACGGCTGCAAACCGGTGAGGCTGCTTCTTCTTTATTTCCACGTCTCTGCGGTGAGTTGCCGCAGTTCCGGCTGGACATTCCTCGCAAGGTCCTGAACGTCCTCGCCCTCTTCAAGCAGCAGTTCAATAGCACATCGCAGCGCTCGAAGCAGTTCGCCCCGGTCTACGGCGCGGATCAATGCGTCGGCCGCGCCGTGTCGCACACCGTCGGGAAGAGCGTCGAACCCCCGCCCATAGGGAGCCGGCAGACCGCGACGACGACACGCAAGGCTGAGCGCATAATCCCGTACCGCGCTAACCCAGTACTCCGCCTGCCAATAGCGGCCTCGTTCAATACAGAATCGAGCCCGCAAGGCATGGTGGACCGCGTAGCCGAACATCTGCCGCGCGTCGGGAGGTTGCACATGGGCCCTTTCTACCGCCTGACCGAATAGCAGTCTGAACTCTGGTCCGAGCGCGCCGAATTCTGACGCCGGCGCAAAGGAAAGATCCAACTGCAGGCAGCCTGGCACCAGAAACACCCGGTATACAGCTGCGCCACTCGGCAGATCGAACAACTGCGTCGCCCCGAACTCGCTGACAAGATCGACCGTGAAGTCGTCGAGGACGTCATGGATTGGGACGCCATCGACCACGCCAAACGTGAGATCGAGATCAGACCAGCGATCGCCCTCGGAGTTGGCGAGTGAACCGACCACCGCGCCGGCCACAACGCGAACGTCTGCACCGGCCCGTTTGACGACATGGTCACGCACACGATTTCGGTCGTCGATGCTGAACATGTTGTCTCGGTAATTGCCAAAGCAGTGTACGATCGGCGCTCACCCGCGCCGACTGCGGCGCGCGAGCGACGCGGGCGGCGTCGGGTGCAACGGCGGTTAGACCGCGCGGCGGTTCGCGACTTTAATCAGCCAGCCAAGCCCACACCCGCCCAGGATCGTACCTGCCAAGTATGCCGATCGTGATCAATCCTGATCGCGGGTAATCCAAGCCCTCGCCAGATCCTGCTGCAGGTCAACGAGCGCGGCTTCGTCGCGCTGCACGAGCGCCCCCTTAGTTACCCACCGACATAGCGCTGGCAACAACGACCATCGCGGCATCCACCGACGAGAGGATCTCGAGCTGACCCATACAACCTGTACTGGTCGTGTTTTGAGCATGCTTCTTTTGTTGGTCGGCCTAACTATGAGTATACCGACCAGTCGAATCCGACCGCACGACGGTACTCCAGGGTTAGCACGCCGCGCCGCGTGGAAGTTCCAAGGTGTGCGAACAGCGCACACCGAATACACTGACCGGGATAGCACCATAACGGTCGGTCAGTGTACCTCGGGCGCCGCATCACTCATCCAGTGAACTGCGAACGCCCCCGGCACCCCGGTTCAACACGCGCGTGTAGATCATCGTGGTCGCCACATCACGGTGTCCGAGCAATTCCTGGATCGTTCCGGCTGTAATGGCGCGCGCGGATGGCTGCGCGGAGCCGATCGAGCAACTTCGGCGATGTTCCCGATCGAATGCAGGACATGTGACGACCTGGGCGCTGCGAGGTCGATGCCATTCTGAGGATCGCTCATCAGACCCCGCTCGCCCTCTGCGACGGCAACCTGCCGCCTGATGTACCAGGAATAGGCGACGACCGCGGTGAGCGTGTCGATCAGACCGAGGAGCGTCACTGGTATTCGCCTTGCGTTCTGCTCGACAGACCAACAGACGTGAAGTGGCCGTGGTGATTTCATCCGTGATTTGGCGAGCAAGGATATGCCGATCTGGGGTCCCGTGGTCCGCTCGTTCTCGGCAGATCAGAACATCACGACCCTGCGTGTGAATAACCTCGTTGACTACCTCAAGTCGATCCAGGCGCAGTAAGTCGCCTCCGTGCGTGCGGTCCCCTCTGTCGGGCAATACCGCATCAGACCAGAAGTCGCGTTTTCTGCTTGATAACGCCTGATGGTCCGGCGCGTGACCCGTATGCCGTGATCGACCGTTGACATCGAAGCGACGTCAGGACTCAAGTGGATGAGGGAATCCTAATCCAGGCTGGTGCATCGGGCAATGTCACCCGTCAGAACATCGCGGCCGGAAATCCGCCCAGCTTTGTTTCCAGGCTATACGGTCCAATCGGGTTCGACATCAAGGATGAAGCCTCCAGCAACGGTGGTCGCAACACCTTCGAGTACTGGCTCGCTGGACCTGCAAAACCGATAAGGCGACGCCTCATCGGCCGATGCCGCGGGACCTGCGGCTTCATTGCCGACTGCGCCTGGGATCTCGTGACTGGATGCCGGATTCCCGGCAGGTGTCGATGCATTCCCGCGGAAATGAACAGCGTTACGGCTGGCATCACAGTTGCCCGCGAAGGCAGAAACATTCGGCCCCGACATGACCGCTTCCAGTCCAGACCATCGCCCTGCCGAAGACATCAACCCTCGATGGAGCCGGCGTGCGATCCTCCGCGGATTGCTATCGCCAGGGCTCCACAAGGGAGACGCCTGGATCCGAGTCTCCCGCCGCGCGATGGCGTGTTCCTTCGAGGTGATCCTCGGATCGGAGGACGCCTCCGCTGTGGCGTCGGCTCGCGCGGCGCTGGACACGGTGGATGCCATCGAGAACGAACTCAGTATTTTTCGTCACACCAGCGCCATTGTTGATCTGAATCGGCGTGCCGCCGCAGAGGCGATCGTCGTTGATCGCGGCCTCTTCGATCTTCTTCGCGAGTGCGTCGACATCCATCGATCGACGGACGGCGCCTTCGACATCACCTCCACTCCCCTGAGCCGGTGCTGGGGCTTCATTCAGCGAGACGCGCGGCTGCCGCCGCAGGCGGCTATCGACTCTGCGCTGGCGACGGTTGGCCTCGACGCCGTCGTACTCGATGACGAGTCCAGCACAGTACGGTTCTCACGTGAGGGAATCGAGCTGAACCTCGGCGCAATCGGCAAAGGCTATGCGCTCGATCGGGTCGCGGCCGCGCTACAGGCGGGCAACCTGACTCACGCGCTGCTGTCGGCCGGGCGGAGCAGCCTCCTCGCGCTGGGCGGCCGTGGCCGTGGATGGTCGATCGATCTGATCTCGCCAGCGGTGGAGGGACCGTTTGCGCGCGTGTGGCTTCGCAACGCCGCGCTCGGTACGAGCGGCGCGGGCGAACAATTCGTCGCGGTGAATGGCGTTCGCTACGGCCATGTGATCGATCCGCGCACCGGCTGGCCAGCCTCGGGAATCCTGAGTTCGACGGTGATCGCGCCGACCTCGGCGGCCGCCGACGCGCTTTCGACCGCCTTTTTCATTGGCGGATTGTCGTTGGCACGACGCTATTGCACCGCTCATCCGAACGTCGTCGCCATCCTCACTCCTGAGTCGCGGGCCACAGTCGTGGTTGGCTCTCATCCCGGCGCTCGCGTGGAGGACTTATGAAACCCGAGGCCCGTCACCTGTCCGCGCTTCAACAGGTCGCGCTGGTTGGCCTACGGATGCTCGTCGGCTGGCACTTCCTCTATGAAGGCTACGTGAAGTTGCTTCACCCCGCCTGGGGGCGCGACGGACAGCCGGTCGCGGCCTGGACTTCTGCCGGTTACCTCGAGGCGGCAACCGGCCCGCTCTCCGCCGTGTTCCATTCACTGAGCGACGCGGCGTGGCTCGGCCGGTTCGACGTCGTCGTCGCGCTGGTGCTCGTGGTGATTGGGGCGAGCCTGCTTCTCGGCCTCTTCACACAAGCCGGATGCGTGGGGGCGCTGGCGATGCTCGCGATCTTTTATGTATCCGCCATTCCACTCGGACTTCCCGATTCGCGCACAGAGGGCTCGTACCTGCTCGTCAACAAGAATCTGATTGAGCTTGCGTCCGTGGCAGTGGTCTTCGTCTTTCGAACTGGTTGCATTGCCGGACTCGACCGATGGTCAGCTCGCCCACGGCTCAACGCGAATGTAGTGAAAGAGGCGACCGTATGAACCTGACTTCAGAGCAGATGGATCAAGGCCGGCGCAATTTCCTGCGGGTGCTGGCCGGCGTGCCAGCCGTCGCGACTCTTGGCATTGCCGCAGGGCTTCGCGGTCCAGTGCGCGGCGGTCCAGTACGGATCGCCTTTATCGGCGTCGGCTCGCGGGGTCGGACGCACCTCGCGGACGTGGACCCCGCGTACGCGCAAGTCCGCGCGCTCTGCGACATCAACCCTGCGTCGCTCCAGAAGGCCGACGAAGTGCTGCAGAAGAACTCACTGCCGCCGGCGAAGCACTATGCCGACTGGAAGGAGATGCTTCAGAAGGAAGACATCGAGGCTGTGATCATGGCGCCGCCGCTCTGGGCCCACGCCGACCTGGCCACCGGCTGTCTCGATGCGGGCAAACACGTGCTGTGCGAAAAGATGATGGCGTGGGACGAGGAAGGCTGCGAGCGCATGCGCGATGCGGCCGTACGAAACAAGAAAGTCCTCGAGCTGGGATACCAGCGCAACTACAGCCCGCTCTATCGGTCGGCGTACGAGGGGATCATCAAGACGGGCGCCATCGGCGACATTTACCACGTGCGGACGGCATGGCACCGGAACGGCAGCTGGCGACGCAAAGGAGAGCCGCCGTCACCCGGCTTCAACCCCTCCCAGTGGGGCTATCCGACGTTCGACCATCTGATGAACTGGCGACTCTATTGGAAGTATTCGCAGGGACTCATGGCGGAGCTTTGCAGCCATCACATCAACGCCGTGAATTGGTTCCTCGGATCGGCGCCGGAAGCGGTGATCGCCTCTGGCGGACTCTACCGGTTCCCGGAGGGGCGTGAAGTGCACGACCACGTCTACGCCACGTTCGAGTATCCGGGCGGACGAACCGTCACGTTCTCGTCGATCGAATCGAACGCATTCGACGACTACTACGAGATGTTCCTGGGAACGAAGGGCACGTTGATCCTGCTGCACGAATCCGATGCCTTACTGTTCGACGAGGAAGCAAGCAAGAGATCGACGGCAATCTCCGTTTCGCCGCGCGACGGCGGTGCGGTTGCGCAGTCGTCAGAGACCATGGCTGGAAACCGGAACACCAGCCCTGCCGCGGGATCGTCGAGTTCCACCCAGGCCACGGGGCCGCGGCCCATCCGCATCCAGATCCAGCGCTTCTGCTCAGCCATCCGAGTCGGAACGCCGGTCGCCTGCGGTCCTGACAAGGCAATCGCATCGGCGCGCCCCTGCATCCGCGCGAACGAAGCGATCAAACAGAAAACGCGGCTCACGATCTGACCGCGTTGCGGAGACGACTACGTTCTCGGGCGGACGATACGGCCGCGGGCGCCACCGCGGCCGCACCGTTGAGAACTACTTCACGGAATGGATTCGAGATAGCCCGCGTCAGTGCTCTTCGGCGCCGCGACGATGGACGCGAGACTGATAGACCACCACGGCCTCCTGTGGTCCTCCCTCTCCGCGGCTGCGATCGTTGGGGCCATATCGTTCGTCATGGTTGCCGTGCATGAGGCCGGTCACGTCGCCGCTTCTGGCGGGCTTTCGATTCAGGTCGATTCGTGTGGGGCCGCTACGGCTCGAGGTGCCATTCAGGCTGTCGGTCGTCCTGCCGCCAGGCAATCCGTTTGCGCGACGCGACGATGATTCCCGTCACGACCGAAGGGCTCATCTTCCGCGGAAAGCTGCTGATCCTTGGTGGTCCCGCGGCGAACATGCTGCCTGAAGAGCAAGAAAGTCGGCTCCTGCTTGATAGCGGACTCGATCTCGCTGCGTCGTCCGGCGGCATGCCGGGTTTGGCAGACATTCTGAGCGATCAGCAGCCAACGCGCTGACAATGGTTTTGAAATGTCGTTCATCGATTGTCCGCGCGATAACCCGGCCCCCGCACAACTTTTCCCGGCAGCGCGTCGGTCATCTTCCCTTCGGCGATCACGGGGACGCCGTTTATCAACACATATGACATGCCAACTGCAAGCTGGTTGGGGTTCTCGAAGGTGGCGACGTCGCGAATGGAAGCGGGATCGAATACGACGACATCGGCCCACATTCCCTGCTTGAGCACTCCGCGGTCAACCAGGCGCATACGTTGTGCGGGCAGCGCCGTGAATTTACGGATGGCGTCTTCGAGTGTGAGCTGGTGTTCCTCGCGTACGTATTTTCGAAGAATGCGCGGAAAGGTTCCGTATGCGCGCGGATGCGGATGCTCCTTGCCAAGGATTCCGTCGGGGGCCGTGCCCTGCGAATCGTTGTCGACCGACGTCCATGGTTGGCGAAGGGCAAGTGCGACGTCCGATTCCGACATTCCGAAAACGGCGTTGTAGGTGAACGCTTCATCCTCGACCAGGATATCCATCAGCGTTTCGATGGGATCCTTGCCACGTTCCTTCGCGATCTGCTCCAGCGTCTTTCCCTGCAGCGGCAGCAAACGCTGATTCGCTACCACCGCGATGAGAATCGCCTCGGGACCCGGGATCTCCTGCCACTCGTTTTCCCATGCCGCATTGGGTGTGAGCATATCTGTCCGGATGCGCGCGCGCATCGCCGGGTCCTGCAATCGCTCGATCATCTTTTTATCACCGCCGTCGTGCGCCCAGGGCGGGATGAACGCCGATGTGCTGTTAAACCACGCCGGGTACGCGTACGTGTTCGCGCCGACGTCGACGCCGCTCGACCGTGCCGCATCGATCTTCGCCACGATTTTTGGCATCAATCCCCACTGGGGCTTGCCTGCCGCCTTGAGGTGCCAGATCTCTACGGGAATCCTCGCCTCCCGTCCGATGCGCACGGCTTCCTCGATCGCTTCGAAGACGTGTGCACCCTCCGATCGCATGTGTGTTGCGTAGACGCCGCCGTATTTCGACGCCTCGCTCGCCAGCGCGATCAGCTCCTCTGTGGTCGCGTACGGTGCCGGCGCGTACTGGAGCGATGTCGAAAGCCCAACTGCACCCTCTTCCATGGCGGCGCGCACGAGCGCCTTCATGCGGTCCAGTTCAGAGCCGCTTGGCTTCTTGTCGGCGTCCCCGAGGACCATCCGCCGCACCTGCGTCGCGCCGACGTAGGTTGCAAGATTGATCCCCATCCCGTGTTTTTCCAGCCGGGCGAAGTACTGCGCCAACGTGCGCCAGTCGGGCGTAATCCTGTAGTGTTCGTATGAGACGTGGTCGGCCGCGATGATCGCGTCATTCAGCGGCGCGATCGACCCGCCCTCGCCGGTAATCTCGGTCGTAATCCCCTGGAAGATCTTGGAAGGCAGGTGCGGGTCCACGAGGATCGTGAGCTCTGATTGGCCGAGCATGTCGATGAAACCCGGGGCGATGACCATCCCGTGGGCGTCGATGCGGCGCGTCGCCGAGCCTGCGAGATGGCCGATCGCCGCAATCTTGCCGTCCCGAATCCCGACGTCGGCGGCGTACCACGGTGAGCCCGTGCCGTCGATGACATGACCGTTCTCAATGACGAGGTCGAACAACGGCTGAGCACTCCGGGGTGCCGTCGAACAGCCGGTGCCGAACGCACCCAGCGCGAGAACGCCGGCCAACCACCACCACGCGATTAGTCCGCGCCAGGCCGCCGTCGGCCGGGTTCGACCCAAATACGGGAAGAAACGCATCACAGTGGCACCATTCCCATCCACCACATGGTCTTATCACCGACGTCGATGTCGTAGGTGCGTGCAAGCGTCAGCGTGCCGTCCGCGACCATGTGGAAGACCGACAGCCAGTTTTTTCAGAATCTGCTGCCAAACCATCAAACGAGAGATCGATCCTGTTGAATTGGTTGTCGAAGTCTGGGTGCGGCCATAGCGCCACAATCGGTATTGGTCATGCTGCCGCAGTTGCTTCGACAAGTATGCTGCCACGACAAGCCCGCCTCTTGATATCCCAAGGATGAGCTGAGGCACGAACGCAGCGGCGCGAATGCGACATCGGCGACGACCAAAGCCTCGGCGAGACAGTGTGTACAAAAAAAGAGGCCGGCGATAAACACCGGCCTCGAATGTATCCCGATCTCGCCACCAGCCTGAAGCCCCGCCTTCGCCAAGGCTCCGGCCGGCAAGCAAGCTGAGAGCGTAGGAACGTTATTCGATCTCGTCCCTCCCGGTGAACGCCTCTTCCGGCTCCACGAAGTACTCCATCTCGCGCTCCAGCTCGAGCTCCTCGGGCGTCGGCGGCGGCGGTGGTGGCGGCTCGTCCGCCGGGATCCGCACGTGTCGGTAGTACTCGAACCCGGTGCCCGCCGGGATCAACCGGCCCATCGTGACGTTCTCCTTCAGGCCGCGCAGATGGTCGACCTTGCC
>JBKPNQ010000036.1:0-12188 GCA_046732715.1 Acidobacteriota bacterium | reverse complement strand
GGCGAAGGGGTCGCTCGTGAGCGACGATCTCATGACCGATCTGGTGCGTGCGCGCTTGGCCGAGCCCGACACGGCCGGGGGCTTCGTGCTCGATGGATTTCCGCGCACCGTCACGCAGGCGGCCGCTCTCGACGGCATGCTCGGGAGGGCATCGATGATCGTCCTCCTGATCGAGGTGCCAGATGCCGAGATCGTCCGGCGAATGGGCACACGGCGCGTCTGCGATTCGTGCAAGCTCACGCAGTCGGTGGCCGATGCGACTCGCGAGAGTGTCGAGCCGTGTCCCTACTGCGGCGGCAACCTGGTGCGTCGCCCGGATGACGAGCCGGATACCGTGCGTCACCGGCTCGCGACGTACGCGCAGTATGCGACGCCGGTGATCGACCACTATCGATCGCTGCTGTCGTTTGCCGTGGTCGATGGCGTTCAGCACGCAGACAAGGTGGCGGTAGCGGTCGCGGCGCACATCGATCGACTGCGGGCGCAACGGCAGTGACGTTGCCAATGACGCAAACGATTCACGGACGCGTCGCGATCGTGACCGGGGCGGGCCGCGGAATCGGCAAGGGCATTGCCCTCGAGCTCGCGAAGGCCGGGTGCCGCGTTGCGGTGAATTACGTCACCGAGCCTGACAAGGCGCTGGCGACCGTTGACGAGATTCGGCAATGTGGCGTCGAGGCGATTGCCGTCGAAGCGGACGTCAGCGTCGCGGCGGCGGTGTCGGGCATGGTCGACCGCGTGGTGCGCGATCTTGGCGGGCTGGACATCCTGGTGAACAACGCCGGGACACAGACGTGGAAGCCACTTCTCGACGTGACCGAAGCGGAATGGGATCTGGTTGTCAACACCAATCTCAAAGGCTGCTTCCTCTGCACCCAGGCGGCCGCGCGCCACATGAAGGATCATGGTGGCGGGACCATCATCAACATCGGTTCCGGATCGAACAAAGTGCCGTTCCCCAATCTCGTTGCCTACACCGCCAGCCGCGGCGGCATCGAGATGTTCACGAAGGTGGCGGCCGTCGAGTTGGGGCCGCTCGGTATTCGCGTGAACTGCGTTGCGCCCGGTGCGATCGAAGTCGAGCGCACGAAGCAGGAGCTGCCCGACTACGCGGGCACGTGGGGTGCAATCACACCGCTCCGGAGAATCGGCTATCCGGTCGATGTCGCGCGGGTCGTCGCGTTCCTTGCGAGTCGAGACGCATCATTTATTAATGGGCAGACACTCTGGGTAGACGGCGGCCTCTTCTCGCAGGCGCCGTGGGCAGAACCGCCGAAAACGCGCGGGTGATTTCCATGACTCGACCTTCGTCTGCGACCCTGCTCGTCGACTGCCGGTGCACGCTCGGGGAAGGGATCGTCTGGTGGGCGGACCGCCGCAGCCTTCTGTGGACTGACATCGAGCGGTCCACGTTGTGGATGCACGGCGTTGACGACAACGTCACGCAACGCTGGCGGCTTCCGGATCGACTGGGGTCCTTTGCCATCTGCGCGTCCGGCCGTCTGCTCCTCGGGCTGGCCAAGAACCTCGCGTTTGCCGACGTCGTCGAGCGCGATGGTGAGGCGCTTCACATCGAGCCCGTCTTGCCCATCGATCCGGCTTTGCCGCGCAATCGAATCAACGACGGCCGGACCGATCGGGCCGGCAACTTCGTGTTCGGCACGATGAATGAATTGCAGGACTCTCCGGCTGGCAGCTTCTATCAGTACTCGTCACATCACGGACTCCGCCGGCTCGATGTTGGCGGTGTGGTGATTCCCAACAGCATCTGCTTCAGTCCCGACGGCCGCGTGATGTACTTCTGCGATTCGCTCGACGCGCGCATCCGGCAATGCGACTACGACGCGGAGTCGGCGCAGGTCGCACATGTGCGCGACTTCGTGCGGTTGAACCAGGGAACTGGTTTGCCTGACGGTTCGATCGTCGACCGCGACGGGTGCGTATGGAACGCCGTCTGGGGCGCCGGCGTCGTCCGTCAATACGATCCGGCTGGCGGTCTCATGGCCGAAATTCCGGTGCCGCCGAAGAACCTGACCTGCGTCGCCTTCGGCGGCGACTCGCTCGACCAGTTGTTCGTCACCTCGTCGCGACAGGAAATGACGGAGGACGAACTCGCCGCGACGCCCACGTCAGGCAGCGTGTATCGAGTCGCCACGGCTTCACGTGGGCTTTGCGACGCGTTCTTCCGCGGGTGAGCCAGGGATACGCTACAGATGGTTTCAAACCCCTTCACGGTTCGTAGCGCAGGGCTTCAGCCCTGCCACCGCGGCAGCCCTAAAGGGCTGCGCTACAGGTTTGAAACCAGTACTTCCGCGAGTGAATCGACTAGGGCGCCGCCGGCTTCTTCACGCGGATCGTCAACATCTGCTTGGACTTTGTGACTGGAACCTGCGAGTCGGTCACTCGCAGCGTGAACGCCCACGATCCCGCCCGCGTGGGCACGCCTGCGATTGTTCCTGCCGAGTTGTCCATCGACAGGCCCGGCGGCAGCGATCCGCTCACGACCGCCCACGTGAACGGCGCTTGTCCGCCAACCGTGGTGACGGTCGCCGCATACGCAGTGCCGCCTATCGCATCCGGCAGCGACTTGGTGGTAATCGCCACCGGCGCGATTGGCGCTGTCGCGACGGTGACGACGAATGTCTGCTCTGCCCTGTTCAAGGGGTCCGTGCTGTCCGCGGCGGCCACGGCAAACGTAAACGTTCCAGCGGCTGACGGTGTGCCTGCGAGCACGCCGCCTGAGCTCAGACTCAGGCCGTCGGGCAGCGTGCCACTTGCCAGGCTCCAGGCATACGAGCCAGTTCCGCCGCTTGCCGTCAATGTCGCGCTGTATTGACTCGAGACCGTGCCTGACGGCAGCGAGCTGGTACTGATGACGACAGGCGGGGGAGGCGCGGGCGCAATCGTCATCGTCAGCGGTTGATCGGCGCCGTTGGTGGCATCGTTGATATCCGCCGCGTGAACGGAAAACGCGACGCTGCCTGACTGCAGCGGCGTGCCGGTGAGTGTCCCCGAAGATCCATCAAGCGCGAGGCCTGCTGGCAGCGATCCACTTGAAATCGTCCACGCAAAGCCGCCTGACCCGCCGCTTGCCTGCAGCGCCACCGAATACGCCTGGGAGACCGTCCCCGCTGGCAGCTCCGTCGTGAGGATTGAAACCGGTAGCACCGTGGGAGCGGACTTCAATTCGATGAGGAACAGATCCTGGCGGTAGGTGCCTCCTGCGTCGCCGCGCGGGTCGATCCCCAGGGTCTTCTCCCAGTTTGACGTGAACAGCGCCCATCGACCGTCGGGGGACACATTGACACGTGGCGTGTACCAGAACGAGATTCGGGATGGATCAACATCATCGGCAACCGTGCTGCGGTGATGAGCGAAGCGCCAGATGCGCGCGGGCGAGCCGGGAGTCGCCGTCTCCACGGCGATGATCTCTTCGTCCCACGCGCGCCAGGGCGTCGTGTTCGCGCCATAGCGGTAGTTCGCGTCGACAAACGGCACCAGCCGATCCGGCTGCGCGTTATGCCACGACGGATGGTCGGCGAGGTATACCTCCTTGGGGAGGAGCACCGGCGTCACCAGATCGAATGTCGTGAGCGGCGTGGCCATCGAGCGGAATTGCCACTGCGCCGCATCCCACGTCGAGGCCGTGCAGCAGTCCTGATTGACCCTGACGCCGTACCCGAAGGCGTCGTGACCGCCAGTCCGCGCGGCGATCAAGGGCAGCCCCGTAAAGCTGCCCGTGTTCAGATCCCACACATACGCCGGCGCAGCCGATCGCGGTGCCTGGAGGTCGGCGCTGGTTGGATAAATCGTGACATACCGGCCACTGCGATCGATGTTGGCCGCGTGAATCTTGAAATTGAGCGGCGTGCTCGTCAGCACGCCATCGATCGTGGATGCCAGCGTGTCGAGCAGATGCCGATTAGCCGGATTGCTTCGATCGAATACGACGAGATAGAAATGGCGGTCCTGGGAAGTGCCGCCAAAGAACGCAATCAAGCGCTCGACTGTCCCGCCACTCGCGCCAAGCCCCCCGGTGTATGTGCCGGCAAGGTTCGGCGCCAGAGTATCGAGGTTCAGCAGTTGGGAGTACTGGCCAGTGGTGAAATCGAACTGATCGACACTGCGCAGGTTCGATCCGCTGCCGCTGAACGTGCCATAGGCCACGCCGGGTGTCAGGTAGCTGAAGATGGGTTCGTTGAAGAACCGCAGCGTCAGCCCACCATCACCGGTCATCGATGGCTGCAGCCGGCGGGCTTGTCCGGTCGCGCGATCGAACGCGAACGGTATGACCGTCCCATCCGTGCTGACGGTGTAGAAATAATTGCCGTCGACGCTCCACGCATTGGCGTGTGAGCTCGAAGGTGTTCGGTACGATCGATCGAGCGCGCCAGGCCGAGTGTTCCCGTCGGTGATTCTGACGATCCGGCTGCCGAAGAGGGGATCCGTGAACGAATATCCTGCCGGACCGAGAGAAGGCAGTGGTCCTTTCTCTCGTGTCACTCGATCGCTGATCGCGACGTAGGTCGACGGCGGCGCTTCGGCCAGCACCGTCAAGGTGAATGTCCCGACGGCGCTGTTGGCCGCGTCGACTGCGTCGGCGGCCGTCACGACGAACGTGAACCTTCCGCTGCTGGTTGCCCTGCCGTGGAGGCTTCCCGATGTGCTGTCCAGGACGATGCCCTGCGGCAGCGCGCCCGATACGAGTGTCCAGCGGAACGTGCCACTTCCACCGCTGGCCTGCAGCGTGACCCCATAGTCCTGCGAGAGTCGGGCTGAAGGAATAGTGCTGGTGTCGATCGCAACCGCGGACAGCGTCGCCCGAGCGTGAGTGGGAAATCCGACGGACGCGAGTGAGCACAGGCAGACGAAAAGGCGGACACGCAGGTGTCCCCATCTCGAGGCAGATCCGGTCATCCAGCACCTCAACGAGTCGGTGAGAGTGAAAGAGAAAAGTTGGGATGACCTACGCGGATGCGCGTCAGTCGGGCGGCCCCGGCGCAAATCAAGTGCCCGGCGAGTAAACTCGAGAACGCACGACTTTGTTCACGAAAAGAGCACATGGCGGTAGGATTGCCTGCGAGCTCAGCCGCAGAATCGAATGCCGGATTACGATCTTCGTACTTAGCTGAGCCGTTTCAGACAGAACAGAAATCTGCCCGGGCCTTCGTTTTGCGTGCGATTATCAAAGATGTTGCGCGGCTCCCCCCGTCTCCACTTCGTCCACACGGCTCTCGCCGGGCGGCCTCGTACGCTGATTGCGATCGTTGCGATTCTGGCAATGCTCGTCTTTGCGGTCGGCGGGTGGGCCGCCTGGTTCAGTTACGAGCTGACCGCCGGACTTCCCGACCGAAGCGCGCTGAAGACCATCGGCGACATGGCGCAGGCGACGACCATCCTCGACGCCGCCGATCAGCCAGCGTTCACGCTGTTCAAGGAGCAGCGGCTCGAAGTTCCGATTGAACGGATGTCACCGATCCTGATCAAGGCCGTGGTTGCGGTCGAGGATCAGCGCTTCTACGAACACAGCGGCGTCGATGGCATCCGCATGGCGGCGGCAGCGCTCAAGAATCTGGAGCAGGGGCGTCGAGCGGAAGGCGGCAGCACGATCACACAGCAGCTGGCGCGACAGAGTTTCCTCACCCGGGACAAGTACTACAAGCGGAAGCTGCAGGAAGTCATTCTTGCCGCGTACATCGAAAAAATGTACGACAAGAACGAAATCCTCGAAATGTACCTGAACAAGGTGTATTTCGGCGGCGGGCTGTATGGTGTCGAGGCCGCCGCTCGCGGATACTTCGGCAAATCCTGCCAGAATCTGACGCTCGACGAAGCGGCGCTTCTTGCCGGACTCATTCAATCGCCGTCGAGTTACGCTCCGTCCGTCAACATGGATCGGGCGATCGCCAGACGGAATGTCGTTCTGGCGGCGATGGTCTCGTCGGGCGCCGTCGATCAGGCCGCTGCCGATCGCGCGAAGGCGATGCCCGTCAAACTGGTGAACGGCCTCGAAATCCAGGAAGCGTCAGGCCAGTACTTCAAGGAACAGGTGCGTCGCGAGCTGGTCGAGCGTTTTGGATCGCAGCGCGTCTACCAGGGCGGGCTCAAGGTGTACTCGACGATCGACGCCGCGCTCCAACGATCGGCGGAAGGGCTGGTCGAGAAGGGGCTGTCCGACATCGAGCATCGCTCCAGCTACAAGCATCCGCGACGCGGTGCGACGCCGCTCAAAGAGGGAACCCTTCCGGAGTACCTTCAAGGCGCACTGGTGGCTATCGATCCCACGACCGGCTACGTCCGTGCGATGGTTGGGGGACGCAATTTCGACGAGAGCCGGTTCAATCGCGCCACCCAGGCGAAGCGTCAGGCAGGCTCTGCGTTCAAGCCATTTGTCTACGCGACCGCGCTCGAAGCCGGCTATTCGCCGGCGAGCGTGATCACCAACCTGAACGATCCGATTGCGACGCCGCAGGGAGGCTGGGTCCCTGAGGACGAACACTCGACGGCGGACTCGATGACCCTCCGCACCGCGCTGCGGACGTCGAGCAATCGTGCCGCGGTGCAACTGCTCAATGGTGTCGGAATCAAGAACGCCGTCGGTTATGCCGAACGTCTGAATGTCGGCACGATGCCGAGCGTCCCGTCGCTGGCGCTCGGCGCGGGCGAGGTCACACTCACGTCGCTGACCGCTGCCTACGGCGCCTTTGCAGACGAGGGCATCGTCCGGCAGCCGGTGTTGATCAGGCGCGTCGAGGATCGCGACGGCAAAGTGCTCTACCAGGAAGCCGGGAAATCGCATCGCGCGGTGAGCGAGTCAACCGCGTTTCTGATGTCGAGCATGCTCCAGGACGTGATCAACTCCGGCACCGCCTACCGGGCGCGTCAGGTTGGGTTTGTGCTTCCAGCCGCTGGCAAGACCGGGACGACGAACGATTACGTTGACGCCTGGTTCGTGGGGTTCACGCCGCACCTGGTGACCGGTGTCTGGATTGGATTCGATCAGCCTTCGACGATCATTTCGAACGGGTACGCGGGGGATCTTGCCGTGCCGGTGTGGGCAAGCTTCATGAAGGTTGCGACCAAATCGGACAAGCCCGATTGGTTCCAACGGCCCTCGAACATCGTCACGGTGAATGTCTGCCGGGTTTCGGGAAAGCTGCCCAACGGCGGCTGCGACCACGTGGAAGTCGTCAATCGTGACGGCGGCCTCGAATATCGCTCGATGATCTATTCCGAATACTTCGTCAAAGGCAGCGAGCCGACAGAGATGTGTCCGCTCCATCCGTCGGCGTCACTGATGGATCGGATTGCCGGTATGTTCGGCGGTGATTCCGCCAAGCCTGTTCACTCTGAGGATGCCGGTCTTCCCCCCGCGCAGACCGGCACCGCTGGTGCGCATCAACCGCCCGCCACGCCGCAGGTACGACAGGAACCTCCGCCGGATCCGAACACGGAAGCGGCCCCCAAGAAGCGCGGATTCTGGGCCAAAATCTTTGGCAAAGGCGACAAGAAGTCTGACCAAAACAAGGATCAGAATCCGAAGGATCAGGACCAGAAGAAGAAGGGTGGCTAGCCAGAACCCTGTAGAACCCCCGGTTCTGGTAGGATGCTGCGATCGCCATGTCTTTCGGCACACTCGCGGGGCATCGACACCTGCTTGAACTCATAGCGCGCGCGACCTCGCGCGGCACGCTGCCGCCCAGCCTGATCTTTGCCGGACCTGAAGGCGTTGGAAAACGCATGGCCGCGGTCGCGCTGGCCCAGCTGATGAATTGCCTCGAGCCCGGTAAGTTCAATGGGCTTGACGCCTGTGGATCGTGCGCGTCCTGCAAACGGATCGCGCGCGGTGTGCACGCGGATGTGTTGATGATCGAACCGGGCGACACCGGCGCGATCAAGATCGATCAGGTTCGAGACGCCATCGAGCGCGCGGCCTACAGGCCTTTCGAGGGCCGGCGGCGAGTGGTCATCGTCAACGACGCCGAGGCGCTCAACGTCGAGGCGCAGAATGCGCTGCTCAAGACGCTCGAAGAGCCTCCGGCTGCTTCCACTTTCATTCTGGTGACCTCGCGGCCGGACATGCTGCTGCCGACTGTGCTGTCGCGGTGTCAGCGGCTGCGTTTCGGCCGGCTGTCGCCAGCCGATGTCGCCGCGGTGTTGATCCGCGATCACGACTACGGTGAGACCGACGCCCACGCCGCCGCGTCCCTGTCTGACGGCAGCGTCGGCCGCGCGCTCGAAGGCGGAACGGATGAATTCGTAGAGGCGAGGGAAGCCGCCACCGAGCTGCTCGCGGCGGTGGCGACGACCTCGGATCCATGGCGACGTCTTGGCGGGGCGAAGGCGTTCGCTGGCGCAGGGCGTGGCGGAAGCGACCGTGAAGAACTGGCGCGTCGACTGTACGCGCTTTCATCGATAACGCGTGATTTGGGTATTCTGCTTTCCCGTGCGGACGAGCGTGGTCTTGCCAACACCGATCTGCGGGCGCATCTCGAGCGTCTGCAGCGGTCGTTTGACAACGACCGCGTGCTCCGTGCGTTTTCGGCGATTGATCGTGCGCTGGCCGCGCTCGATCGGAACGCCAGCCCGAAGATCGTTGCGGACTGGCTGGCGTTTCAGATCTAGCGCACAGAGACACCCGTAGCGCGGGGCTTTAGCCCCGCGTCACGCCGCGCTTTTACGCTGCGCGCCGATCGTCGCTCATAGAGGCCGATATATGAGTTCCGGGGCGCAGCGCCCGTTCGTCAGCGTCAAGTTCTCGCCGGTTGGCCGCACCTACACCTTTCTTCTTCCAGAACTCTTAGTCGACGTCCCGGCCTCTTCCTCCGCCGCCAGCAGCCAGCCGCCAGCAGCCAGTGGCCAACAACCTGGCGGTAGCCAGGAGCAAGCCAGCAGCAGCGAGCCGGCAGCTGACAGCCAGGAGCCAGAAGCCGGCAGGCCGCCAGCAGCCAGCAGCCAGGAGCCCGCAGCCAAGAACCGATCGGCAGATTCGCTGATGCCAGGCGACGCGGTCATCGTCCAAACGGCCGAGGGGCGCGCGCTGGGGACGGTGACGCGAACCGTGGCGGAGCTCGCGGCGCGAAAGTCGCCTCCGTCGAACTCCGAGCTGCAAGTCGTGCGCCGCGCCACGCGCGACGACGTGATCACGCGGCTGAAACATCAGCATCGTGAGCAAGAGGCACATCGGATCTGCTTGATGAAGATCAGAGAGCGCGGCCTGGCGATGAAGTTGACACGCGTCGAACAGCTGTTCGACGGCTCCCGCCTCATCTTCTATTACACTGCCGAGGGGCGCGTGGACTTCCGCGAACTGGTCCGCGATCTCGCCGCGCACTTCAGGGTGCGCATCGAGATGCGCCAAATCGGCGTGCGCGACGAAGCCCGCATGCTTGGCGGATACGGATCCTGCGGCCGTCCGCTCTGCTGCACTACCTTCCTCCAGACATTCGAGCCCATCTCGATCAAGATGGCGAAGCAGCAGAACCTCAGCCTCAATCCCTCGAAGCTCTCCGGCATGTGCGGCCGGTTGAAGTGCTGCCTGCGCTATGAGCTTCCGAACGGCAAGGGTGTGAAACACGGTGGCTGCGCGGATGAGGGCGGATGCGGATCCTGCAGCAACCCGACCGGTCCAGGTGCCGGTGGCGGCTGTGGCAGCTGTGGACCCGGCGGCTGCGGGAAGTGCGGGTGATCGCTCGTCCCCGCATCGGCGTGACGGTTGGTGATCCGGCCGGCATCGGTCCAGAAATCGCCCGTAAGGCGGCGGCGGACGCCGCGGTCTCATCGACCTGCGACATCGTCCTCTACGGACCGTCGGAAGAGAGCACGATCGCGCCATTCGCGCGTGGGCGGGTCTCGGCGGAAGCCGGCCGCGCCGCCTACGACGCCATCGTCTCCGCGACCGCCGACGCGATGGCTGGGCGGCTCGACGCGATTGCCACCGCCCCAGTCAACAAGGAGGCGTTCGCGGCAGCGGGCCTGCCCTGGCGAGGTCACACCGAACTGCTCGCGCACCTGACCGGCTCGGCGCGGGTGGCGATGATGTTCTACGCCGAGTCGCTTCGCGTGGTTCTGGCGACCGTGCACATTGCCCTTGCCGAAGTGCCTCGCGCGCTGACGCGCGACGTCGTGGAGGGCACCATCGATCTCGCTTCGCGTGAACTGCCTCGCTTCGGCATCGACGCGCCGCGGCTCGCGCTGGCCGGACTGAATCCACATGCGGGCGAACACGGCGTGATCGGCCGCGAGGACGACGAGGTGCTGGTGCCCGCCGTGGCGGCGCTGCGCGCTCGCGGCGTGTTGGTGGACGGACCGTTTCCTGCTGATACCGTCTTCGTCCGCGCGATGCGTGGAGAGTTCGATGCGGTCGTCGCCTGCTATCACGATCAGGGGCTGATTCCGATCAAGCTTGTGGCTTTCGGACGGGCAGTCAACGTCACCCTCGGCCTGCCGATTGTTCGCACGTCGGTCGATCACGGGACCGCGTTTGATATCGCAGGCAAAGGGATCGCCGATCCGTCGAGCCTGATCGAGGCCATCAGGCTTGCGGCGCGGCTCGCCACGGGCCCGAAAGCGCGGACTTGACCGTTGTGAAAAACGACGCGAGCGAGCGCAGCGAAGCGAGCCACGCGACCGGAGCGAGCCGGCGAAGCGACTCGCGCGAGAGCGTGTCGGGGAGTCCGACGGGCGAAGCCCCTCGGAGTGATGATGAAATCTGAACGCGAACAGGCGCAAAAAAGCATTGCGGAAAATCGCAAGGCCTTTCACGATTACCACATTCTCGAAACCTTCGAGGCTGGTGTCCAGCTGGTAGGCACCGAGGTCAAGGCGATCCGCGAGGGGAACGTCAACCTGCGCGACAGCTTCGCGCGTGTCGACGACGGCGAGGTCTGGGTGTACAACATCCATATCAACCCGTACAGTCATCGCGGCTACGCCGACCACGAGCCGACGCGCAAGCGCAGGCTGCTGCTTCATCGGCAGGAAATACGCAAGCTGATCGGCCGGACCGTCGAGCGCGGCATGACCCTCGTTCCGACACGCATGTATTTCAAGAACGGCCACGTCAAGATCGCGCTCGGCCTGGCCAAAGGCAAGCAGTCGCACGACAAGCGCGAGACCATCAAGCGCCGCGAAACGGATCGGGAGACGCGGGCGGCGGTGAAAGAACGGCGGAGATAGTGATAAATTGGACGCTTTTCGGCAGGGGGTAGTCAGATATGAAAGGAAATCGCGCGGTTCTGACCGCGGTCGTCGTCCTTATTCTCGTCATTGCCGGCTGGTGGTTGTTCAAGCGCAGCAGCCGAGGGCCGTCGATTGATCTCATTGCGACGTTCGATACTGCGGTGAAGAAGCCTGCCCAAGGCACGTTCCAGGTGATCGACGCGGACTTGAATGGTGAGAAGAAGCGGGCGATTTTCACCACTCCGCCGACGCGCATGATTTGGAAGGTCAAGATTCCAGATGACGGTTGGATCAAGACCTTCCTCGGCATGCAACCTGAATCCTGGGACAAGGAAGGGGACGGCGTGCTGTTCCGCATCGGCATCTCTGACGGCCGCGCCTTTGAGGACATCATGACGCTGCACGTCGATCCCTTTCACAATAAGGCTGACCGCCGGTGGATACCGATCAACGTTGACGTTTCGGCCTACGCCGGTGAAGAGGTCGAGGTGATCTTCAACACGAATGTCAGCGTGCCGGGGAAGCCGGACGACGCCCGCAACGACACCGCACTCTTTGCCACGCCGGAAATCGTGGTTCGATGACCTCTGCGACGCGGACGCCGGTGCCGCTCCTTGATCTCGAGGCGCAGTATCGGCCGCTTCGCGATCAGATCCTCGCGGCGATCACTCGGGTCTGTGACAGCCAGCGCTTCATCATGGGGCCCGAGGTGGAAGCGCTCGAGCGCGAGCTGGCACAGCACCTCGGCGTTCCTGAAGCAGTCACCGTATCGTCTGGAACCGATGCCCTGCTGGCGGCATTGATGGGCCTGGGCATCGGTGCCGGCGACGAAATCGTCACCAGCACGTTTTCTTTTTTTGCGACCGCCGGTTCAGTGGCGCGGCTCGGGGCGACGCCCGTGCTCGTCGACATCGATCCGATCACCTACAACATCGATCCGGCCGGGCTCCGTGCCGCACTGACGCCGCGCACTCGCGCGATCATCCCGGTTCATCTCTACGGTCTGT
>JBKPNQ010000035.1:0-5233 GCA_046732715.1 Acidobacteriota bacterium | reverse complement strand
GGTCCCGATCTCCTCGAACTTCCGGATGTTGCCGGTCTGGGATTCGGCCGCTGGCTGAAGCGGCCAGAGACCCGGGATGTGTTCGCGGCGCACGTAGAGGAATCCGGTGCCAATCGGCGCGAGCAACCACTTGTGCAGGCTGGTGCCGTAGTAGTCGCATCCGAGATCGGTCACCTTGAACGGAAACTGTGCAAAAGCATGCGCGCCGTCAACGATCGTCTTGACGCCTCGACGACGGGCTTCATCACAAATCTTCTTCACCGGAAAGATTTGTCCGGTCAGATTGGTGATGTGGCAGAAGTGCAGCACTTTCGTCGCCGGAGTGAGGGCGGAAAGCAGTCGGGTCGCAAGATCGTCCATCGACGGAGGCGGTACCGGGAATGCGATCTTTTTCAACCGGATCCCGTCGCGGCGAACGCGCTGGTCCCACGTTGTCAGCATGCGCCCGTAATCCTGGTTGGTCGTGACGACCTCGTCGCCAGGCTTCAGGTCAATCCCAAGCTGCGCGGTCTGCAGCGCCTCGCTGGCGTTGCGGGTGATTGCGAGCTCCTCCGGGTCGCAGCCGAATTCAGAGGCGAGCCGGCGCCGCACGCTTTCGATGTTCGGCTCCAGGATCTGCCACATGTGATACACCGGCGCCTGGTTCGAGATGTCGAGGTACCGCTTGAATGCTTCGTGGACGACTCGCGGGCTCGGCGAACAGCCGCCGTTGTTCAAATTGATGATGGTGCGATCGAGCGTGAATCCCTGCTGGATTTCACGCCAGTAGGATTCGTCGGCGGCAACCTCCGACGCGGCGACATTCTCGACCCGTCGTCCTGCCGCCTGGATTCGTGACAGTCCGTCAGCGCGGAACGCCGCGAGCGCAACCGCCGTCGCCGAGCCTGTCGAGTGCAGAAAGGAGCGTCGGGATAACATGTGAATTCCTCCCGGCAGCGAGCCGCCAAGAAACCACGACCAGCTGTGGGACGGACTTTACTGTACTTCCCTTCTGAAACGGTGTCACAATGAACAGATTGCGTGAGACTACAGGGATCTCGTCAACCTGACGCCAGTTACCAAGCTGCGAGCGAGCCGGGCGAGCGAGCCACGCGATCGGAGCGCGCCGACCGAGCGGCGCGCGCGAGCGCGTGTTGGGGAGTTCGAGGGGCGACGCCCCTCGAATAAGATTAGAGGTAAGCAGTTGTGAACACTCCTGGCGTGCGGCTGGGCGGCGCCATCATTACCAATCCCGCGAAACCCTTCTGGCCTGACGAGGGTCTCACGAAGCTCGATCTCGCGCAGTTTTACTCACGAATCGCCGGCCAGATTCTGCCGTGGATGAAAAGCCGCCCGGTCGTCATGGAGCGGTGCCCCGAAGGCATCCGTGCGTCGTGTTTTTATCAGAAACGAGCTCCCCACAATCTCCCCGGTGACGTGCAAACGGTCACGATGGCGGCGACGTCGTCTGGCACCAACATCGACTACATCGTCGGTGGCACGCGCAAGACGCTGCTCGTGCTCGTTAACCTTGGCTGCGTGGCCATGCATGTGATGAACTGCCGCGTCGATGAAGTGGACAAGCCGGACTGGATCGCGTTCGATCTCGATCCGGCCGACGGCTTCTCGTCCGCTGCGCGGGCGGCGCTCCTGCTGCGCGCCAAACTCGAGGATCACGGGCTCGAGCCATTCGTCAAGACGTCGGGGGGACGCGGCCTGCACATTTTCGTTCCTCTCAGGCGCGGTGCCGCGCAGGAACGCGTACGCGCCTACGCGTCCGCGATCGCCGGCGAGATGGCGCGCGAGCACCCGAAGCTGGTGACCCTGGAAACGCGCAAGGCACGGCGCCGTGCACCGGTCTACTTGGACATCATGCGGAACGCACCGGGGCAGACGATCGCGCCGCCGTTCGCCGTTCGCTGGCGCCCGCGTGCGCCAGTCTCGATGCCGCTCGACTGGGATGAAGTCAGCCCGCGTCTCGATCCAGTTCTATTCAACATAAAAACTGCTGAACGTCGGATGCGTGCAAAGTCCCCATGGTCGAGCTTCTTCGGCCACCGTCAGACTCTGCCCCGAGTCTGATCCGCTCGCCGGAAGCCCCCGTCGCTCCGATATAATTCCTGCTCGAAATGGACCTTCGCGAGCGCGTCGCGCTCATCACTGGCGGCAAACGTATCGGCGCCGCCATCGCGGCCGATCTCGCCGGGCGCGGGATGCACGTCGCGCTCTCCTACAATCGATCCCGAGCTGAGGCTGAGGAAGTCGCCACCACCATTCGTGCTGCTGGACGACGCGTGGCGGTGATTCAGGCGAATCTCTCGCAGGGCACCGAGTGCCAGCGGCTGGTGCAAGCGGCGGCGGAACAACTCGGACGGATCGACGTGCTCATCAACATGGCATCCGTGTACTCCTCAGTTCTCTTCGAGGACCTGGACGAGGCAAGGTGGGACGCGGTTGTCGACGTCGATCTGAAAGCGGCGTTTCTGTGCGCGCATGCGGTCCTTCCGCATCTGAAGGCTGGAGGCGGTGGCAGAATCATCAACTTTGCTGACTGGGTCGCGGCCAGCGGTCGTCCACGATACAAGGGCTTCGTGCCGTACTATGTGGCGAAGCGCGGCGTCATCGGCCTCACTGAAGCACTCGCCCTCGAGCTTGCCGGTGATCAGATCCTCGTGAACGCGATTGCCCCGGGGCCAATCGTCGCGCCCCCTGGGACAACGGTCGACGAGCACAAGGCGGTCGAGGACTCCACACCCGTCGGCCGATGGGGCGGCGAACAGGAAATCGTCAAAGCCGTCGCCTTTCTCCTGGAATCCGATTTCGTCACGGGTGAAACCCTGCGGGTAGATGGCGGACGTCACGTTCGCTGACGTCCCGTTCGTTGCCGGCGCGCACGTTCGCGTGGCCGACCGAGCTGGCGGCAGCCGAATTGCTGGCGATTGCCACTGTATGAAACGACGGCAGATACGTCCCGTTTGTCCTCGCCACATTCGATCTGCCGTTCCAATCACTCGCGGTTGCCGCATCGAATCACCGTGACGGCCGAGAACGCTTCAGCTGCGCAGGCAGACATCCTGGTCGTCGAAGATCAGGAGGACGTGAGGCGCATGCTCGTCACGGCGCTCGAACTCGACGGCTACCGCGTCGATGAAGCGCCCAATGCGGTTGAAGGATTGAACCGGTTGCGTGAGGCGAGATATAACCTCGTGCTCAGCGACTACGCCATGCCAGGCGGCACCGGCGAGTGGATGCTGAGTGAAGCGACTCGCCTTGGCTTGCTGCGCGGCGCGACGGCCGTGATTGTCACCGCCCACCCGCTCGCGCAGCCGACCTCGGGCATCGAGGTCATTACCAAGCCGGTCGATCTCGACAGCTTCCTGAATCAGATTCGGCGACTGCTCGGCATGCCGCGCGACCAGCAGGACACCGCAGAAGATCGAGTGGACGAGTTCAGAGGCACGGACATGCCCCGCGACCAGTCAGAGCACGACGAGCCGTACCTCGTGGATCTCGTGCTCTACGTCAGCTCCGCCTCCCCGGCGTCGATTCAGGCTCGTCGAAATCTCGAGCGGCTGCTCGCGCGATTCAATTCGCGTCAGGTTCGATGGACCGTCCGTGATCTCGAACGTGAGCCGCTGGCCGGCGCAGAGGATCGCATCGCCTTTACGCCGACGCTCGTCAAACGCTTTCCCGAGCCGCGAATGTGGGTGTTGGGAAACCTTCGTGAATCGGAAATTCTGGCAGACATGCTGCGCGTCTGTGGAGTCGAGTTGAAAGAATGAGTGCACTCAACAAAGTTGAAACCGGCGTACCGGGCCTCGACACGCTGACCCTCGGCGGCATTCCGGAGGGCCGCGCGACACTCGTGACCGGAAAGAGCGGGACCGGGAAAACGGTGATGGGTCTTCAGATTGCCAGCCACCTTGCGCGGCATGGCATTACGACGATCCTCGTCGCGGTCGAGGAATCGCCGGCGGATCTGCAGGATAGCGGCGACGCGCTCGGCCTCAGCATCTCCGATCTGGTTCGAGAAGGAACGCTGCACTTCGCCGACATCACCCGTCCGATGGACGGTCCGACGCTGGTGTCCGGCGAGTACGATCTCTTTGGCCTCGTCCACCGGCTCGAGGCGTTCACGAAACAGACAGCAGCCCGTGCCGTCATCATCGACTCTGCGACGGCGCTCTTCAGTCCGAGACCTCCTGCTGAGGCGTTGCGCAGTCATTTCTTTCAACTTGTGTACTGGCTGCGCCGGATCGGCTTGACCGCGGTCATCCTCGCCGAAGCTCCAGGCGACTACGGGCAGCTGACGACTATGGGCGTGGAGGATTACGTCTGCGACCTGACGATCGTCCTTCGAAACATCGTCGACGGCCAGCGCCGTCGTCGTTCAATCGAAATCAACAAGTACCGCCGCAGCGGACACTTCAAAGGAGAGTTCCCCTGCACGATCACGACACGCGGGCTCGCGGTGTTTCCGCTCGATGCCAGGGAGCCACCCGATACGAACGTGGTCGAGCGCTACTCCAGCGGCCTCGCCGGCCTTGACGAGATGACGCGTGGTGGCTGGCTCCGGAATTCGATCATCATCGTCCGCGGACCGACCGGCAGCGGCAAGACGCTTCTGGCCGGACTCTACGCCCTGGCGGGCGCGTCACGCGCCGAGCGCGTGGTCTATTACGGGTTCGAGGAGACGAGACCGATCCTCCTGCGCAACTACCGCGAAATCGGAATGGGGATGGATCGCCACATCGAAAGCGGCCATCTGAAGGTCATCTGCCGCTACCCTGAAGCGACGAGTCTCGAGGATCTCCTCGTCGATCTCCGTCTCGGTCTCGAGGAGCTGAAACCTTCGCTCGTCATCATCGACAGCATTTCGTCGATCGAGCACGCCTCGTCTGAAAACGGATTCCGCCAATTCATGATTGGCGTGGCGGCCATACTTCGCGAGTACGGGCGGAGCGCGCTCATCACCCAGACTATTGCCACATCCGAGGTGGCGGAGCACACGGCGCCGTATCTGTCCACCATCGCTGACGCAATTCTCACGCTGGACTACACGACCGACAGGTACGAGCTCGATCGGCAGATGCGCGTCATCAAGATGCGCGGGTCGGATCACGAAACGCATCCGTATCGCCTGGACATCGAACCAGGTGGGCTGAAGGTTCAGAAAATGACCCGCGAGGAGGCGTTCGTCCGGCAGCGGAGAGAGCGCCGGGATTCCACCCAGTGACGCACGCGCGACACAGCT
>JBKPNQ010000034.1:0-20460 GCA_046732715.1 Acidobacteriota bacterium | reverse complement strand
CACCCTCGTAAATCAGATGGAAAACCACATAACTGCGAACACGCAGCTCGCTCTCGCAGCGTAAAAACCTGTGAGCGTCCACTCCGGTCAGCCTGCGGGCCGGAACTGGATGTCATTTAAGTAGGCTGGCTGCTGACGGTTGCCTCGGACGTCAGCGGTGAGATTTTTCGGGGTTGGCGCCTGACGGTTTTTCCGTCTCTTCACGTCAGGCGCGACACCACAGAGGCGGATACGCATCGTAGAGTCCTGCGGGGATGTATTTTCGGACCCGGGTGCAAATCCCGGCGCCTCCACCATCTTTCTTTAATAGAATCAATTATTTACGGCGCCGTTCCCGACGCCTCCACCGTGCGCGGCTGATTTTTCTAGTAATTTCTTTCGCGTCTTTGAAACTCCCGACGCCTCCATCATTTTCTTTAACAGAGACAAGGAGTTCAGCCACTCGTTCCCGCCGCCTCCAATATGATGTCATAACGACGTCGGCCTCACGACGGCCCAAGTAGACTGTGCGGTGTCCACCCTCACAGCGCTCGGGTCGAAGGAGGCCGAGATGCGGATTATCGGTTGCGACTTGCACGCCGCGCAACAAACGATCGCAATGCTGGATCGCGACACCGGCGAAGTCGTCGAAAGAACCGTGACGCACGAAGGGACGGCGGTCCGGGATTTCTATGCCGCGTTGCCGCCACCGATCGTCGTAGGCATTGAAGCGACGGGCTCGATGGGATGGTTCCTGCAGATGATGGCGGAGCTCGGGATCACCTGTCGCGTGGGCGACCCGGCGAAGATTCGAAAACTCGAAACACGACGACAGAAGCATGATCGTCGAGACGCGACCCTCGTCTTGACGTTGCTGGTCGAAGAGCGCTTCCCTGAAATCTGGATGCCCTCGGCCGAACTACGCGATCTCCGTGCACTGCTGCGGCATCGTGATCAGTGGGTGCGGCTCCGCACGCGCGTGAAGAACGCGCTACAGGGATTGGCGCTGGCGCACGGCATCCGCCGAGGCGCGGCACTGTGGAGTCAGTCTGGCCAGGCGATGCTAGCGTCACTCCCACTGGCTCCGCATGCCCGCTCTCGCCGGTCCGAATTACAGCTGCTCAACGAGCACTTGACGAAGCACATCGATCAACTCGATCAACAAGTCGGCGAGCAAGTGCGTCAACGGCCGCAGGCGCAGCGTCTCATGACACATCCGGGGGTCGGCCCAGTGACGGCATTGGCGACGGAAGTCTTTCTTGGCGATCCGTCGCGATTTGCCGATGCGAAAGCGCTGGCCAGCTATGTTGGGATGATTCCGAGTGAGTACTCGAGCGGCGAGCGACAGCGACTCGGCAAAATCACCAAACAGGGGAATCCGTTTCTGCGTTGTCTCTGGTGCGAGGCGGCGATCCACGCCGTACGGCGCGACGCCGCGTTGGGCCGTTTCTATCGACGAAAACTGCAGCAGAAGGGGCTCGGCAAGGCTCGAGTCGCCGTGGCACGGAAACTTGGGATCCGACTATGGATCCTGTTACGCGATCAGATCGACTACGAAGAATTCTGCCGTCGCGCGTCAGCGCGGGCGACAGAGCGGTGAGGCCTGTATGCGGGGATGCCTGTGTGGAGATGTGGTTTCGTCGATCGTAACCGGCAAAATGAATAGGCAACCCGCCTCCCGTGCATGGGAGTTCGTACGAGTCATCATGGTCCCGTTGTGACCGAAGAGATGTTTGGTGGGCAACACCGTTCGTGATGCAGGTACAAATTTTTTGAGCGTTGAGGCGTGGACATCCGACAACGCAGACCGACTGAGTCACGGCCGCCTCCGCCGACTCTTGGCTAATGAGAGCCGGCTCCGGCGGCCGGAACGGAGAAGGTGTGTCTTGACAGTGCCGACGTGGGTAGAGATATCTCCACAGTTCTCCGCGGCTGCGGCGGCCGACGGCCGCGTCGCGGAGGCGACGGTCGAGGTCTTCCACGTCGTCACAGCAACCCGATGTCCTGGCGCGGGTCGTCCGGGGATACCAGGAAGTCGTGGACACGGATCGAAAGCGCGGCCTCAAGTCGTCTGGAATACCGAGCTTGTACCGACAGGCTTTCGATCAATATGCGCGGTCCTACGGAAAGCGCGGATGGTTTTCGCGTCCCGCACAGCCGGGGACCGACCTCGATTTCTATTATGCAGGAACCGCGGCGGGATTCTGGGTCCGACGCACGATCGACGGGACGGCGCAGAAGTGGTACCAGCTGCTCGAGAATCTTATCGGGACGTACGACCCCCGATGGCTTCGTAAAGACCCAGCCTGAAATGGCCGCCGGGAGTTGGAGTTAGGCGATCTGCTGCTGAAATCGGCGCGCCTGGGCTCGGAACTCCATGCATCTCTACGAGCGGGCGGTCGCGTCCTTCGAGCGCGCGGCCGGCAGCCCTTCGGGGCGATACGATTCGTGCACTGTCGGCCGCTTATGCCATGCGCGAATCAGTTGCCCGCATCGCAAAGAAACCGGCGGGTACAGCCAAGTAGGAGGTCGCCGATGTCGAAGCGGAATCGCGCGACGAAACGAGTTCGTGCTCTTCGTTTGATCATGATGGGTTCTCCTGAAGTGACGGACTTCGAGCGGACAACTGGCTGCGGCCGGTCGCTTCATGCGCCAGCGGCGATCGAGGGTCAAATTGCGAGGGTGATGATCGCGAGGATTATCGTCTCGCGTCAGCGAATGTCAACGCTGAAGATCGCGACGGCGATCAAATTTTCGGTACTGTTGGACGATCGATACGAGCCTGTTACATCGATCGCGATCCGATGTCGCCGTCGTGTCGCTGGAGAAATTGATCCGGTCACGACATTTCGCGGGACGAAGTACCACAGTCGCGGTACCAGAAGATCAATCGGTGGGAAGCAAGTGCCCGATCACGGCATCAGCGTGCCGCAAGCAGACGTTCCCCAAACGCCTAGTCACCTGACGCGGCGCCTGTTGCGTGTACCACGCGAGCCGCCTCGGCGTAAACTTGAGTCTCTGCGTCGAATTGCAAGTCAATTGAATTGTTGACAGTAGCAGCACTTGAGGAGTACGCTGCGCGCCGTTTCGCAGAAGTGAGCGTCCACGCGTGTCCCGACCTCGCGGGCTATCTCCGGTGCGTCCTATTCCCCTACGTCGTACGATTGCAGCTACGACGCAACGCTCTAGTTCAGACTGCGCCGAGCTTAGCCTCAACACCTTCAGCACAAACACAAAGTAAGGAAAGGGAAACACCCCAGATCTGCACTAGATCTGAGCCCACCGATCCACGTTGTTCACCGAAGTGAAAACACATGTCAGCTTTGGACAAAATGGAAACGCCAATGGTCATCCCAACCACATACTCACCCAACACCTTGTTTATGTGTAACCCGAGGACTCGGATCGTCGTTTCGGTTTCCATCCTGTTTATTATCGGGTTTCTCATTGAACGGGTTGCAATCGGCGCCTCGCCATCGATCATCTTGAGCGCAAGTAAATGGACGCCGATCGGCCCAGCGCCGGGAAATCCCGCGCCAAATAATTTTTCGGGTCGCGTTGACGTCGCGGCGTCCGATCCGAACAACTCGTCGATCATGTACGTCGGCGCCACCGTTGGCGGCGTTTGGAAAACGACGAACTGGTTGGATCCATCTCCGACCTGGACGTCTCTCACAGACAAACCTCAGATCCTGTCGCAAGCCGTCCATGAACACGACCTCGTCGTGTTCAACTCGAACATTATTCTCGCCGGCGCATCCGGTCCTGGCGGTGGCGTCATGCGCTCGGATGATGCCGGGAACACTTGGACCTATTTGGGCAATGCAAACTTCGATATGTCCGAAGTCGGCGCAATCGTTGTCGATCCAAACGTCGCGAATGCGCAGACGGTCTACGTGGCAATAAGCGGCGGCTCGGTGGTGGGTTCCGGATTGTATAAATCGACGAACGGTGGCTCGACCTGGACTGATGCGGGCCTTGGAACGTTTTCAGGTTTCGTCAGCGATTTGTTGCAAATCCAGGAGAGCGGGCAAACCGTGCTGTACGCCGCGGACACGCAAAACAAACAAGCGAATGGCGGTGCGGTTTACCGCAGTCCGGACGGCGGCATGACCTGGGCGCCCACGAATTTTCCAACGAACGCCGCCGGCTACACCTCGATCCGTCTCGCCGGCAGTACTGCGCCGACGGAAAGGATTTATGCCTCCGCCACAGACGCCTCCACGCCTTTCGTCGACGGAGGTTTGGACTACCGTTTTGTGACATCTAATCAGGGAGGGAATTGGACCCCGCTGAACCCGGTTGACGCGCCGGCACCGGCGACTCGCCATCGTTTTCACCACAATGTGCTCGCCGTCGATCCCGCCAATTCCAGCATTCTTTTTGTCAATACTGACATCGAAAACAATTTGGTCACCCACCCGCTGGGAGAGTTGATTTGGAGGAGCAGTGACAGTGGTCAGACGTGGCAATTCGCGGGCGGAGCGGGCGATCCGGTCTCGGGCACGTTCGACAGCGCCGGAGTATTTGTCGCCACCGGCGACAATGGTGTCTACCGTCGCAATCCCGCCACATTACAAATCGATCAGAAATGCGGAAACCTGAACACGGTTCCGTTTTACAGCTTCAGCCTCGATCCGAATAATCCGCGATCGGGATATGGTGCGATGCAGGACGCCCCCGGAACGTTGAAATACAGCGGCGCTTTGCAGTGGAACTATTTCCAAAAATCGGGCGCCGGGCAAGGAGAGTCCGGCAAGCTTCGTGTCGATCCGTCAAACTCTAGTCGCGTTTATTATTTGGATCCTAATACTCAAGACCCGATCAACTCTCCCACCGCAGCGGCGCGATTCGTCCACAGCGACGAAGGCGGGACCTCATCATGGGCGCCAAACTGGGTACCGGCTATCACCGGTTTGCCCACGACCATGGACGGCAACGGAAACACCATTACGGACTACGCGTCCTTCCCCGGCAAGGGCTCGATCGTGATCGATGCGAACAATCCGAGCCGGTTGTTGATCGGTATCCATAACAGCGTTTTCGAAACGACAACCGGTGGCGATCCGAACGGGACGGATCCCAAGTTTGGCGGCAACGGTTGGCGCAACCTGGCTGCCGACGCGGTCATCTCCAATAGCACATGGGTCTCGGCCATCGCCCTTGCTCCATCCGATCCAAACACGATCTTCGCCGGCACGGAAGACGGTCACGTTTACAAGACCACGAATGCCGGGAACGACTGCAATCCGAACTGTCCTACCTGGACGCAGGTCGACAGCGGGCTGCCTCTCCAGAAGCAGCGGATCATGGACCTCGAAGTCAGCCCGAATAATCCCGACTACGACTTCGCTGTCACGAGTGTCTTCTTCTTCCGAGATGACTTGGCGCCCGACTTGAGTGGCTTCTTCCACGTGTGGGTGCGCAACGGCGGTGCATGGTCTCCGATCAACGGCAATCTCCCGACGAAGCTCGGCGGCGAATCCCTGGCGGTCGACTGGCAGCAGCCGACGCCTGTGCTCTACATCGGTACCCTGCGCGGTGCGTACGTGTCGACAAACCTTGGGACGACATGGACCCGGATCGCCACCGTGCCCAGGACACGCGTGACCGATCTCGATTTCATGCCGGGCATCCATCTCCTCGGAGCGGGGACAATGGGCTGGGGCGCCTGGGAGATTCTCACCCAGGCCACTCCGCCAACGGTCACGCCGCCAGCCAACCAGGCGTCGGTCGAAGGCGCGTCACACGTGTTTGGCCTTGGCTCGTTCAGCGATCCGGACGGAGGCCCGTGGTCGGTAGATATCAATTGGGGGGACGGGACGTCCGATACCGCCTTCAACGCCAACGCTCCTGGATCCTTGGGGAGCAAGACGCACAAATACGGTGAAGAGGGACTCTACACGGTGACGATCACGGTAACCGATACGCTCATCGACCAGTCCGATTCAGCGACGTTCACCGTCAACGTTAGCGACCCGCCGGTGGTCGCCAGCGGCGGCTTCTCTTTTGACGCCAACATCTTCATCGACACCGGCACGCAGACGCTGGCGACGTTCACCGATCCGGGCGGAGCGGAGCCCAATGACGTCGATCCCATTCCCCTTACCAGCGCCGGCCATTACGCGGCGAGCATCAGCTGGGGCGACGCCACGGCTTCGGGCGCCATATCGCCGCTCACGCCGACCAGCCCGACCCAGGTGTTTAGCGTGACGGGCAACCATATCTACGTGATCCAAAGCCCTGTGAGCGGCTTCACCGTCGTCACGACGATCGACCACGAAGGCGTGATCAGCACGGCGAGCAGCATCGCGATCGTCGGCCATCCCGGCAACGTGACCGGCGGCGGAAAGATCGGTGACCACCTCGACTTCGACTTTGACGCTCAGCCGGATACCAACAACAGCTTCAAAGGCAACCTAAGCTATAAGGACAAGACTAACAACATTGATCTCAAGAGCACGTCGATCACATTTGTCAGCATCCTCAGTGATAACCAGCATGCGACGATTAAGGGCACGGCGACGGTCAACGGCGTTTCCGGCTATACGTTCCGCGTGGATATGGAGGACAACAACGAATCGGGTATAGGCGTGGACCGCTTCCGCATTCGGCTCAGTGGCCCGACGAATTACGATAGTAATGCTTTCGCGGCGAATGGGGGCCTGTTGACGGGCGGCAACATTCAGACTCACAAGTAGGATAAGCAGTGAGAGCCATGCCAGCTGTGGACTGATCCATCCTTCGATCAGGACGATAAAGTCGGCGGCGGGAACGTGCACCCGTCGCCTCCACGAATGCGGTGGATTTCAGGGCATTCAAGCGGAGCCCCGCGGAATCGATCAAGACGTCGAAAGTTGTGCCTGTCAGCAGTTTGACCAGAAAAGCGCGACTCTCAATGAGTTTCGAAACTACCGCTGCACAGGTGCAAATCCCGGCGCCTCCACCACCTTAGTTCCATGGTTTCAATCGTTTGCCGCGCCGCTCCCGACGCCTCCACCATGTGGGTCGGTCTTTCCGAAGGAATTCTTTCGCGTTCCTGAGACTCCCGACGCCTCCAATTTTTTTCCAAGAGAGACAAGGAGTTCAGACCCTCGTTCCCGTCGACGCCCTTATTTCTCCACCATTCGTGGCGGCAGCATCCAGCAGGCGGATTGCCGCCTCGAGCGCACCTGGGCTCGGGTGCACGTAGCTCTCGCTTGTCAGGGAGATCGATTCACAGCAATTACTATTCTGTCGATGCCGACAAGGACCTTCGGATGTGATTTGCTGAGCCGGTGTCACCAGCAGGCTCGCGGTAACGGGCGTCATGGTCAGCGCCGCAGCAAGGAGTGATGGTCGAAGTGTTGACCGATCGCCGTCGGTAAACGTCTGCAGCGTTTGTCTCACTGGACGGTGAGCGCCACGACTGGATTGACTCGCGCGGCGCGGCGCGCGGGAACGTAGCACGCCAGGACCGAGATCACAGAGAGGATGGCAGCGGCGGCGCCAAACGTCGCCGGAGCACCCGGCGTGACGCCGAACAGCAGGCTGCGCGCGGCGCGGCCGACGAGCACTCCGGCAGGGATGCCGATGGCGAGCGCGACGATGGTGAGCGTCGAACCGCGGCCGATGATCTCGCCCATGACGCGCTCGGCGGACGCGCCGAGCGCCATACGGATGCCGATTTCGTGCGTCCGTTCCGTCACCGTGTACGACGTCACGCCGTAGACGCCGACGGCGGCGAGCAGCAGGGCGACGGCTGCGAAAGTCCCGAACAGAGACGCCAGGAAACGCGCCGAACCGCGCGAGCCTTCGAGGATCGTATCGAGCGCGGCGATCGACCACATTGGCTGATCCTTGTCGACTGACCAGACGGCGCGCCGGATGTCGCGCGTCAGCGCAAGCGGCGGTACGGCGGTGCGCGCAACGAGGCCGCTGAAGATGAGCGGCGACTGGTAGTGCGCGAGGTAGAGCTGCGGCTGCGCCGGCTCGGTCGGCGTCCGATGCTTCACGTCGCCGACGACGCCGATGATTGTGGCCGGCTCCTTGAAATCGGGTACAGTAATCCGCTTGCCGATCGGATCGTCGCCCGGCCAGATCGTGCGCGCCAAGGTTTCGTTGACGATTACGACCGGTCGCGCCCGCAGGTTGTCACGATCCGTGAAGTCGCGACCGCGCTTCATCGGAATCCGCATGGTCTTGAAGTAGTCGGGCGTGATGAGATTCTGGCCTGCGCGCGGCTCGGTTCCCTTCGCGAACTCGCGTCCGGCCGGCACAAACGGCGTATCACCAAAGTTGCCGCTCATCGGCACGCGCCGCACGAGCGCTGCGCTTTCGACGCCCGGCACCGCACGAACCTGTGCGAGCGCCTGCTCGAAAAAGCGCGCGATTTCGTCGGGTGTGCGGTACTTCGTCGGCGGCAACCTGAACTGCATCGTGAAGACGCTCCGCGAGTCAAACCCGACGTTCACGCCCTGCAGCGCCCACAGGCTCTGAAGCAGCAGTCCAGAGACGGCAATCAACACGACCGACACCGCGATCTCGACGACGACGAACACATCGCGAGCCATTCGACCGGTGCTGGTGGTCCGGCGTCCCTGCAGGCCGGCGATCAGATCCGAGCGGACCGCACGCAGCGCTGGCGCCAGGCCGCAGACGACCGTGCACACCGCCGCAATGCCGATCGTGAAGAGGAGCACGCGGCCATCGAGTGGCATCGATTCCGGCAGCGACACCCCGGCAGGCCGCCATGCGACGAGTGCTTGCAGCGACCATCGACCGAGTAGCAGCCCGAGTGACGCGGACAGGACCACCAGCAGCGATGCCTCGACCAGAAGTTGACACGCGACGGCAGCGCGGCTTGCCCCGAGCGCCGCACGGAGCGCGATCTCGCGCTGACGATCGACCGCGCGCGCCAGCAGCAGATTGCTGATGTTCAGGCACGCGATTAATAGCACTGACCCGACCGATGCCAACAACAGGAATAGGGGCGTGCGCGCGTCGCCGACCATGTCCGCGTGCGCTGGCACGACGAACACCGCCCGGCCTTCTTGCGGCTGTGGGTTCGCCGTCTCGAGACGACGCGAGATCACCTCGAGCGCTGCGTTCGTGGGTTCGACTGCCGCGCGAGGCTTCAGCCGTCCGAGGCCGAGCATCGACGGCGTCGCATTCACCGTCGCGAGTGGAACGCCGGCTGGCGTCGGGTTCAGACCCGCGGGAAGGAATACGTCGTATGTGAGCCAGCCGTCCACGCCCATGCGATCGCGGTCATACGGCATCGCCAGGACGCCGACCACGACGAGCGGCGTGCCGTTCAGCGTAATCGGCTTGCCGACGATCTCAGGATCGCTGTTGAACTGCCGCTCCCAAAAGACATGGGACAGCACAACGACTGACTTCGCATTGCCCGGCACCGACTCCGATTCGTCGAACAGCCGCCCGCGTTCCGCTTTCAGCTGTAGCGCCGTAAAGAACGATCCGGTGACGAAGTTGCCGAGGATGCGCTGCGGCTCGGTGACGCTTGTCAGGTTGACACTTTGCCCCAACCAGAGCGCGACGGTATCGAACGTGTCGTGCTGATCGCGCAGCGCCGCGTACTCGTCATACGAAATGATCGATCGAGGGGTCGTCGGCGTCCGGGCCCAGACCGCGACGAGCCGATCCGCGTCGACGTACGGCAGCGGCCGGAGCAGCACCGCGTTGAAGATGCTGAACATCGCGGTCGTCGCGCCGATGCCGAGGGCCAGCGTCAGAATCAGGATGATTGCGAGTCCCGGTCGCCGTTTCCAGAGCCGGAATGCGTAGCGGACGTCCTGACGCAGCTCATCGATCATGATTCGTCTCGAATTCTGAATGCTGAACTCCGAACGGTGCAATTGAACGAGCCATTCAGCAGGTGCGTTGCGAAGCGTGTCGAGGATCGCGGGAACGACGACACCGAGCGCGGACGCGCCGGCCGCGCGCCGCTGGCGCATGCGATCGTCAATGGCCTCGACAAGGCCGAGCCCGACGTCGCGCCGGAACCTCGGCGGGTACAACCAGACGAGAAACCATGCGAGCCGCCGGTTACGCATGGCCCAACAACTTGTGGGCGCGGGCTATCGTGACGAGCCGCCAGAGCCGTTCGGCCTCGGTCGTCGCGATGCGTCTTCCGAGTGGCGTCAGACGGTAGTACTTCCGGCGTTCGTCGTCGACATCGCTGGCCGGCCGGCGAGTCGATTCGGCGACCCAGCCGTCCTTGAGCATCCGGTGCAGGGCGCGGTAGAGGGTGCCAGGCTCCAGCTGGATGTCGCCGTCGGTCTGGGCCGCAACCTCCTGCAGGATTGCATAGCCGTGTCGCTCGTCGGCGGCGAGAGCGAGCAGCGTGTGGAATTCGACGGGTCGGAGTGCCATATCGGTGCGCCGAAACTATATGCGCTGCGCACTTAGACGAACAGAGCATTCGAAAGGTTGCAATCCCGCCGACTAAACATAATTCGTGCAATCGAGGGCGTCGAAAGCACTGAAGCCTGCCTGACGATCGGCGCCGGGAAGCCCTTCCCGTCGCCTCCACAATGGCTCCAAGAACGCGGTGGAGTTCGGGGCACCAGAGTAGACGCCCGAGGAATCGATGAAGGCGTCGAAAGGTTTTCCCATCAGCACTTTGACCAGAAAAGCGCGCGTTCTCGCGAGTTTTGAAACTGCTACTGAATAGGTGCAAATCCCGGCGCCTCCATTCATTATTCGAGGGGCTTCGCCCCTCGAACTCCCCTACAGCCTCACTCGCTCGCGCTGGGGCGCTCGCTCCGTGCGGCTGGCTCGGTCGCTCCGCTCCCTCGCGTCGTCGCTCGACGCGCTCGCATCGCTTCGCTCGCTCGCACCTACGACATCTTCCTGTCGACAGGCTCGCGCCCCTCGAACTCCCCTACACGCGCTCTCGCGCGCCGCTTCGTGGTTCAACTGGGCTCACCACGCCCTGAGCATCGTCGAAGGGCGACGGCGCGCTCCGGGCGCGTGGCTCGCTTCGCTGCGCTCGCGCGACGTCGTACCTCGACCAGCTCGCATCGCTTCGCTCGCTCGCCGCGCAGTCGGTCGTCGCCTATGCCTTTATTCAGCGGGACGTGGACGAGGGATGCCGGCCGTTGCGCAACTGGAGTGGTACGATGCAGACGATATGATGACGACCAACACCGGTTCCACACCGGGAGCGGGTGTAACCGCGACACCGCGTCCACCACTTCGCGGCGTGCTGCCCATCGCGCCGACTCCCTTCACCGAGAGCGGAGACGTCGACTACGACGGTCAGCGGCGAGTACTCGACTGCATGATCGACCAGGGCGCCGACGCGATCTGTCTGCTCGCGAACTTCTCGGAGCAGTTCCTGCTGACGGACGACGAGCGCGACCGGTTGGCGGAGTTGAGCCTGACGCACGTCGCCGGACGCGTGCCCGTGGTCGTCACGTGCAGCCACTTCAGCACCCGCATTGCCGCCGAGCGCGGACGCCGCGCCGCGTCGCTCGGCGCCTCCATGCTCATGCTGATGCCGCCGTATCACGGCGTCAGCCTGCGCGCCGACGAGAACGGCATCCTCGCCCACTTCGCCGCCGTGGCCGAAGCGGCGCGCATCCCGATCATGGTTCAGGATGCCCCGCTGTCTGGCGTTCAGCTCTCGGTGCCGTTCCTGGTGCGGCTGGCGAAGAGCACGCCCCTCGTGAATTCCTACAAGATTGAGGTGCCTGGCGCCGCGGCGAAGTTGCGCGCGCTGATCGCCGCCGGCGGCGACGCGATCATCGGGCCATTCGACGGCGAAGAATCCGTGACGTTGATGGCCGACCTCGATGCCGGCGCACTCGGGACGATGCCGAGCGCGCTGCTCCCGGACCTGATCAAAACGGTTCTCACGCATTACCTCTCCGGCCGGCGCGCCGAAGCGGCCGCGATTTACGCGCGCATTCTGCCGCTCATCAATTTCGAGAACCGCCAGTGCGGCCTGCGCGCCAGCAAGACGGTCATGAAGGAAGGGGGCGTGATCAGGAGCGACGCCGTGAGGCACCCGCTCGAGCCGTTGCATCCCCACGCACGGGCGGGCCTGCTCGAGCTGGCGGCCGAGGTAAATCCGCTGGCGCTCCGGTGGGGACGGTAGGTCGCTCACTCTTGGGCGGTAGCCGGGCTTCGTTCTTGGACAACCACCTGGGACGTGTCGTTCTGATATCTTCGCGTCCGCCATATCGCCTGGCCTTCGTTGCGGGCGAAGGGCATACGAAGGAGATAAAGACCGGGATGCAGAGGAACTCCGATCTGGTGATCGCCCAGCGCTTGCGACGCGGTAATGGCTCTTTGATCCAGTGCTGGCGTTCCTCGGCTTTCTGACCGTCGCGACCCTGTTCGTGCTCATCGTCAGCCGGCTGGCGTCGCCGCTGGTTGCGCTGATTGCCGTGCCCGTTGCCGCCGCGCTCGCGGCCGGCTTCGGACTCGCGACCGCGAGATTCATCGTGACCGGCGTGCAGCAAATCGCGCCGGTGGGCGCGATGTTCGTGTTCGCCATCCTCTACTTCGGCATCATCACCGACGCCGGGACGCTCGAGCCGGTCATCAACGCCATCCTGCGTGCCGTCGGCGCCCGGCCGGCGCGCGTGGTTGTCGGTTCGGCGCTGCTGGCGCTGCTCGTCCACCTCGATGGTTCCGGCGCGGTCACCTTCCTGGTCGCCGTCCCGGCGATGCTGCCCCTCTACGACCGCCTCCGCATCGATCGCCGAATCCTGGCCTGCGTGGTCTCGATGGCGGCCGGCGTCAACTTCCTGCCATGGACGGGGCCGATGATCCGCGCGTCGGCGTCGCTGCACATCCCCATCGCGCGGCTGTTCCGCCCGCTCGTGCCGGTGCAGCTGGTCGGCCTCGTCTTTGTCTTCAGCGCCGCGTGGTACCTCGGCCGGCGCTCGGAGCGCGATCAACGCCGGGGGAAGTCGGGGGCCGAGCGGGATCAGAACATCGTCGGACCTGCGGGTGCCGCTGCGAGCCGCGCCAGCGATCAGCAGCTGGCGCTGCGGCGGCCGCGGCTGGTGTGGATCAACGGACTGATTACAATCACGATCATGGCCGTCATGATTGCCGGTACCGTGGACCCCGCGGTGATGTTCATGATCGGAACGGCGCTGGTGCTGACGATCAACTACCCCGCCCCCGCCGCGCAGCGCGCGCGCATCGACGCGCACGCGGCCGCGGCGCTGACGATGGCGGCGACGCTGCTGGCGGCGGCCGCGTTCACCGGCATCATGAAGGAGAGCGGCATGCTCACGGCGATGGCGCGCGCCGCGGTCGGCGCCGTACCGCCGCATCTCGCGCCGCACATCCCGGTTGCGCTGGCGATCGCGTCGATGCCGCTGAGCCTGCTGTTCGATCCCGACTCCTTTTATCTCGGCGTGCTCCCGGTGATCGCCGAAGTCGCCGGGGCGTTCGGCGTCCCCGCGCTGCAGGTCGGCCAGGCGGCGCTCCTCGGCCAGATGACGACCGGCTTTCCGGTGAGCCCGCTCACCCCGGCGACCTTCCTGGTCGTCGGACTGACCGGCATCGAGCTCGGCGAGCATCAACGCTTCACCGGGCCATGGCTCTTCGCGGCCACGCTGGTGATGACGGCCGCGGCCGTGCTCATCGGAGTCTTGCGCCTGTGAGCGCGCGGCCGCTGCGCATCGGCTGCGGCGCCGGATACTCGGGCGACCGCATCGAGCCCGCAGTCGAGCTCGTCGAGCGCGGCGATCTCGACGTCATCGTCTTCGAATGCCTGGCGGAGCGGACGGTCGCGGATTTCAGCCGCGTCCGGATCACCGATCTCGGCGCCGACCGCGTCCGGGTCGAGGGAGCGGATGGACGCCGCCGGCCGGACACGCTGAAGGTGTCGGTCGGCCAGTTCGACGGCTGGATCGGCGAAGGACAGATGTCCTACGCCGGGCCCGGGGCCGCCGCGCGCGGGCGCCTGGCCGGCCAGATTGTCGCCGAGCGCTTGCGGCTGACG
This sequence comes from Acidobacteriota bacterium, assembly GCA_046732715.1. GTDB lineage: Bacteria > Acidobacteriota > Vicinamibacteria > Vicinamibacterales > 2-12-FULL-66-21 > JALZOC01. Next base: position 6,512 of record JBKPNQ010000034.1, on the reverse strand, counting down.
GGGAGCGTTCCGCTCGAACTGCGGGTGGACCTCATCGGCATGGACGCGCTGCACGGGGCAGCGTCGCCGATGGTGGAGCCCTATGAAGTGCGTCTTCGCGTGGCGGCGCGCACCACTTCTGAAGCCGAGGCCCGGAAGGTTGGACGTGAGGTCGAGGCACTGTTCACCAACGGTCCGGCCGGAGGCGGCGGCGCCTTCAGCGCGGTCCGTCAAGTTCTCGCCATTCGCACGGCGCTCGTCCCCAGGAATCGCGTATCGTATCGCGTGGATTACGTGACGGTGTCATGACGCTCCGCGAGATTGCGCACGCGCGCGCCGGGGACAAGGGGGATATCTGCAACATCTCGCTCATCGTGTTCGACCCGCGCGACTACCCGCGCATCGTCGAACACGTGACGCCGGAGCGGGTCCGGGTGCACTTCTCCGGGCTCGTGCAGGGCGACATCACGCGGTTCGAACTGCCGCACCTCGGCGCCTTGAACTTCGTCATGACCGGCGCGCTGCGCGGCGGCGTCACGCGATCGCTGGCGCTCGATGCGCATGGCAAGTCGTTGAGCTCACTGCTGCTGAATCTGGACATCTGACCATGTGGAAATATGGAAGTCTCGTGCTCGCGGGCCTGCTGTGCGCCGCGCCCCTGTCGGCCCAGGTCGTCAGGCTCGAGATCACGTCTCGAGAGCTCATCGTCGCCGCACCGGCCGGTGTGGCAGGCCCGTTCGAGCTGATTCGCGGACGGATCCACGGCGAAGTCGATCCCAGGGATCCTCACAACGCGATCATTCAGGACCTCGACCTGGCGCCGCGCAATGCGCGCGGCCACGTCGAGTACGTCGCGACCTTCGCACTCGCCAAACCCGTCGATCTCGCCAAGGCCTCGCGCGTGCTGCTCTATCAGGTGGTCAATCGCGGGAACGGGCAGGCGGCGGCGAACGCCGAGGGAGACATCGTGCTGGTCAGCGGCTGGCAGGGTGATGTCATCCCGACGGCGGCCAACCAGACCATCGTCGTTCCGGCCGCCCGGAAGAAGGACGGCTCGCCCGTGACTGGCCGCGTCATTGCCCGCCTCGTCGATCTTGCCGAGGGCGCGCACAGTGCTCCGATTCGGCTCGCCTCGCTCGGCACGGCACAGCCGTACCCGCCCGCCGATCTCGCACAGCCCGACGCGACGCTGACGTGGCACAGCCGCGAGAACTACGCCGGGCAGCAGGACGAGAGACAGACGGTGCCGCGTGCCGCGTGGGCCTTCGCCAACTGTGACTCCGCGCCGTGGCCGGGCACCCCCGATCCCTCCCGCATCTGCGTGAAGGACGGGTTCCGCGCCGACCGCCTCTACGAGCTGGTCTACACGGCGAAGGATCCGCTGGTGCTCGGCGTCGGGCTGGCCGCCACGCGCGACATCGTGTCGTTCTTCCGCCATGGCAAGGCGGACGCCTCAGGCACGCCGAATCCAGTCGCCGGTGCGATCGAGCACACGGTCAGCATCGGAGACTCGCAGTCCGGCAATTTCATCCGCACCTTCATCCATCTCGGCTTCAACCAGGACACGCAGAACCGCATTGTCTGGGACGGCGCCTTTCCGCGGATCGCAGCGCGGCAGACGCCGATCAACCTGCGCTTCGCGCTGCCGGGCGGCGCCGCCGGCCTCTACGAGCCGGGCAGCGATGGCGTCGTCTGGTGGACGCATTACGCCGACACGGCGCGCGGACTGAAGGCCGCGGGCCTCCTCGATCGGTGCACCGCGACGAAGAGCTGCCCGAAGATCGTCGAAGCGTTCGGATCGTCGGAGTTCTGGGGACTGCGCATGTCGCCGGATCTGATCGGCACCGGCGCGATCCGCGACTTGCCGCTGCCCGCCAACGTCCGGCGCTACTACTATCCGGGCACCACGCACGGCGGCGGCCGCGGCGGTTTCCCGATCGACGGCACGACCGGCGCGAACAGTCAGTGCACGCTGCCGGGCAATCCGAATCCGGAAGCCGAGCAGACCCGCGCCCTGACGCGCGCCCTCGTCGAATGGGTGACGAAGGGCACACCGCCGCCGCTGAGCCGATACCCGACGCTGGCCAATGGCGATCTGGTGCCGGCGACGCGCGCCGCGCTTGGCATGCCTGATATCCCGGGGCTGCTGTTCAGCGATCGCCTACTGAATCCGCTGCTGCGCTACGACTTCGGTCCCGAGTTCAACGCTGCGGATCTCTCGGGGGTGATGTCGGTGGTCCCGCCGCGCATCGTCGGCGCCCTGCCCACCTACGTCCCACGCGTAAACGCGGACGGCAACGAAACGTCGGGCGTCCCGTCGGTGCAGCTGCAGGCGCCCCTCGGCACCTATCTCGGGTGGAACACGGTCCGCTCAGGCGTCTTCGCCGGATACGGCTGTGGATTCCAGGGCGGCTGGATTCCCTTTGCCGAGACGAAAGCGGAACGGGTCAGCCACAACGATCCGCGGCTGTCGCTCGAGGAGCGCTACGGCACCCACGGCGCGTATGTCGCGGCGGTGAGGAAGGCCGCCGACCAGGCGGTCACGGACCGTTTTCTGCTGCCGGATGACGCCGCGCGATATGTTCGCGAGGCGCAGGCGAGCAAGGTCCTCGAGCGGACAGCGCCAGCCGCCTCCGCTGCGCCTGCGTGCGAGCAACTCGCGTCGCTCACGCTGCCGAATGCCTCAGTGACTCTCGCCCGCCCCTACCCCGCCGGCGACTTCGCCTCGGGACGCACCTTCCAGGTGCCGGCCTTCTGCCGTGTCGCGGTCACCGCGAAGCCCACCGCCGATTCGGACATCAAGGTGGAGGTGTGGCTGCCGGAGGCGTGGAACGGCAAGCTCCTGGGGACCGACAACGGCGGATTCTCCGGTGCGATCAACTATGCCGGGCTCGCCGGCGCCATCACCAAAGGCTACGCCGCCGTCAGCACCGACACCGGACACTCCGGCGATCAGATGGACTTCGGGATCGGGCACCCCGAGAAGATCGTCGACTGGGCGCATCGCGCCGTCCACGAAATGACGATGATTGCCAAGGCGGTCGTCGAGAAGGCCCGCGGACGCGCGCCGCTCCACTCGTACTTCACCGGGTGCTCCACCGGCGGACAGCAGGCCCTCAGCGAAGCGCAGCGCTACCCGGCTGACTACGACGGCATCATCGCCGGCGATCCGGGGAACAACCGCATCCATCTGATCTACGGGTTCCTCTGGTCGTGGCTGGCCACGCACGACGCGAGCGGCAAGCCGACGCTGCCCGCGGCGAAGCTGCCCGCACTCGCCAAAGCCGCGGAGGCGGCATGCGACAAGAACGACGGCGTCGAGGACGGGTTGATCGCCGATCCGCGCACATGCCACTTCGATCCGGCCGCGCTCGCCTGCACAGGAGCCGAGACGGATTCCTGCCTGAGCCCACAGCAGATCGAAGCCGCCAGGAAGATCTACGCCGGGGCGGGGGCGCGGGACGGACGGCAGCTGTATCCCGGTTGGGCGCCAGGCAGCGAGTCCGGGTGGGGGCAGTACATCATCAACCCCAGTGCGCCCGTGCGCATCGGACTCTTCCGCGACTGGGTGTTCAAGAACGCCGCATGGGATCCGCGCACGTTCGACTGGGACAAGGACGTCGCCACGGTCGACGCGGCGTTTCCGGTGCTAAACGCGATAGCGACGGACTACGCCGCCTTCAACGGACGTGGCGGCAAGCTGGTCATGTACACCGGCCTTGCCGACCCTGTCGTTTCGCCGCTCGACACGTACGAGTATTACGACAGCGTCATCAGAGCGAACGGCGGCCTCGAGGCGACGCGGCGGTTCTATCGCTTCTTCCCCGTTCCGGGGATGGCGCACTGTAGCGGCGGCGCCGGCACGAGTACCTTCGACACTCTCGCCGCGCTCGAGGCGTGGGTCGAGGGTGGCATCGCCCCGAACGCCATTCCCGCATCACATTCGAGCAACGGGCGCGTGGATCGCACGCGGCCGCTATGTGCGTATCCGGCGGTCGCCCGCTACAAGGGATCCGGCAGCATCGATGACGCCGCCAACTTCTCCTGCGCAGCCGGCGAGCCGCGCGCGCCCCGCCCGGATCGGCCCGGCTCGCCTGGCGCGCCACGATCTCGATGACGGCGACCGTACAGCGCCGTCGATCACGCGAATCGAGCGCGCGGGTGCGAAGTTCGTCGTGAGCGACGCGATCCGGCTGGACTCATCGCTTGGCTGGCCCGAACGACAGCGTCCGGCTGACGGAGATCCCGCAAGCTCCTTTGGGACCGCGAGCGGCGGCCTCCTCGCCCGGCTCTCGCCTGAAGGGACGACATGAAGCCAGAACAGACCGCAGCCGACGGCCGACAGATCGATCGCCGGCACTTTCTCGAACGCGTCGCGGCCATGGGCGCGGTGGCCAGCCTCGGCCGCAACGTTTTCGGGCGCGGCCTGCGTGAGGCCGTGACGGGCGGCGCGCGGGCCAGTGCCGTCCTCGCGTCGACGGACTCGCGGCTGCCCGACGGCACGGCCTACGCTGCGTGGAACAGGCGCTGACCTTCTCGAAGACCTATTACGTCGACAACGGAGATCCGAAGGCCGACGACAACGGTCCCGGTACGAAGACCCTCCCCTTCCGCACCATCAACAAGGCCGCGCAGTTGCTGCAGCCCGGCGAGCGCGTCGTGATCGCCTCCGGCGTCTATCGGGAGTGCGTCCATCCGGCCCGCGGCGGACCAGTCCGTCGCAGATGATCAGCTACGAAGCCGCCGCTGGAGCGAAGGTTGTCATCAAAGGATCCGAAGTCCTGAAGAATGGCTGGGTGCAGGCGTCCGTTCCGAGTGGTGGTCCCGGCGGCGCGGGCCGAGGCGGCGGGCCGGCCGAGGCGCCCGTCGTATATCGGGTCGTGACGACCTATTCTCGCCGATGTCGATCACGAGTGCGGGCTCAAGCCGATCGCGGCGTGATTTCTTGCGGAGTACCACTGTGCGATGATGAGGCCCCGCGGTTGACCACGTTGTCAGAACGGACTCGGAAGATGATGGAGCCGCCAACGCAGCAGGAATTCACCGAGACCGTTAGGGAAGCGTTCGCATTCCTTCGACAGTTCGGTTTCGAAGAAGTCAGTCCTCATCCACACAGGGCAAAAAACCCCTTCCAGGTATGGTTCAGGGCCGATCAACGCCTTGTAATTGTCCAAGGTGAGGGTTGGGGAACTATGGCTAGCGTCATGCTGGAGCACGAGAACGGTCTCGAACTGGCCGAGATCGACCTCGTTCCTGCCGAAGATCGACCTCGACGCAAAAGGGAACGGAGAGAAATGCAACCGGGGCAGCTGCAACAAGTCCGTGAAGCTGCGCGACGACTTGCAAAACACGGTGTGGACTTCCTTGAGGGCGACGTAAGGCGGTTCCTTGCGCAGGCGATACCGCTTCCGCCATACAAGCGGTCGGACACGTAGCGGCGCACGGCATGATTGTGAATGAAGCGTCGTGGGCGAGCACTCCGCGGTACCGGCACGATGGTCATGACGTGTGCCCTGCCAAGCGAGTCAGCCGTCGACCTCAACGAACTTCCACAGAATCGCCGGAGCGCTCTAAACGACGTCGGCTACCACGCGGGCGGCGGGAACGTACTCCCGTCGCCTCCAAAATCCCTCCAGGAATTCGGTGGAGTTCGGGGCACTCGAGTGGAGTCCCGCGGAATCGATGAAGACGTCGAAAGTTTTCCCCATCAGCAGTTTGACCAGAAGAGCGCGGCTCTCAGTGAATTTCGACATCGCCGCTGCATAGGTGCAAATCCCGGCGCCTCCACCACCTTTCTTTAATAGGATCAGTCGTTTACGGCGTCGTTCCCTGCGCCTCCACCGTGCGCGGCCGATTCTTTGGATGGATTCTTTCGCGTCCCGGAGACTCCCGACGCCTCCACCCATTTCTTCAAGAAGAGCAACGCGTTCAGCCGCTCGTTTCCCGTCGCCTCCCCTATTTCTCCACGACTCTCCACTGCTTCAACCAGCAGACGGATTGGCCGCGTCGCGCGCAGCAGGCAGCAGGCTCAGGTGGATGTAGCGTCGGTCCGCACAACAGCAGGTACAGTGTTGCCGCGCGTAGCCCTGGCCTGAGTATGTTCCCAAGCGTGCCAGTCGATCGCGCGACGGGGGGCGGAAATCCCTCAGGAGCGAGCGAAACTCGTGGTGACGGCGAACTGTTCCAGCTGCAGAATGGATCCGAGGGAGCGAAAACAATTTCGTGTGCGGAACCGCGCACGCCGCAGATCGGTCATTGAATCGGGACATGAGCACGCATTCGCGTACGTCTGTGCGAGGCACGGGCGCTCGACGAACTGCATCGACACGAATGGTTGGAGCCACAACTGACTCCAGCGCAGTTGTCCCACGGGCTGCTAATCCAGATCTGCCACGACGGTTGAAGGTCGGCGCAGCCGTCAACCCGCCGGATCCCGACACATCTTACGGTGGAGGAGAGCATGGGTACGTTGACTATCCGGCGTTCCGACCGGTAGCGGATCTCCTCGATAGCGCGATCACAAGCGCTCGCAA
>JBKPNQ010000033.1:0-10982 GCA_046732715.1 Acidobacteriota bacterium | reverse complement strand
CTTGAAGAAGGCGTCGGCGAGACTCGGCACCAGCAAGGGATTCTTCCCCAGCTGTCCGGACAAACACGCGTTGGCCACAACAATCGCGGGCGGTTGCTCCAGCGCTTCCAGCTCCCCAGGCGTCAGAAACTCGCCGTCCTTGAAACGCCATCCCGTCTTGTCGGGGAACTGATCATTGGTATCTGCATGCCCGGAATAGTGGACGAGATCGAACTCGCCTGACGCGAGCAGGTCGACCACCTCCAGCAGGTCCGCTGGCGGAATGCCTTTGATGGGGCCGGCGCCGGTGCCATCCTCAGGAGATCCGATGCGGACGACGACCTCAAATCCCCGCTGTTCCAGCAGCCGCGCGACCTGACGCGCCTCGTTGCGCGACTCTTCGAGCGTGAACGGCGGCTCGGCCGGATCGCCGATGACCAGCGCGCGAAGCCGCGGTCGGGTCGTGAATTCGGGCGGCCGCGCACTATACGGCGTCCGCAACTGGCGAGCCAGGGGCCGACGTACGGCGAGCGGCTCAGGATCGTCTGCCCGTTGAAACATCTCCCACGGCACGGTCGCCATTTGACGATCGACCTCGACGATGAGATGGCTGGCGTCGTCGAAGAGCGAGGCAAAATCCGCTGGAATCAGCAAGCGCGACAGCGCCCGGCCGTACTGCTGCAATTGCTGCGGATCCGGATCGATCATTTGCTGCGCCGCCCGTTCAATCAGCGTCGGCCTGGTTCCAATTGTCCGCTCGGCCACGGTCACGGTGTGCGTGATTGCCGCGACGTGAATCGCGTTCTGCTGGACGGAGTACGACACTCGGGTGGACGTCGGCGACGATGGGTTCGACTCGGCGTCGCGAAGCCGGTAATCGAGCGCCGCCTGTCGCAGATCGGCAATGGTGTGCCGTATTCCCGCCGGCATGCCCGCCGACAAATCCTTCAAACCGTCGGCGACGCGGGTGCGCAATTTCTCATCGCCAATGTGAGCGAGTAGCGGTTTCAAGGTTTCGCGGAGCGTCGCGCGATCGTCCCCTGCTCTGGCAACGGCGGCCGACAAGACCGAGTAGCAGAACCGATCCGGAATGGCGGCGCCGTCGACCTCCTGCAGGTCCGGGCCGACGTGAAGCTGAAGCAGCGGCGGATGCTGAGCCTTGGCATCCTGTCCCTCGATCTGATTCAGCGTCTTCAGGGCTTCGACCGCTCGATCGAGATCGCGCTCCACAATCTTGATGCGCTCTAGCCGTAGATCCGGATCGGCTTCGAATGCCTCGTTGATGCCGTCGACAAGACCACGCACGCTCTGGGGCACGGACAAGGTTCCGGCGCCAGATCCGACCAACACGGTGCACAGGTCGGACGTGTCGACGAGCCGGCCGACGGCGTGCGCGATCGAGCGCCATAACAGTCGAAGCTGCCGTTCGCCAAACGTGCCAGGTCGTCCCATCCCGGCGATCACGACCGACGCGGACTTCCAGGGCACAAAGAACACGTCCCCCAGCGCGCCGCGGATCACACCACCACGTGTGAGAGCGGTAATCACGCGACGCTGGGGATCGTCGACTGGTGTCGATACGACCCGATCGAAAGCACCCTCGGCATTCTGCGGCAACACACCCTGGTAATGTCCGACGACGTAGAGGCTCGCGGGCACTTTCGTGGCATCACCCCACACCACCTCAATCGTGAACGCGCGCCGCTGGCGCGGCGGGGGTGATTCCTCCTGTTCGCGCGCTGTCTCAGCGGACGCGTTCGTGTCGACGGCAGCCGTATTCGGCGACGCGCGCCGCTTCGATTTGGCGGGCCGGTTCCGCCGCAACGGTTTCGTCCGCGTCCCCGGTGCGCGCTTACTTTTTGCCGCCATTGCGTGTCCGTGATCGTGCGGTCTTGACGGCGCCTTTGCGGCGCGCTCTGGCGGCCGCTTTGCGTTTCCCACCTCCTGCACCTGCCGCCGCAGGCTTCGGCACGTTGCCGATCCAGATGGGCGCACGGGTGACGTCCTCCCCTCGACACCCGGTGCTCGGGCATACCAGCGAGACGGAACACTGACCGTTACTGACAAAATCGGTCTCGCCGCGAACGAGAATGCCCTCGACCGTGTGGTTCTGCGCGTTGAACACCGGGGAGCCGGAGTTGCCGCCATAGGTGTCGAGGTTGGCGACAAAGAACGGCACCGACGTGTTCTCTCGCACCTTCGCGCCGTCCGCGTACTTCTGCGGCAGCCCGCACGGATGCCCGATGACATAGAGTGCCTGGTTGTCCTTGATCTTTCCGGTGCGGCGGACGGCGACCGGCGTGCGGTTCACGACTGTCCGATCGAGCTGCACCAGCGCATAATCCGTCCCGTCCTGCGCGAGCGCTCTGCCCAGTAGCGTCTTTCCGGCAAAGACATCGGCGGCTGGAAACGTCGTCACCGCGGTGGTGGCGTTGGTCATTCGGAAGCCGAACACAAACCGCATAGTCTTCAAGTCGGCCTGACTCTTGACGCAGTGCCCGGCGGTGGCAATCACATCCGGCGCGATCAGAAAGCCGGAACAGAAACATCCGAGCGGCTGGGAGACGAAGGGCTCGCTGCCGCACAGTCCGTAGGAGCTCTGGAACGTCTCGGTCGACAGCGAAAAGCTTCCATCCGCGTTCTCGGTGAGGTCGGGGGACTTGACCAGTGCGACGACTGCGTCGGCGGAGCGGCGGGCGGCTTGTGACGTGATCTGGTAGATGTCCTTGCGATTGTCGGTGCCGTAGATGACACGCTGGTGATCGCGGGCACCACGCACGAGCTCACCGGTGGGCACTTGGGACAGGTCGCGCGCACGGCCACTCGTGCTCATTCCACTTCGGGTGCGGTCCGGTGATGCGGCCGCTCGTTCGCGGCGCCGCGCCTCGTGGAGCAGCTCGTCTGCTGTCCACTCTTTCGTCGAGAATGGCATCATGCCCTCCTTACAGGAGCTTGGCGCCGGGAATCTTCGCGATCCACGCACGATATCGATCGAGGCGGACGTAAATGCCGCCGTCACCACACGTGTGCATGGCACTGTCGGTCGAGCGCGAGGTCGCGCCGGCGAGCAGCCACGTGTCATGGGGCCCGGCGATATAGAACGGGCCACCGCTATCACCCTTGCAGCTGTCGCGTTCCAGCAACGGCCGACCGGCCACGAGCTCGAGGTTCCGATCGCAGCCGTACGACGTCGTGTCGGCCTTGCCATCGACCTTGCCGACGCAGTTCGCCGACGCAATCGGCACGTCGACCATGCGTTTGATCCCGTAGCCGAAGACGCCGGCCGGATCGACACTCCCGAATCCGACCACACGTCCATCGGTCGCCGCGTCGGTCTGCGCCTTCGTCGCGATCGGCCGCGGATCGACAGTCACGACGTCCTCCGCCAGCACGAGCACCATGAGGTCGTTGTGTCGAGTGCCGTGATATTCAGGGTGGCGCACGCGCTTCTTGACCGCCACCTGTTTCCCCGCCTTGCTGATGTCGTAGCCGAAGAACACGCGGGTGGCGAAATCGACACAATGGCCCGCCGTTACCACCACGTTTGGTCCGACCAGGGTCCCGGAGCAGCCCCACTGCGCGTCGCTGCCGACGGCAACGCAATCGAGGAAATTCGGACTCTTGACCGGAACCCCACCTATGACACGCTCACCACCGAGCGTTCGCTTCGCCAGCTGTCGCGCGTTCTTGAGATAGCGAGGATCCTTGAGGATTTCGGATCCACGCGGCGGCGCGTCCGCAGGAATTACGGCCAGGCGTCCGCGTGAACGCTCGGTGCGAGTGCGGAACGCCCCGTAGGATGCGTTCAAGGCATCGACGAATGTTTTGTTGTCGCGTCCAGCGGCCTGATCCGCGTTGCTAATCGCCTCGGCGATGGCTTGCTGATCCTCGTGATCGACCTGCTCGTCGCTGTCGTCCCAGGACGCATGATCCGGCGTTCCCTCGGGATGCGTAACCGATCGTGAAGCGGATCGAGTGCGACGGTGTGATGATGTTGCGCGCGCCACGTGTACCTCCAGAATGCTCCGACCGTACTACCTCCGCGATGCTCGATCAATTTCTTGTTTGGCGCAAATCAATTTCTCAGTCGGCGCACGATGTCTCTTCCAGGTACTTCAGTTCAGACCAGCTTGCGACACACGATCAAGCGATCCCTGTGGGTCACGAACTCGCACGCACCTTCGAGCAGCAACTCGTTGACGCACTGCTTCACCCCGGGGCAGTGCTCGAAGTAGTCGTGAAATGCGATGAGGCCACCGGGCACGACGTGCGGCGCAAAGTGCCGGAAATCGGCCAGGACGTGCTCGTAGTCGTGCAACCCGTCCACGAACAGCAGCACGATAGGCGTGGACCACTCGACGTCGATCGCTCGTGCCCGCACGAGCTGCACACGCCTGCCAAGGCCGTGTTGAGTGAGGTTGTTCAGGGCGATGTCGTAGGTGTCGGCGAATCTCCCGAAGTGATAGTTGGCGTGCGGATCCACCGCGTGGACCGTTACGGAGGCCCCGAGCATCTCGATGGCGCGTCCGATCACCACCGTTGATTTCCCGCAGTAGGTTCCGATCTCGACGACCGCCGCCTGCTCGCCAGCCGGCACCCGCGATGCGGCGCGAACACTCGCCGCAACCAGCAGGTCGGCCTCGACATCGCTGAGCCAGCCTTCAATGCCTCGCGCGGCCTCGACCACCGCCAGATGGCAATGAATGGCGTGCTCGCGTTCACCCCGCTCGTGGAGGTGCGCCAGGTGGCTGGCCGCCGAAGCATTCGCCGGATACAGCGTGAGCGACCGTTCGAGCTGCACCTTGGCCTCGCTGACAAGCCCCAACTGCATGCACGTCAATCCGAGCTGATTGTGCAGCCACGTTCGATTCCCATCTTCGGGATGGAGCAGCGCGTCAGCGCGCCGCAGGCTCGCCAGCGCTTCATCGTGTCGCCGATTGACGTTCAGCGAAACACCCCGGTCGTAGTGAGCCCAGCAGTTGGTGGGATCGACGATCAACGCGAGGTCGAAATCACCGACGGCAACCTCATGAAATCCCTGCGCCGCGTGATGGTTCCCTCGCGCCTTGTGGACCTCGGTCGGCGTGTCGAGTACCCATCCCGGCTCAAACATGCCCGGCGACCAGGCACGAGCGGCGGCGATCGCGCCGCGCGCCGCTTCGTGCTCGGAGGCTCGCGCGAGGGTCAGCCCGCGCTCGTACTGCACCCAGGGATTCCGCGGGTCGCATCGTTCAGCAGCGTCGAACGCGGCAACGCTGTCGCTGATCTGATTGGCCTCGCGGAGCGAGCGGGCCAGGCCCAGTCGAGGCCAGACGTCGGACGGGGCGCACCTGACCGCCTCGTCGTATGCATCAACCGCGCGCGCGTATTCGCCAAGCGCGAACCACACCCGCGCGGTCTGGTCGATCGATGTGCGCACGGCACTCGCTGCTGAACCACGCGGCTGCTCGTCGCCGCCACCGTCGGCGTGGCCCCGCCGTTCGACCACGTCGAGCGCGCGGTCACGATACCGCGCCAGTGGCACTGCCACGTCTGGCTCGAACGGCTCGTCCAAAATTTTCGTCGCCGTGGCGATATTCGCTGCGAACTCTTCCGGCTCGCGAGGTGTGCGCTTCGCATGCGTGAGATGTCCGCTTGCCGCGCTGTAGACCGGCACGATGACGTTGCCGAGCGCAATCGAGCGCGCGCCGATCAGCGAGTCTTCGCATCCCCAGCCGATCAGCCGTTCGTCGCTCGCGCCCATGCGAAGATAGTCGCTGCGGCGGATGCTGAAAAAGGCGCCGACCACGAGCGCCGGCAGATCGTACGATGCGCCGTTGGACATCCGCAGCGTGCGGCGATGGCCAGCGGCTTTCAGATGATCGGTGGCCTGGCACATGTTTGCCGGCCACCCGGGAAAACTCACACGGAAATCCTCGTAGAACGCGGCGGTGAGTTCCGGCAGGCCCCTCCGGATAGCCTCAACGCTCCCGCGCGGATCATCGCCGTCCACCTCGAACCGGAAACCCACGAGCGTCACTTCGTCGAGGACCTCGTGCCGCTTCATCAACTCTTCGATCGACCCTGGCGTGTGGACGAGGTCCGAGTCGGAAAAGATGATGATGTCGTGCGAGGCGAACGCGACACCGGTGTTGTGCGCGACCGTCAGGCCCGCATGTTCCTGGCGCACGTAGATCACGTTCATCGCCCATCGCCGGTCACACACCAGCTCACGCGTGCCGTCGGTCGAGCCATCGTCGACGACGATGACTTCGAACCGCGCGCCGCAACTCCGATTGAAGCTGGACGCCTCGAGCGACGACAGCGTCCGTTCGAGCGACGGCGCCGAATTGAACGTGCCGATGAGCACGCTGGCCGATCGCGTGATCGGCACCCGCGCGCTGCTGGCGACGGGCAAGCCGTCGAGCAGCAACGGCGCGCCGGTCAGCTGCAGATACGTTCGCTCGAGCCCGGAATAGTCGTTGCTGGCAGCCGCAAGATGCTCGCGCAGGGTTCGCATCGATCAGCCTCGCAACGCGATCAGCGCCCGGCGAGCCGTGGCGTTGCCAGGCTGAAGCCTGAGTGCCGTCTGCAACTGAGATCGGGCGAGATCGGCGCGGCCGAGCTGCGCGTACAGCGTCCCAAGCTCGGTGTGGACCCAGGTCCGGTTGCCGTCCTGGGGATGAAGCAGACGATCGGCCTCGAGGACGGCCGTGAGCGCTTCGTCACAGGCTCCCAGCGCCTTCAACGTCAGCCCCTTGTCGAACCAGGCCCACACGTTGGTCGGATCGATCTGGATTGAGCGGGAATAGTATTCGAGCGCCTCGTGATGCGACCCCGCGCGACGACAGGTATCGCCGTACCGCTTCACGCACGTGGAATCTGCCGCCATCGCTGCGGCGAGGCGCCGGTAAAAGGCCATGTCGGCTTCGATGCATGCCGGCGTCGGACACCGGCGCCATGCGCCGGCGTCGACCGCTCGCCCGCACACGAACTCCCACGCGTTCGCGCCATGTCGGACGTAGATGAATGAGTCGCCGTTTTCCAGCGGACGAATGACGGCGCGTCCGGCCAGCGCCTTGAGAAACGACGCGTCCTCGGCGAGCGAACTGTCCGGAAACCGCGCCAGACGCTCCCAGACCGAACGGAGATACGCGATCGTCCCGCCGTGCAGATCCGCATAGAACATCCGCGCGTGCAGATCGGGGCGGCACGCCCAGAACGTGCTGTCGAGCACATCGAGCATCGCGACCGTCTTCAGTCCAGTCACCTGTGCCGCGCCGCACCGGAGCGGCTCGGCCTGGTAAGCGAGGCGGTCCCGACCGTACCAGTCATCGTCGTCCCAGTGCACGACCACCGCGCCTCTCGCGTGCTCGACCGCGAGGTTGCGCTTCGAGCCGATCGAGCGCGGCTGCTCGAGGCGAAGGTAGCGGACCCACGGCGCCTGCGGCAACAAGTCGCCGACGGGATCGCGACCGTCGTCCACGACGACCAGTTCCTTCGCCGGATAGCTCTGTCGCTCGAAGTACGCGACCGCTTGCGCCACGTACGCCTTCCGATCGCACGTCGGCATGATGCACGACACGAGCGGAAGTGACGAATCAGGCAAGGTTCACCCGTTCGCGTCTACCGCGCCCCCACCTGGCCGAGCGCCTGCTGCGCACGCGCGTAGAAATGCGCATCCTCTTCCCCTGCGATCTCGTGAAGCGGCTTCCGATATCGCGGCAGCCGGCGTAACTCCATCGTGACGTCGCGGCCCTGATCGGTAATCCATGTGTGCGAGCCATGGCGCACGACGAGAAAGAGATCGGGATCATCGATGCGCACGAGCTCAGACTGCGTGTCTTGCAAAAAGAAATAGTCCTCGGCGGTCTTGACATCGCGATACGGACACCGCTCCCAGAGCGACTTCGCGTACAGGAACGTCGCCCCGACGATGCCGCTGCTCTTGGAGAGCCGGACCTGCGGATCACCCGAGATCCATACGAGATAGCTGCTCATGCCGCACACGCTGTCCGCGCATCCGCACGCCAGCCATCGCGTGACCGATGTCGACAGGTATGCCGGGCTGTACCAGTCGTCGTCATCCCAGTGGGCGATGAGCGTGCCGCACGCCGCCTGGGCAGCGATGTTGCGCTTCTCGCCGATTGAGTGCGGGCGGTCGAGTCGGATATAGCGGAGCCGCGAATCTTCCGGCACCACGTCCCGAACCTGATCTTCGCCGTCGTCCACGATGACAAGTTCTCTGGCCGGATAGTCCTGGCGCAAGAAGTAACGCAGCGCCTGACCGAGAAACAGGCGCCGGTTCCGGGTTGGCATGATGCAGGTCACGAGCGGCGCCAACGTGCCGTCAGTCGGCCGACCACCCGGCATCCTCGTCAGCGCATCTCCAAGTAGGCGGACGATCGTGTCGAATGGGACTTCCCGGTACAGCGGATCGTCGGTCTGCTTGCGACTCGTGTTGTGTGGGTGCACGAGCGCCGCGTAGTAGCTCGAGTCGGATAGGCCGACGATGCGCTCGCCTCTGCTGCTCCAGATGAAGTGCGCATCCTCGCCGATCGAAACCTCGGCGAAGGGATGCGCCGACCAGTACGCCTTCGTGTAGCACAGGGTGCCGCCGGCGAGCCACCGGGGCGTCCGGCGTCCGTAGGCGTACTGCCAGGCCCGCCGCGCGGACGGATCGAAGAAAAACAGCGTATCGAGGCCGCACACGTCGCCGGCAGCGCGCTGCAGTTCACTGATCTGATAACTCAGGCGCCAATCGGCCATCCAGTCGTCATCGTCCCAGTGCGCGATGAGCGATCCCTTCGCAAGCTGACAGGCAAGGTTGCGCTTGGGACCGAGCGCGGACGGGGTGTCCAGACGGTGATATCGGATCCGCGGATCCTGGGGAAGCAGATCAGCGATGGCGTCTTCGCCGTCATCGACCACGATCAGTTCTCGATGCGGATAATCCTGCGCGAGAAACCGGGTGATGGCCTGAGGCACGAAGCTCCGGCGATTGCGTGTCGGCATCACGCAGCTGACCAGCGGATGCTCGAACGATACGGCGACCGTTGTCCGGCGATCCTCAGGCAGCGCGGCGCGTGCCGCATAGAACGCCCGGTCGGGACCCAGATCGGCGGGCTCGTCGGTACGGCGCCATCCGCGAGGATCGACATGCCTGCCGCATTCGAACGACCAGGCGTTCGTGGCGTGGCGGACGTAGATGAATCGGCCACGGCCGCTGACCCGCTCGAGACGCGCGCCGCGGTTGAGCGCCTGCCGAAGGAACGCGGCGTCCTCGGCCAGCGACACGTCCGGGTAGCGCGCGAGCAGCTCCCACACACGCCGTCGAAAAGCCAGAGTGCCGCCGTGCACATCGCCAAAAAACAGCCGGCGGTGGAGCTCCGGCGTGCAGGTCCAGAATTGCCATGATGGCAGCATGAAAAATAGGTCCGAGGTGAGTCCGGTGATGTCGGCCCGGTCGGCGACGATCGGAGCAACCTGCGCCGAAAGGCGATCCGGGCCGTACCAGTCATCGTCATCCCACTGCACGACGATCTCGCCAGCCGCCAACTCGCATGCGCGATTCCGCTTCGCACCTATGCTGGTTCCGCGGCCCACACGGTGATAGCGAATCGCCGGATCCTGCAGCGGTGCCCGGTTTGCGTCCTCGTCACCGTCGTCCAGCACGATCAACTCTCGCGTGGGATAGCGCTGTCGCTGGAAGTAGTGAACCGACTGGAGCAGCCAGTCGGTGCGGCCGCTGGTGGGCACGATACAGCTCACGAGCGGGGTCTCTGCAGGGATGGCCGTCACCACCGGCGGCGGCGTCCGCGGCGCGGGCTCGAGCCGCACGCTGATCAGGTCGGGCGGTGCAAAATGCTCGCACGCTTCACCGCGGCAGTGAGGTTCGTAGGGAGGACGATCGCCGCGCAGCCGAAGGGCGCAGAACTTGTCCTGGTAGTGGCGCTTCGCGTAGTCGAAACCAGCGGATTCCTCGCGACGCCGTCGTTCGGTCATCGGCGCGCGGTACACGTACGCGGCGCACGCCCACACCCCTTGAAAACCCGCTCTTGCGGCGCGGACGTTGTAGTCCATCTCCCAGCACGGACCAGTGCCATATTCCTCATCTGCAGCACCGATGGCCTCGACCACTCGCCGTTCGACCGCGTAGCAGAAGTCGGAGAGGCTGTGCAGCGGCGACAACGTGTACCACTGCCGTTGATATCGCTGTTCCGCCTCCGCCGCAGTCCGTGCGATCTCGGTTTCGCTCGCTCCAGCTGCAGGAAACACGGACTGCGCGTTCCACCCGCGGTTGGTGGAAGGGCCGACGAGCGCATTTCGCGGATCGGCGTCGAGCGCGGCCACCATCACGTCAAGCCAGCGTGGCGCGACGATGGCGCCGCTTTCGAGCAACACGATCAAGTCCGCGTTGGTTGCTCCTGCGAGCCGGTTGAAGCACGCGGCCGCACCAATCGGGCGTTCGCTGAGCAGTTGTCGGTGTTCGCGTCTCTCCCAGAGCGCCGAACACGCATCAGCGTCAGGCGCATCGGCGACGAGCAGGATCTCACACGACGACGGCGCGTGCTGGCGCACGCTGTCGAGCGTCGCCAGCACCGCGCGACGTCCGACGTCAACGCGGATGCCGATTGCGATTCGACGCGGTGCTCCGGGCATGGTCATGTCTTCTACGAATCTGCAATCGTTTTCATTGAAACCGGGTTCAAGACTGGAGCGCAGCCCTTCAAGCCTGCTTTGTAGCGCAGCCCTTCAGGGCTGCCTCGAAGCAGGGCTGAAGCCCTGCGCTACGCGGTTTCGAAACCAGTTCTAGAGCGACTGCTCAGACGGGTGTGATGAGAGGAAGGAGATAAAAGGCGAGGGAACCGTTGGCGCCCTCGCCTGCACAGCATGGGATTCGAACCCTTCATATGCTTCGTTCTCGCAAACATTCGGAACTCGTAGAAGGTGTGATCCAACTCGTAGCACCGTAGTCAACGTTCCCTAACAATCTGACTCAAATACCAAGAGGTGCTGTGCAA
>JBKPNQ010000032.1:0-4579 GCA_046732715.1 Acidobacteriota bacterium | reverse complement strand
ACGTTGCTCGCGGCGGTCCAGGCGCATCCGACGCCGGCCGTGACGGATACTGTTCCCGTTGCGGCCGCCGACGTCGTGAGATTGGACGACGTCGGAGAAATCGTAGACGTGCAAGGCGCGGTGAACGAGAAGGTATTCGAGCGGGTGCTCGATCCAGTGCCTCCCGGACCGACCGCCTTGACGACGCTTTCGTAGACGATCCCGGTGGTCAGCGGCGTGCCTAAAAGCGCAACGAAGTCGACCCGAATCTTCCCGTCGGCTTCAGGGGCCGGCTTGCCCAGGTTCACAGACTGCACGACCGTCGTGCCGCCCGCGACATAGATGTCCATGGCGTAGTTGGTGACGAGGGCTACGCCGCTGGTCGGATCAATCGCGCTGTGGTCGGCTGAGGGCGTGAATTCGACCCGTCCCGCGTCCACGATGGACTGCGCCGCCACAACTGGCGCGATCGCCAGCAGCATGATGCAGGCAAGAAGCCCACGCAATGTTCGGTACCGTCCCGAAGCCATGAACGCCTCGCGTGTCGCAGGTCACGGCCGGCGCCTTGTGCACGATCGGGGCCGACTTCTGGACGGCGCGTAACATATTGAGAAATCGTGATCAATTCGTGCCGCCCTTCGATGAACGAGCGCGATCGAGGTTCGGATCCTGTTGGTGTATTAACGGGATTGTTGCGACGATTACGGAGACGGTAGGAGTCGGTTCATACGGCCCTGACCGGCCATCAGCCTTTTCAACAGCGGCATCCGAGCGGGTTGAGTAGACTGAAGATATGCAACTCCGAAACGCGCGTCTCTGCCTCGATTGCGAAGAGGTGCATGACGCAGAGCAGTGCCCGATCTGCGCGTCCGAAATGTTCGCCTCGATCACTCGATGGGTCCCCGCTCCAGAGCGGCGCACCCGCCCGCGCGCGACACCGCCGAGTGAGCGCGAAGATGCGTACCGCGAGCTTCTCAATCCAGAGCCGCCGCGCCCGTCGACCGCGCGTCGGCTCCTCAAGGGTGGAGCACTCGGTCTGACCGCCGTCGGACTGATTGGCTGGCTCGTGAGGCAGAACCGATCGCGCGAAGCGGGTGCATCGCAGCCGCCTGCGGAGCGGCAGATCGATTGACGGTCGAGCTTGGAAATTGCTCGTGTCAATTTGAGGTGGAAGTATGTCCTCCGAGCTGAAGCGTTTCGCAACGCGGGAATGTAAAAGTTCGACGATCAAGCTGGAGGTTCTGGGGTGGAAGCGGACGATCCGTGCTCTGGGTCGGCTGCTATCTGACAGCGCATGTGTATGACAACATCGCGCCCAAGCTGACCGATCAGTTTCACGGATACGCGATAACACGCCGCGGAGTTGGCGCCTCGGATCACCCTTCGACCGGGCGGATTGGACACTGCGAGCTTGCGCCGTGAGGGACGAAGAGTGAGAAAGAGAAAGAGTCAAGGAGAGGCGGTGAGCGGGCGACGCAGACAGGCACCAAGGAATGGGCCATGATGTTGTCAGTCGTTCTCGTGCTATTCAAGAAAAGGAGAGCTCACGGTGCGCAGCCTGATTCCCCTTGGGCGATTGCTCGTTCTAGCGGCATGTTTCGTCACGTCGGCGATAGGGCTGGAGGGCCAGACTACCAATTCGCAAGCCGGCGCCGCAGGTTGGCCAGCAGCCGCCAAGCCCGGCGCCGCGACCGCCGCGCCCCCGGCCACGCAGACTCCCACACCATCCGGCCCGCCCGCAGCGCCGGCCGGCCGTGGTGCCGGATTGGCTCCAACGGCGCCGCAGGCCCCCGAAGAAGGCATGGCCGAGTATCCGGTGCCGCCCGACGGATTCAATGTCGAACGCGAGAGCGTCCCGCACGGCGAAGTGAAGCTCGCCGAGTACGACTCGAAGACGCTCGGGACGCGGCGACCAGTGCGTGTCTACACACCTCCTGGCTATTCCGCCGACCGCAAGTATCCGGTGCTCTACTTGCAGCACGGGCTGGGCAACACCAGCACCGAATGGACGCAGCGTGCGCGCGCGCCGATCATTGCCGATAACCTGCTGTCAGACGGAAAGATGCTACGGATGGTCATCGTCTTTCCCGCCGGGAATGCGACAGCGACAGTCGGAGACGAAAAGCAGGGTGACCGTACTTCAGAGTCTTACGGCACACCGTACGAGAAGGATCTGCTGAACGACCTCATTCCGTTCGTGGAATCGCACTACTCCGTGTACACGGATCGCGACCATCGTGCCATCGGCGGTATGTCAATGGGTTCCGGTCAGGCGTTGAACATCGGACTCGCGCACCTCGATCTGTTCGCCTCGATCGCCGAAGTGGCGGCTGCGCCGAATACCAGGCCGATGACGGAACTGATCCCGGATCCCGCCGCGCTGAAGCAGTTGAAGCTTCTCTGGGTGAGCTCGGGTAACAGGGATCCACTGATGCGCATCAGCCAAGGCCTTCACACATTCCTGCAGGAAAAAGGCGTACCCCACGTCTGGCGACTGGATGGCAACGCCCATGACACGGCCGTCATGAGCAGCAACTTCTACCATTTCGCACAGCGGCTGTTCAGAAATTAGGAACTCGCGTTGTCCGGTATTCGCTGGCCGATCTTGTCGGTTTCCATCGTCATGCCTCGGGGATGTCCCGTCGGAAGGTTTCGAGGGTGATCTGGTCTGGTTCCGGCCCGCCGCGCACACCGGTATCCAGGGCGTCGATCGCGGCCATTTCGCCATTGGACAGTTCAAAGTCGAAGATGTTGAAGTTCTCCGCGATGCGAGCAGGCTTCGTCGACTTCGGGATCGCAGACCGGCGGTGGTGCCAATGCCAGCGCAGCATCACCTGAGCGACCGACCTGGCGTGCTGGCGAGCGATCTCCAATAGCGTCGGGTCGTCAAAGGTGCGCTTCTCGCCTCCGCGGTACGAGGAGATCCCACCGATCGGCGACCACGCCTGCGTCAGTATGCCGCGCATGAAGGCGCTGCAATTCGGTCTGCTGAAAGTACGGATGAAGTTCGATCTGGTTGACGGCAGGAACGACCGTGACTTCCGCTAACAGGCGTGTCAGGTGTTCGGGCATGAAGTTGCTCACGCCAATGGCGCGCACCTCGCCGTCACGGAGCAGCTTCTCGAGTGCACGGTACGCATCCAGCGTCAGGTCGAAACGGCTTGGCAGCGGTTGATGCAGCAGAAGCAGGTCCACGCGCTCGACGCCGAGCTTGCCAGCGCTCTTGTCGAACGCGTGTAGCGTCGGGTCGTAGCCGTAGTCGCTGATCCACACCTTCGTCTCGATGAACATATCGTCGCGCGAGATGCCGGTGCGACGCATTCCTTCTCCGACCTGACGCTCGTTGAAATACGAGGCGGCCGTGTCGATGAGGCGATAGCCTGTCGCAATCGCCGATCTAATAAGGCGCCCCTTTGGCGTTACCTCAGCGCCAGGATCGCGCGGCGATTGTTTGTCGAACATCTGCCAATCGCCACGCTCGAAGTGCACCGCGCATCTCTCGATGTAGTCGAAGTCAACTTTGCAAAACCGCTGTCTTAACGCTTCCCTGCGACCGTACTCGTCCAGGTCTTTGAAGTTGTGAACCGTCTCCATGAACGGGCTAAAACCCACCCCAGAGCTGGGTACCGGAATCTCATCGCTAAACATCAGTGCCGTAATCGCTCGGTCTTCGGAATCTACCCACTTCGCGTTCTTGGGTTCGCGATACTTAAGCCGCGCATTCTTCTGATCCAGGTCGAGCGTGAATCAAATCTCCACGCCACATCGTGGGCAAGGAAAGGAATGTGACTGCACGTCCTTGTGCCCTATCTGCGTGCGCGTGACGATCCTTGCGTCACAGGACAGGCATTGAAGCGAATTGCGATTGATCATCGTGCGCGATTGTGCGGGACTTCACAGCCTGTTAGCCGATCGGCGACCGTAGCTCCAACAGGTTCACTTCCTGTATTCGTCGAAAAAGCTGGCATCAAGCTCGAACGTTTGTCTCGGCTTCAGGCGCAATTCGAGCCTTTCTTCCATCGCTCGTCGGTATTATGACCCTGTTATACTCATCGGCAGTTCGCAGCGCGCTTCAGTTTCTGTCTTATTCCGATTTATTCTCTGTGGCTCGACGCTGCCCGTCTGGACTGGCGGATCGCCGGAGGCCTACCCCGTCGACCTGTCGTTCCAAGGAGAGGAACGATGCCATACGATCCGAGGTGCATGTACGAGAACAGGCCGCCGATTATAGCTTGCGTGAAATGTCTGGAGCCCTGCGAAGTAGGGCATCGCTACTGTTCTAAATGCTGGAGGGGCATCTACGGATCAGGAGAAATGATTTGGTACCGCGAGGTCGACTCTCGCTCCCTCCGGGAGAGACTGGACGCACTCACGGGAGGCGCTTCCGGTCGTTAGCTGCCCGTTAGCTATTCCTGAGCGGAAAAGCAAAAAGGCTCGGTATAACCGAGCCTTTTGGAGTTGGTGCGGAAGAGAGGATTTGAACCTCCACGACCTTGCGGCCACAAGCTCCTGAGGCTTGCGCGTCTGCCAGTTCCGCCACTTCCGCACGAAGGGTGGAAACGTCCGATCTGAATCACACATTATAAACCAAACCGACGAT
>JBKPNQ010000031.1:0-4175 GCA_046732715.1 Acidobacteriota bacterium | reverse complement strand
GGCCAGTCATACACGCGCCAGTCTCTTCCTTGCGTGACGGGCACGAGTGTCGACGCGAGGCGCTCGCCGGTCGCGCGCGAAGCCCATTCGACCTGTGTCCCGACCGCCGTGTCATCCGCAGTGAACGCACGCGCTTTGACGGTGTATCCGGCGGGCACGTCGACCGGCTCGAGCCACACACCGGCATCCCGGTTCGGATCTGTGCCGTCGAGCGTGTAGCGCACAACGGTCTCCGGCGGCGCATCCGTGACGTCCAGCAGACCATCGGCGCGCGCCCGAATCGTCTGGGCGGAAACACCGGCCGCACAAAGCGCAACGGCGAGTACGAGCGCGCACGCGATCGCGTTCGTCGGCGCCACACCGACCCGCCCGCGTTCAATGGAACGTGTCATGTCACACCCTATCGGCCGAAGGAACCCGTCCGGAAGAACCGCATCTCTACGACGCGAGTGAGGCCTTCGTCGAGGGTCGACAACCGCTCGAGTGCCTGATTCAGTGCGAGGATTTCCTCACTCTTCGTCTCGAGTTGGCCGTCCGCCTCATCGAGGCCGAACGGACGGTCTGATCCGCCCCGCTTGACCGCTGTTCGGCCTCGCGCGTAGTCGACGATCAGGTGTCGCATGGCCCGAGCCGCGACGGCAAAGAAGTGATTCCGGTCTTCGACCATAAGATGCGATTGTTGCTGCAGTCTCGGGTACACCTCATGAAGCAGCGCGTCGTGCCAAGTGTCCCAAGCGGCCGGCCGGCGAGCTGCCGTCGCGCCAGCCTGCGCAGATCGTTGTAAACCAGCGGTCGTAGGCTCGCGGGAGCCTCTCGATTGCCCTGCCGCCAGGCCGCGAGCAGCTCGGTGATAGCTCGGTTGCCATCGGTCGATTTCTGCGCGATTCTACAACGCCATGGCCCCTCTCGATCCCGAACGCTGGCGACGACTCCAGGCAGCCCTGGACAGGGCGATCGAACTGCCCGTCCACGAGCGCGGTCGCTGGTTGCACGACGCCTGTGCCGGAGATCCTGAGCTGCGCAAGGAATTGGATGCGTTGCTGCAAGCGGACGCACAAACCACGGGTATCCTCGAGAGTTCCGCCGCGAGATTTGTCGGAGAGGCTATCCGCGCGCTTCATTCGAGTGATGTCGATGTCCTTACGCACGCGTCCGAATTCACCATGGAGCCCGACGACGCGACCCGGTTGCTGCCAGGAACGCGCGTCGACGGTCGGTACCGCATTGTCAGTCTGCTGGGGCGCGGTGGGATGGGTGAGGTCTACCGCGCGGACGATCTCAAATTGGGGCAGGCGGTTGCACTGAAGTTTTTCCCTCTGGCTCTCGAGGGACGGCGGGATTACCTGGAACGGCTGCTTCATGAGGCGAGAGTCGCTCGCCAGGTATCGCATCCGAATGTGTGTCGCGTGTACGACGTTGGCGAATGGCAGAATCGCCAATTCATTTCGATGGAATACATCGACGGGGAGAGTCTCGCGTCGCTGATTGCACGGATCGGTCACCTGCCGCTGCAAAAGGCGGTTGATGTGGCGCGCCAGCTTTGCGCCGGACTTGAAGCCACGCACCGCCTCGGAATTCTGCACTGCGATCTCAAACCCTCGAATGTGATGCTGGACGGTCGCGGGCAGGTGCGGATCACCGACTTCGGAGTAGCCGTCGTTGCGCGCCAGCTTCGTGGACATGCAGCCTTTGCCGGGACGCCAGCGTACATGGCGCCGGAGCAACTCGACGGACGTGAAGCGACGGCACGCAGCGACGTGTATGCTCTCGGGCTCATCTTGTACGAATTGTTCACGGGACGTCCGGCGTTTCACGCCACCACAATTGAGGAACTGCGGCGCGTACGGCTGGAATCGTCTGCACCGAGTCCATCGGGATTGGTGGAAGGACTCGATCCAGCCATCGAGCGGATCATCCTGAGATGTCTCGAGAAGGATCCGGCACTGCGGCCCGCGTCAGCGCGCGATGTCGCCGCAGGTTTACCACGAGGTGACCCACTCGATGTTGCACTTGCCGCGGGCGAAACGCCATCGCCCGAACTTGTGGCGGCTTCTGGCCCGGAAGGAGCGCTGGCACCACGGATCGCGTTTGCCACGCTCGCCGGAACGATCGCGATGCTGATCGTGTCGGCGCTGCTCGTCGACCATGCGTCGATTCTCGGGTGGGTGAGCTCGCCCCGAAGCGCCGATGCGCTATCCGATCACGCGCGTGGGATCCTTGAGCGTCTCGGTCACACCAGTGCGGCCGTCGATCGCGCCGAGCTCTTCGTCACCAATCGCAGCTGGATCGCCTATGTCTACGCGCATGACCCGTCTCCGCAGCGCTGGGACTCGCTCCGCAAGAACACACAAATAGGGCTGATGTTTTTCTATCGGCAAGCGTCCAGCCCGCTGGCACCTCTGGGCCGAAATGGATGGGTGACAGACGTCGACCCGGCGCCCAAAGCAGGCGATGCGCAGGTCGTGCTGAACGCGCGCGGAAGGCTATTTTACCTGGTCGCGATCCCCAAGGACGCTGATCCGCCGGTCGAACGGTCTCAGCTTCCTGACTGGTCTGCACTCTTCCGCGAGGCGGGTCTCGACCAGACGCGCTTCAGACCCACCGGAGCGACGCGTAATCCAGCCGTCGCCGCAGATAGCCGCGCGGCGTGGGAGGGTATGCTCGATGAGCTCGGGTATCCTGTTCGTATCGAGGCAGCAGCGTATCGAGGCACGCCGGTCTTCTTCGAGCTGGTTCTGCCCTGGGACAGATACTGGGATCCATCGGCGCCGACCGAGGGGACGTCATCGAGATCTCCAATCACCGGCTACGGAATCGCGATGCTCTTTGCGGTGATCGTGACCGGGATGCTCGCGATCAGGAACTGGGTCAGCGGCCGTGGAGATCGACGAGGCGCATTCCGCCTGGCCGCGATCGTATTCGTCCTTAGATTCGCTGTTTGGGTTCTCGGCGGGCACCATGTGTCCTCGCCCGCCGACGAAGCCGTTCTTCTGCTGGTCGCACTCGGCAAGTCGTTGACCGATGCATTTGGTACGTGGTGCTTCTATCTCGCCCTCGAGCCACACGGTCGACGGTTGCATCCGCAATTTCTCGTGTCGTGGACGCGGCTGCTGCGGGGGAACCTGCGCGATCCACTGGTCGGACGCGACATCCTGCACGGAGTCGCGCTGTCAACGATCATCATTTTGTTATGGGGGCAGCTGTGGGTAATACTCCCACACGCCCTGAAACTCTCGCCACCAGCGCCAATGCAGGACAAACTTGGCGTGCCGCCGTTTCTGTATTTGCTGGATAGCCCCCCGTCACGAGCGTTACTCGGCGGCCGCTACGTTCTGGAAGCGATCCCGGGGCTGCCGCTGCAGGCGTTGGCCATAGTGCTGGTCTGGATGATGACAGTGCTGGGGCTGAATCTTCTGCTGCGGAAAGGCTGGATTGCTGTTCTGGTGGCAGCGGCGACTGCGTCGATGCTGGCCTGGCCGTCGACACAGTCCCACTTCAACCCTGTGTCGGTTGCCTGTTCAATCGCCGGTGCCGGAACGCTCGTGTGGTCGCTCCGTTATGGCCTCATCGGCAACGTGGCTCTGTGGGTGTGTCTGTGTTTCTGGATGAATTTCCCGGTGACCGCGAGGATGGACACTCCATATTTCGGCACAGGACTGGTGGCGATGCTCCTCATTGTGTCGCTCGGGGCGTACGGCGCGATCACCGCCTCGCGAGGCTACGTCGGCGAAGAGGCTCGCCGCGCATAATCACAAGCCTGGTCGAGTTCGATCGCACCGTGGACCAGCGCCGCCGAGCCGCGATCATCGAAACGGCGATATGTCCCCGGATCAAAAGAGGAGTCGCGTAGGAACCTCTAATCTTCAACCCGCAGATCAGGAGACCGAGGCGTCGAGATCAGCTCATATGGACATTGCATAGGAGCGCGGCGTATACTCCTTTGCAATATCCATAGGGCGCGCGTGGGACGAGCCTCGCGGACACCGGCCGCGTGAAGAGGTATCGAACGTATGGAGAAAAAGACGTCTGAGGTGTTGCAGGGGACGTTAGATCTGATGATTCTAAAGACCCTCCACGCGCTCGGGCCACAGCACGGTTTCGGCATTGCCCGGCGACTCGAGCAGGTGAGCCGCGACGTGCTCCAGCTCAATGAAGGCACCGTCTATACGTCATTA
>JBKPNQ010000030.1:0-11890 GCA_046732715.1 Acidobacteriota bacterium | reverse complement strand
TGTAGCCGGACACGCGGTTCTCCAGACCGAGCGGCCAGCGATTGTAGTTCTGACAGCCGCTCGCGTCGTAGGTGCCATACGTGAAATTCGTGTGCACCGCCTCGGATTTCCATCCCTCCTTCGCGCCCGCGGGCTCCGCATCGTCCGACGCCATCGGACGCGTAGCGGCCGGCCACGCGTAGCTCGATGGATTGGCGACGACGTAGGTTACCGGGACGCCAAGGGTTTCGTGGATGCGATTCGACATCTCGTAGCGCGTGACGAACTGTCCGCCGGCGGAATGCCCGGCAACGACAATCGTCCTCAGGTTGGGAAACGTGCTCTTGTTCGCGAGCTTCCTGAGAATCTGATCGGCGAGATCGAAAGAGGAGAGTTCCGGGTGGCTCGTCGCCGCTCCCCCTGAGCGCCAGCTGTCGCCACCGCAGCTCCACACCACTTCGTTCACGTCGGGTTTGTCGTTGCACGCGATGATGTGCGGAGCAATGATGGCGGTGTCGTCGACCGCGCCGGCGAGGAACGCAGCGGCCATGGCCGTCGAGAAGTAGTGATCGGCGTTGCGGTTGGTGCCGTGGACCATGATGAGCGCGCGGACGATGCGATCGTTGCGGCGGTCGAGCGGGTACGAGGTGTAGACCATCGAGCGGGCCGGCCCCGGGCCAATCGTGACCCATTCCGTGCACGTGGGCGTCGATGTCGTGCACGCGGTGGCGGGAGTTGGACGCTGGCTAGCGGATAGAGGCGCGAGAATGGTGAGGAGCAGCGCGGCGGTTCGCATGCGCTAGACGATACACGAATTCAGATCGGCCTCGTTTACCGCGCCAGTCGTTCAAGAACGCCGCTGGAGCCCTTCCGACCGGCGCTCCTTCAGGCTCGGTGCTCTTTTTTAGAGATATTCCTGCGAGTCGCGCCAGGATGCGTCATCGCCACTCGGGCGCATAGTCGCGATCGCGCTGCTTCTTCTCCACGCGCAAGCTATAGGAGAACAGCGCGAATACCTCGATCAGCCCGATGAACGCGTAGACGGCGAAGCGCGTGAACGCGCTGGGCGTGGGAAAACAGGCAACGTCAACGCCGGCATCGAGGCACGCCCGTACGATCCGATCGATTTCGACGTACTCGCGCATGATCAACGCGAACGCCGATCCGAAGATGACGGCGGTGCCGGCGATGTTGCCGAAGATCATGCCTCCCTTGCGCCAGAATGGCAGAGCCACGAGCAGGCCAGCGAGGGGCATCACCGACAGTTCCAGGCAGATCCAGAACCACTGAAAGCCGTTCATCTCCGGGGGCATTGTTCCTCTGAATGACGTGCGGTGCGCTCGGTGTGGATAGTATCAAACCGGGATCCGGGAGGTTTGAATCGGACAGGAAGCCGATTCGGAGAGGCGCGACGAAGAGAGAATCGGCGCGGCCTACTTCGGCCAGCCGCAGTCTTTGGCGGACGGCCCGAAGAGCTCGCTCAGGCCGCTGACCTCGAACACCGCTTCCACAGGTTCGGCGTTGTGCGGGTGGTATCCGAACCGCAGGGTATGCGCGTTCATCACACGGTGCGCGAACGCCACCGGATCGGGTGCAAACAAGGCATCGTGCTCGGCGGAGTCAGGCCACTGCTCCGGGTGCGACGGCTCGTCGTCGAATCGGAAGTTCACCGTGTGATTTTCAGTGTTCGGTTCGATCCTGAGCGCCGATCCAGTGTAAACAAACGCTTCCGTCTTCTTCGACATGCACCGGACGACGAGCAGGGGACGAACGTAGTTCATCCAGATCGCGACCGTGTTTTCGGCCGGCAGTTCGAATGCCGCCGCGCGACGCTGGTTCGCGGTCCAGTAGTCGCGTCGAGCGGTGGTCCAGACCTGCGTGGCCTTGTGCACCGGCGCGGACGGTCGTTCGAGTGCAGGCGCGCGCCTTGCGGGTGCCGCGCTGGACGCGACGACCGTGGTGGGGGCAGTGCCTCGCCCCGCCAGAGCCGCGACCACGAGCACCCCCCCGCCAACGATAACCGCCGCCGCGATTGTGAGCTCGCGCTTGCCAAACTTTCGCGCCGGCACGGTCGCCGTCGGAGGTGGAGTCGGCGTCGCCGATGCGGTCGGCGGGACGGCGGACTTTGCCATCGGCACAGCAGTCAGCGGCACGGATGGCGAGACGCTTGGAGTTGAAACTGTGGCCGCCGGAGGCGTCACGGAAGGCGCAACAGTAGGCAACGACAACGGAAGGTCTGGTACTGACGCGGAGGCTGCAGCGGGCACGTGGTACTGGGCCCACTTCTCGCATCCGTCACAAACCGAGGCCGCTTCGGCGATTTCCCGTCCACATGACGCACAGCGTTTCAAGCGCGTTGCTCCTGCCCGCGCACACACGGCGGACGTCCGCCCACTCCGCAAGCCGTGTACCACGCCAAACGCCACGATAAAACGGGCCTCGGGCCCCCCCTACCCGACGCGAAACTGACATCCGCCTGACAAGTCTGTGATGGTCCAGGGGGTCAGACTGGGGTCAGACCGGGGTCAGACCGGGGTCAGACCGGGGTCAGACCGGGGTCAGACCGGGGTCAGACCGGGGTCAGACTGGGGTCAGACCTCTTGGCCGTTTCTGCGCCGCTTTTTCGGCGGAAGTGGGGCGAAATCTGCCTACTCGCGCTGCGCTAGTCGGTCGCGAATGGCCGGGGCAGAGAAGGTTCAGACTCGGCCGGCGCGATGGATCTGCGGCACGTCAATAATCGTGACGCCGTGCGCGGGCGGGAGCTGCACCGCCTGAACGAGGGCGGCCACCATTTGACGACGGGTCACCAGACCGAGACGGTCGGCGCCTGGCCGGGTCGACGGGAACCAGCGCAGGACGGCGTACAACGGCACAAGCACATACGGCCAGTAGTGCCCAGGCCCCAGCACGTACCACGGCCTGACCACCGTCGCCGGAATACCGCTCGCGTGCACCATCGATTCACCCTGCATGCGCACCGCAATGTATGCCTCCATCACCGGCGCCGGGTGAGCGACGCTGACATAGACCAGATGCCGTACGCCGCTCGCCGCCGCCGCCGTCACGGACGCACGAACAGACGCGAGATCGACACGATCAAACTCCGCAGCTTTCCGCGGATTGGGATGCGGCGTGCCGACGAGGTGCACGAGCGTCGATCCGGCGGGAATCGCTGCCGCGAACGTTGATGCGTCGAGGGCGTTGCCAATAATCGCGGTCACGCCCGGCGGCAGGCGCGTTTCGGATCCGCGACGCACGAGCGCGTGGACCTCGAACCCATGCGCGATCAATGCCGCAATCAGAGGACGTCCGACATATCCGGTGCCGCCGGTGACGAAGATGGGATCGGGCACGCGCTTTATTTGATCCGACGGCTTTGCCCTCGGACTGCTCCACACGCTCTCTCGCTCACCGCTGCGCCGGTTCGCTCGCGATGCTCGCTCGCACGCCGCCTCGACGGCTTTCTCAGCTGGCCGCGTCTGGGTGTCTGAGACAGACTGTAGTATGCGCTTCGCCGTGAACGGGCGGGAGCCCGCTCATCGCGCGGATGCCATCCGCACGAGCGAGTGACGTTGAAGCTTGGAAAGCGACGTGACGCCGGCAGACAGTTCGTGGATGGCGCCTTCGAGCGCTTTGCGATCCTTCCGCGTGATCCCCGTGCGCGGGAACTCATAGAGGAAGACGTGGCCGACGCCATCAGGTCCGGAAAATACCGGATCGACCCAGACAACGTCCTGGCTGACCCCAACGCACGCCCATTCGTCGTGCGCCTGCACCGGATCGCGGGGTGACGGCGTCGCCTTCTGGAGCGCAGCATCCATCTCGAGGACGATTTGATCGAAGAAGAAGAGGCGAACTGCGTCATCGAGGACCGCGAGCTCCGGCACCTGGTTGAGCCGCTTGAACAGCCCGACGCGGGCATGCCCTGCAATCATCGCACGCGGCACGAGCACGAGGCGGCGAAGCGCAACGTTGGCACGCGGCAAACCGTCCGCGTACGCTACGTGAGCGGCTGCTTGCATGTAGCGTGGGGCTTCATTGCCGATCGCGGCCGTCACGGCGCGAGTGCATGATGCCTCGTGCAGCGCCCGCCACATACGGCGCCTGGCGGCACGGGTCCGGCCAAAGAGGCTGAAGCGAAGTCCCGCGGCGAGGCGGGCGACAGCATCGGCTCCTTCTTTACTGGAAGCCCACCGTCTGAACGACTCGCGCGTGATGCGGCCCCGGTATTCGAGACGACCGCCTGAAACCCGAAACCAGCTCATGCCGCCGACGCGCCATGCGAAGAGTGTGCCTGCCTGAATCGCACGCCGTTCGTGCAGGAAGCACGCCGACTCAACGACGAAACACGTCGGCGATCGGTCAATTGTGTTGCTGGAACGTCGCGGGGGTGCATCCGATCGAACTCGACGCACCCCTGGTGGGACTCGTCTACAATCCGCTCCATGCCGGCTTATCTCTTCGCCATGCTTGCGACAGGATGGGCAGCCTGGATGGCGCCGTTCTTCCTCATCAAGAAGGAACGGGCAAAGGCGCAGACGGTCGACCGCCGTGCGCGCTGGGGCATCTTCGTTCAGGGCATCGGCTTCGCAATTCTCTGGATGAACAACTACTTCGCCCGCTCCCCCTCCATCGGGCGAATCATCGCCTCGGTTTGCTTTCTGGCCCTCGGCGGTCTCCTGTCATGGACGAGCGGTCGCACGCTGGGCCGGCAGTGGCGGTTCGATGCCGGGCTCAACCCGGACCACGAACTCGTCCAGTCCGGCGCCTATCGATTCGTCCGTCATCCGATTTATGCGTCGATGCTGTGCATGCTGCTCGGAACCGGATTCCTCGTCACGCCGATGCTCGCGCTGCTCGCCGCTCTGATCTTTTTTCTGATCGGCCTCGAGATCCGCGTACGGATCGAAGACGCCCTGCTGGCCTCGCGCTTCGGCGATGCCTTTCGCGACTACCAGCGCAGAGTGCCGGCGTACTTGCCGTTTTTACGCTGAAATACCCTCGAAGCGAGCCGCGAATCGCGGCGGCAATCAACTCAGTCGTAAAGGCGCGCCGGGTTGTCCACGAGGATGGTCCTTCGCTTTTCAGCGGACGCCGTCCACGTCGCGAACTGATTGAACACGCGCCCGTCATCTATCTGACGCAACGGGGAGATGTCAGTCGGCTGCTTTCCGCTGGCAGTGTCGGGATGAGGCCAGTCGGTGCCCCACAGGATGCGACGGACGTTCGCCGCGATCAATGCCTTCGCGAGCGGCGCCATGTCAGAAAAATCCGGCGCGGCGGTCGACCCTCGATACGGCGCCGATACCTTGACGTAGGCATGACCGGCTCTGAGCAGCTCCAGCAACACATCGAAGCCAGCCTGGGAGGTGGCGCCTGCCGCCTGGGCGCCGCCGAAATGATCGAACACGACCGGCACCGGCGACGCCGAGATCTCTTTCTGGAGCGCGGCGATAACCGACAGCTGCGTGTACATCTGGATGTGCCACTTCCGGTTTCGGATGCGCGCGACTGCCGCGGCGAATCGTCGTCGACCAAGTTCCGGATCGGTCTGGCCAACCGTGGCGAGGTTGATTCGAATCCCGCGAATACCACCACGATGCATGTCGTCGAGCGCCGCGTCTGAAGTTGAATCGTCGATCACGGCGATGCCACGCGCGTTCGCTCCGAGCTGGCGAATCGCGTCGAGCGTGCAGGAGTTGTCGGTTCCGTACACGCTCGGCTGGACGATGACGACCCGGGTGGTATGGAGCGCGCGATGGAGGGCGCGCATTTCGGCGACGGACGCGCTCTCCGGCGTGTAGGTTCTGCCCGCGGCAAACGGAAACTGCTTCGGATCCCCGAAGATGTGCGTGTGACAGTCCCAGGCATTCGAGGGGACGGTGAACTGCACCGCCGTGGCGGGCTGCGATGCGATCGGATCAGCTAATCGCGACCGTCGCATGACCGCCGCCGCAAGGGGCGTGATGGCGAGCATCTGGCGTCTTGATAGCATCTTTCGCTAGACCCCCGGCTGTCCCGCTTCGTGCTCGTACCACTCGTCGTGCAGCGACCAGCCCCCGCACGACAGGCACGATGTCCAGCGCCATTGATGATCGCAGCCGGGACATCGACCGCGTGTCGCAAATGTGTTCCAGACGGTCCCGCACCCCGGGAACGGTGGCTCAGGCGTCTCGCTCGGGTGGCAACACCAACGGCTGGACGCGTCGGGACGCCAGTCACACAACGGGCAACGCACGCCGAAAAAGGCCGGCTCCTCCGCGATCTTGATTCCGGCGCGAGGAAGATTGCCGACGCGATTCAGGTCGTGCAGGACGTGGATGACCGGGGCTAGCGTGTCCATTGACGTAGTCGGCTCGAGTGGCGCCATGAGTGCACGACGACTGTTTGTCAGACCGAGAGTCCGGCGTCTATTTGCTCTCGTCCCAGATGACCTGCGCGTCGGCCTTGATCCGGTTCGCGCGCGCAGCGCGCTGTTCGTCGGTTGTCGGCTCGGCATAGCCTGCATACTTCGCCGGCGTCTTCCACGTGCAGACAACGTCGTCGACCGTCCTGCCGGCTTTCTTGGCGTCCTGAACGAACTTGGCGAAATCCGCGAGGAACTCGGAATACAGCTTCAGGTCGCCCGGTGTCGTCGTGGTGGCGTTGTGGCCATTGATGATGGTGTCCACGTTCTTGACGGACGCCGCTTTCGCAATCGTTGCCGAATACCTTACACCACTGCCGCCGTTGTTCTTGTCCATGATGGGGAAATCGCGGGTCGGCATGGTGTCTCCGACGTGCATGACCCGGTAGTCACGGAAAATCACAAATGCGTCGCCGCCCGTGTGCGCGGGCCCGAAGTAGCGCAAGTCGATTTGCTCTTTCCCGCTGCCGATCGTCCACTTGTTCTTGAACGTCCGCGTGGGCAGTCCACGGCCGCCATTTTTCGTGAAGATGTTTTCCGGCGGCGTGTTTTGCAGGCCGTACACGGCGTTGGCCTGTTCCATGTACTTCTTGGTGTTCTCCTGGACGATGACGTCCACGGTCGGCGCGAACTCGACGTTGCCGCTCACGTGATCTCCGTGAGTGTGGGTGTTGATGATGGTCGTCACCGGCTTGTCGGTCAGGCTCTTGATTTTGTCGATGATCGGCTGGCCCCATCCGGGATTCTTCGTGTCGACGACGACGACGCCCTTGGAAGTGACGAAGACGGCGGTGTTGCCGCCGCCACCCTTCAGGACATAGAGGTTGTCCTTGATCCTGTCGACTTCAATGGCGTCGGCGGATGGCGGCGGCGGTTGCTGCTGGAACGCCGCGACCGTCATCGACAGCGCGCCTGCCATCACCAGGATTCCGAGCACGAGGCCTCTTCTCATCTCACCCATCTCCTCCAAATTCAGTTCGCCGCATCATCGCACAAGAGGGACGCCCCGCAACGAGCCATGTCACAGTCGCTGGGCAACCGCAACGATCCAGAGTGCGCCGGGAACGAGCAATGCTTGCGCGAGCATCGTCCCGGCCAGGCGGCTTCCCGTCAGCCACACGATCGAACGACGGAAGTACGCCTCGCTGATCCGTCCATCCGCAACATCGTCTGTGATCATCGAGAGATATGGATCGATGAACACGAACATCAGAATCGTGGCGACGCCGTTGACGACCGCAGACAGCTGGCTCGAGGTGACGCGCAGCTCAGGGCGGAGGTACGCCGCATACAGCGCCGAAAATACCCCCACGCTCCAGATGGCCATGGCGACGACGTTCAAAGCGGCGACCAGCCACGGGATGTGCGGACGACGCTGCGCCGCGCTCAGGTTGTTCCATCGGGGCAGCACCGCGGAGGCGCGGACGAGGGCGATCGCTCGCGTCGAGAACAGGCGCATGGCGATGCTCGACATCGATCGATACCGGCCAAATGCTTCCACGTACCGGGCGAACAATCGTTGAAACGTCGGGATCAGGAGAGCGCCGGCTATGGTTGCCGCGCTGGCCACCGCCAGCAGCCATCGAAAGTCTGACGAGCTCGCGACCGCGCCGGCTGCGATGTTCTCTTCGATGCGCTTCGCGAGCAGGGGTGCCTGGAAGGAATTCGACGTGCGGGAGACGAGAACTAAGATGTTAAAGAGCGATAGCGACAAGGCGATGCGACGCGTCCGGCTTCCCGCGATTCGCACGGAATAGGCGAGCGTGCCAATCAGATGGATGACGAACGTCAGCCCGCAGATGATCAGAAGCCCGGCATCCATCCACTCACCTCATCGTCTCAAAGCCCATCGCGACCCTAGGCGGACGCTGCCGCAGCGGCGGCCTGAGCATCGCGGCGCCTCTTCTCCTCAATCGCTGCGGCCTGCGACGTGCCGGCGATGGCGACAATGCCCCAGCCGAGGCCGGGCAGTTCGTTGCACCATCGGATCTCGCCGGTGCTCGCATCCAGCCGGTACAGGCGGCCTTTGGAGGAGGCAAACACGTCGCTGCCGTCGAGCGTGACGTTGACGAAATCGGATCCCTTCAGTTCTGTGCTCCACAGGGTTTCGCCTGATTCGCGATCCACTGCCAGCACGGTTCCCTTGATTCCGATGACGACGATGTCCAAACGCGATGCCATGCGATCCCTCCGTCCTTCCAAATGCTCACCGCCGATCGATCAGTCCCCGGGCAGGCCGTGGGCTTCCTCAGCGGTTCTCACGAGATACACCGCGCTCCAGGCCAGCGCACCGATCATCATCAAGAGACCAAGTCGATGAGCGCCCAGTCCGATTGCCCGATCGAAGCGCATCCAGCCCAGCGTCGCCAACAAGTACTCCCAATCGTGTCCCTGCACCTCGGCTCCAGTTCGACCGCCGAGCAATACCAGCGTCAGCGCACGGGCATCAGCGATGTACGGGGCGACGTCGAGCAGGTTTTCACCAGCCCACCATGTGCAGACGGCCGCACCAAAAGAGTTGCGTTGTCTGAGGAAGGCTATCGCGAGCACCAGCGGCAGGGCAAATTGGAACAAGCTTCCGCCAAGAACGGTCATGAATCGGCCGAATGGCATAAACAGTACGTGGCCGGCCTCGTGGAACACCAGGTTGGGAAGGTGAAGAACGGATTGCATCGCGGCGAGGCCCATCGGCGCGCGGACGAACTGCCAGGTCCAGACGATCAAGCCCACGAGCAGCGCTGCGCGGACGATCCTGGTCAGGCTCCGAAGTGGATCGCGGATCGCAGGCGACGGCTCTCGGCCAGGTGGCGGCGCGGCCAGCGGAGACGGCTGCTCGGCCGCGCGCCGCGCGTACTTTGCGAAGACGATGCCGCAGTGCGGGCATTCGGACAGATCAGCTGCGAGTGGCGCGCCGCACTTAGGACACTGAGCCACCTACTTCTTCGACACCGTCCACGTCCCCGCGACGGCCTCGGTGCCATCCGCCTTGGTCCGTAAGGACCACGTGCCCTTTGCGCGGTCGCCGTCGAAGGTCGCGACCAGCACGACTTCGGCCAGTTCGCTTGGCGGGAAATCGTATTTGGCTGTCATCTTTTTTCCTTCGAACGAAAGCGCTTTGAAGTCCGCCTTATACGTCGGTTCGCCAGTGACCGATACCCGTCCTGTTACCGGACCGTCTTTGTTCTTTTCCAACGTCAGCTCGAAGCCGCCAGAACTTCCAGATCCCTCCCAGGTCCCCGACCAGACGCCAATGAATTCCTCGCCTGTCGCAGATCCTTCGGCGCCGCGCTGCGCTTCGATGCAAACGACGCCCAAGAAAAGCAGACACACGAATACACACCAATGCTTTCGCACAATGCCTCCACAACGCCTTTCGCGCTAACTGCCGCTTTGATCCATGCCCCCGATCTCGAGGCCGACAGGCGAACGCGAATCGGGATGCCGACGACTCACCTGTCCCACGGATGCTTCACGGTGGGCGTGTTCACATATCGTTTCATATCGAGCATCAGCGTCGCGCCAGATCCCGGCGACAGCTGCACGGTCAGGAGCGGACCGTCGATCGGGGCGGTCTTGCCGCCAGTCGTGACGCTGACCAACTCGTGCTCGCCGTACGCGCCACCCTGGACGATCACGGTGCGGCGCTGTGTCGGGTTGAGATTGACGAGCGTGACGGCCGTCTGCGTATCGGAAAGCCCCGAGACAAGAGCGCCGACATCTTCAGGCACGCCGGCACGTCTACGCTCCGGATCGAAGTAGCGCAACCGCGCATTCACCAGACCGCCCTCACGTCCAGGCAGCAACGCGCCCCACATCAACTGCACCAGCGACTCGGTTGCCGCCGGGTTGTAGTCGAGCATGTTGTCGGCGAGCCGCTTCTCCGGAGGCGTTGTGTCGCGGCGCATGGCACTGAGCCTCTGCTTCATGGACGCCAGATCCCGCTCGAGTATCTGCTCCGGATAGGTGACGTGGCGCCCATCGAGATACTCGAGCCAGTCGTTGCGGCCTACTCGCGCGCGATCTTCCGATCGTTGAGACCAGTACCAGATCTCCAGCGCGCCCACATTCCAGGGCGCGTCGCGCCAGCCGTACCAGCCGTCCGCGCCGTACATTGTCGGATACTGCTTTCGGCCGCCGGCATCGCGGGCGTGCGAGTTGACAGCATTGATCATCGTTCGCCAGGCGTCGACGTACTTCTGATCTCCGGTGACGAGGAGCGCGTTATTGAACCCGACCAGGGCACGCGGAATCCTGTTTCGATCTTCACGCCGTCCGGTCACCGGGTTGACCGGACTGAACCCCCATCCGTACGCGTTCTTCCACCAGTGCGCTTCGGGGCCGCCGATTCTCCCGTCGAGATCGACGAAGCTGGGAATAATGCCGGCATTCTGCTTCATCCGATCGAGCCAGGCGTCCATGTAGTCGACGATCCACCTCTTGTACTTGGCTTCGCCGGCGAGCAGGTAGGCGTCCATGGGCAACGTCGTCGCCACGAGGTTGAGGAAGTGATCGCCGATCACGTCGCCATATTCTTGGTAGTGCGCCAGAAACTGTTCGAACGTGGATTCGCCGTGAAGCGCAGCGAAGCCTTTGACGTCGAACGGATCGCCGACCCAGTCGATCGGCGTGGCGTTCCGAAGCATCGGACCTCGGCTGCCGTTCTCCATACTGCGAATGATCTTGTGCGCCGGATCGTAATTCGCAGCCTCGGGATCCTCGGCCATGTAAAACCCGGCAAATCGTCGTGCGCGCGATTGATAGGCTGCGTCCGACGGGATCGACAGTCCCATGCGATTGAACAGCTGCAGTCCTTCGCCGTGGTGCATCCAGTCGGACTGCACGATGAATTCCTTGTGATACATGCCCTGGCGGGCAATCGGAACCTCGGTGGTGCGTGCTTCCGTGTACTGCTTGATCAGCCCGTCGTGCCCTTTCGTGAACAACTGAAGGACTTCGTCACTCGCGCCGAGCGCGTGTAGCTCCGGCCATCGGTTGAAGTTCTCGAACGCATCGTCGGGACCATCGTTGGCGCCCCAGCGCACGAAACACTGGAGATAGCCCCGATCGTCGAAATACTTCCTGTAGAACTCGCGGCAGGCGGGCACGTTCTCGTCGAGGAGTTGGCGCTCGAGGCGGGCCCATCGCGGCGCCTCCATCTTCGCGTCGATCGCGATCGAGACGTCACGCGCGATCGGCGGCGAGCCTCCGGAGAAGGACACCAATCCGGCTGCACACAGCAGGACGCTTAGAGTGCGGGTCATAGCGCGTGTAGCTCCCGATCGAAAGCGTTAGAACGGCAACGAGACGCCTGATCCGGCCAGCCACAGCGATACATTCGGCTGCGAGCGCTGGCTGGCTGATCTGTACACGATGCGATGCTCAAAGAACAGAACCTCCTTCATCGCACCGGCTGATGATGCACCCATCCGGGGTCAGACCGGGGTCAGACTGGGGTCAGACCGGGGTCAGACTGGGGTCAGACCACGTTGCTATCCCAGACATCTC
>JBKPNQ010000029.1:0-6500 GCA_046732715.1 Acidobacteriota bacterium | reverse complement strand
TCACCTACGACGGCGAGAAGATCACCAATCGCGAGAGCCTGAAACGCGAGCAACGGTACCTGAAGAAGGGCCACATCTGGTGCTTCAAGCTGAATCGTCTCTATGTCCGGGACGCGGCCGTGGGCGGCAACATCGCCCGCTACATCAATCACGCGTGCGAACCCAATTGCTACACGCGCGTGATTGGCGACACGATCTGGATCATCGCGGCGCGAAATATCCGGAAAGGTGAGGAGCTGACTTACGACTACTCGACTGATGGCGAAGGATCCATCCAGTGCCGATGTCGTCCAGGTTGTAAGGTCATGATCTGATGCAGGTGCTCTACCTGCACGGATTCGCGTCCTCTCCTCAGTCGTCGAAGGCGATGTTCCTGTCGCGAAAATTTGCAGAGCACGGCGTCCGCGTGCTCGTTCCCGACCTGAACGAACCGGATTTCTCGACCCTGACCGTCACCCGCATGTTGCAACAGGTTGAGACCGCACTGGCGAGTGCTCAAGGACCGTTCGTCGTTGTTGGCTCGAGTCTTGGTGGTTTCGTCGCCGTTCAGGCCGCCTTACGGCATCCCGATCGCATTACTCGTCTCGTGCTCCTGGCACCGGCGCTCGACTTCGACGGCAACAGGTTGAGCGAACTTGGAGACCGCGGTCTCGCTGCGTGGAAGTCGTCCAATCAGCTTGGCGTGTTCCACTACGGCTATGGCCGCATGATGCGGGTGCATTACGAGTTGTATGCAGATGCCCGGCGTTACAACGCGATCCAGGCGCAGATTTCACAGCCCGTACAAGTCTTTCAGGGCCGTTTCGACACAGCGGTCAATCCGGAAACCGTCGAGCAGTGGGCAAGGAGCCGGCCGAACGTCGAGCTTCACATGCTCGACGACGACCATCAGTTGTTGAAAAGCCTCGAGGGAATCTGGCGCGAGACGGAGCGTTTCCTACAATTGGTGAATTAGTGAATTAGTGAATTGGTGAATTGGTGAATTGGTGAATTGCGTCAGTTCCCCGTCAATTCACCAATTCACCAATTCACCAATTCATCAATTCACCAAGTCACCAATTGCAAGAATTCACCAGCAGATTCCTTCATATTTCGCAGGAATCTGCGTCCGGTCCGTCTTGACCCGGACAAGATCGACGACAAGGTGGTCGGGCCGTGTCTTCTTCAGCGCGTCGGAGAATTCCGGCGCGCCGTTGCCGACGACAATCACGTCGGAATTGTCGAGAACCTCATCGATCGTCTCGCACAGCAGCGACGAAAGGTGGGGGATCTGCTCGTTGATGTAGTCCTTGTTCGCACCGACCAGTCGAGCGATCGAGACGTTCTTGTCATAAATGCGAAGGTCGTAGCCTTTGCCGAGCAAGGCCTCCGCGAGAATAACGATCGGGCTCTCGCGCAGGTCGTCTGTCCCCGCCTTGAAGCTGAATCCGAGCAACCCGATGCGTTTCTTGCCGCTATCCATCACCTGATCCAGCGCGTGTTGGATCTGCAGCCGGTTGCTCCCGAGTATCGACTGAATAACCGGGATGTCGAGGTCGACCTCCTTGGCGCGATATTGCAGCGCGCGCACATCCTTGGGCAGGCAGGAGCCGCCGAACGCGAATCCGGGTTTCATGTAGTAGGAAGAGAGGTTCAGCTTTTCGTCGCGGCAAAAGATATCCATTACCTCGTGGCTGTCGATCTCGAGGCGCTTGCAGAGGTTTCCGATTTCGTTCGCAAAGCAGACCTTCAGTGCGTGCCAGGTGTTGCTCGCATATTTCATCATCTCCGCGGTGCGGATGCTCGTGTTCACCAGTGGCGCCTGGACCCTCGCGTACAGCGCTTCGGTCGGAGCGGCGTCGGACTTGTAGTTGTGGCCGACGAGCGTGAGCGGCGGGTGACGGAAGTCCTGAATCGCGGTCCCTTCGCGAAGGAACTCGGGGTTCACCGTCACGCCAAAACCTTTACCGTATTTTTTGCCTGACGCTTTCTCGAGCGTCGGAATCACGATCTCGTGGGTTGTTCCCGGAAGGACGGTGCTTCGCACCACGACGACGTGATAGTCGGATTTCGATGTCAGGGCCGTGCCGATTTGTTCGCAGACGCGCGTGAGATACGACAGCTCCAGGCTTCCGTTCTTGCGACTCGGCGTGCCAACACAAAGGAGCGACACGTCCGTTGCCTGCACGGCTTCGTCTGTGCTCGTCGTCGCACGCAACGATCCATTGGCTGCGGCAGTCTTGATCAGGTCATCGAGTCCCTTCTCGACGATGGGGCTGCGTCCTTCGTTGAGGGTCGCCACCTTGTCGGGATTGACGTCGACACCGACGACCGTATGCCCATCGGCCGCGAATGACGCCGCCGACACGCTGCCAACGTAACCAAGACCAAACACTGAAACCTTCATTGCCCCGTTTCCCTCCAAAAGTGTCCTACGCGGCCGCAACACGTCCGCGGCCGATACGCATCAGCGCTTCCTCGAAATCGCGCGCGACGGCCGACCAGTCGTACCGCTCAACGACGAGCCTTCGCGCCTCGCCCTCCAACCGTCGGCGAGCCTCGGCGTGACGAATCAACCGCACAACTTCTTCTGCGAACTTCTGCGGTTCGTCTGCAATGACGATGTCTTGGCCCGGTGTCACTGGCAGCCCTTCGGCCCCGACCGTCGTGGACACGACCGCTTTTCCCATTGCCATGGCTTCGAAGATCTTCAGCCTCGTCCCCCCGCCGATCCGCAGCGGGACCACATACACCGATCCTTCAGCCATGTGGGGCCGCACATCTTCGACGCTGCCTGTCACACGCACACCCGGATCATTGGCAAGCCGTCTGACCGCCGGCGTCGGCGCGCGGCCGATGATGCTCAGGGTCGCGTCTGGTTCCAGCTGCCGGATGCGGGGAAGAATGTCGCCTACGAAGTACTGCATGCCGTCCTCGTTTGGCAGCCAGTCCATTGAACCGGTGAAGACCAGATGTGCGCGCTTCGGTTCCAGGTTCATCGGCGCGAAGTACGACGTCTCGACGCCTGTCTGCACGACGCGTGCTGGTCCAGCCAGCGCTCCCGGATACAACCGGCCGAACGTCTGTCGATCGGCATCCGATACGGCAAGCACAAGATCGAATCGGGCCAATGCGATGCGCTCAAACCGGAGCATGCGGCGCCACTGTGTGGTTAGCAGACGACGTGCAACCGCGTTGCTCGCGTTCTCGACATGCCGCCGCCAGATCTCGGATTCAACGTTGTGCGTGAAGAGGATGGCCGGGCATGGCAGGCCGTTCGGCAGGTTTACGGCCGGCACCAGAAAATCGCACACGATCGCGTCGAACCGCTGCGTGCGCAGTAGGTGTTCGATCGCTCGCCGGTATGCGCTCGCCCGATACTTCGCGACTGCGTACGGAACGGGATCGACGAGATATCGCGCCGCGTCGAGATAGAACCCGACCGTGCCCTTGGCTGCTTCGCTTCGAGGTATCGTGACCACGTTGGCCGCGACCTCACGCATCCCTGCAATATCGTCGGCGGCCGCGGCCGCGTCAGCGAACGACACATAGGTGATGTCGTGCCGACGAGCGAGCTGCCGCATCAAGTGCCACGTCCGCAGTTTGCCTCCCTTATCGAGTGGCAGAAGCAATCCGGCGTTGGCCCACAACAGATTCATGCGGTGGCCCTCAGGCGGGTGGCGGACGGGACGGTTAACGGCTTTCCGACAATCGCTTGCACGCCTTCTCCATCGATGTGAGTGCGATACCAGAGCTCGAGGTTCAGCAGGCTCCAGATCGCGTCGGCGCCATCCATGGCGCCGGCAGCGTGCGCGGAGATCAGCCGTTCGACGGCCGCAGGTTCGATGATGCCACGTTGCCGGCTGCGCACGTCGAGCAGCACATCGTGCGCGACGTCTTTCCACGGTCCGCGCATCCAGATTCCAAAGGGAACTGGAAAGCCCATCTTCTTGCGGGTGAGAATCTCCGCCGGAAGGATTTCACGCACGGCCTGGCGCAGGATCCATTTCGTGGTGAAACCACGCAGTTTCATGCGAGGCGGGAGGGCCGCGGCGAATTCAACGAGCCGATGATCGAGAAATGGCACGCGACTTTCGATCGATGCCGCCATGCTCATCTGGTCCTGCTTCATCAGCAGCTCGACGAGATAGGTCTTCATATCGGTGTACAACAAACGATCGAGCGTCGTGCTTCGTCCGTTTGGTGCGTCGAAGAACGCCCGCGATGGTCCATACGCACGATCCGTTGTTGCCAGGCTGGCAAACCGGGGCGCGAGCAGGGTCGCTTGCCGCCGCAATCCGATCGCGGCGAAGTTGTCAAAGAACATCGCCTCGGGCGTTCGCGGCATGCCGAGAAATGATCGGGCGGCATAGCGGCCGATGGTGCCAGGCATGCTCGGTACGACGCTCGCTGCCATCCAGGTCCGCAGCGGCCGGGGAACCCATGCGTACGCGGCGCCGGCACGCCAGTTTGCCAAGGCTCGCGGATACTTTCCGTACCCTGCCAGGAGTTCGTCGCTGCCCTCGCCGGTCAGTACGACCTTCACGTGGTCGCGGGCCAGTGCGCTGACGAAATACAAGGGAATGCTCGACGGGTGAGCGATCGGTTCATCCTCGTGCCAAATCAGTTGCGGCAATGCGCCGAAGAAGTCCTGATCGTCGATGACGACTTCATGCGCCTCGGCTTTGATGGCGCGGGCGACCTGACGCGCGTAGTCGAGCTCGCTGAAGGCGCGCTGCTTGAACGCCACCGAAAAGGTCTGCAACGGGCGGTCGATCATTTTCGACATCAACGCGGCGATGGCGCTGCTGTCGAGTCCGCCTGAGAGAAACATTCCCAGCGGCACGTCAGCCATCAGCCGGATTCGCACCGCTTCCTCGAGCAAGTCGCGGAATCGCTGCACGACGGCCGTGTCTGAAAGCCGAGCCGTCTCGTCATCCCGCCGCCCCGCTGGAATGTCCCAATAGCAACGAATCGCGATGCGCCCGCTCTCGAAGGTGAGCGTGTGTCCTGGTTGGAGGCGATAGATGCCCTTGAACAGCGTCTCTGTGCCGGACAGATAGCGCGTCCCGAGCAGTTCCGGCAGCGTCTCCTCATTCGCTTCGGCGCGAACGAGTCCGCTCGCGAGAATCGCCTTGATCTCCGAGCCAAAGAGCAGCCGGTCGCCGATGCGCGCCCAGTAAAGCGGCTTTACTCCCAAACGATCGCGTGCCAGCAGCAGCCGTCGTCGTGATCCGTCCCAGATCGCAAATGCGAACATGCCGCGTAGGTGCTCGACGGACGCGTCGCCCCACTGCTCGTAGGCGTGCAGAATCGTTTCCGTGTCGGATCGTGTTTTGTACACATGGCCGACCGATTCAAGCCGTTCGCGGACGGCGACGTGGTTATAAATCTCGCCGTTGAACACGATCCACGAGGTGTCGCTCTCATTCGAGATCGGCTGGTGCCCTGCGGCCAGATCGACGATGCTCAGACGGCGATGGCCAAGCGCCGCGTGTTCATCGACAAACAGACCTGCATCGTCTGGTCCGCGATGCGCGATGATGTCTCGCATCCGCACGACGCGTTCGCGATCGTCGGGATGGAGACGTTCCGATGAGACGATGCCGGCGATGCCGCACATGGATTAGGTGGCCTCCGTGATGGTCCGGGCGGCCGAGTTCCAC
Organism: Acidobacteriota bacterium; assembly: GCA_046732715.1. GTDB lineage: Bacteria > Acidobacteriota > Vicinamibacteria > Vicinamibacterales > 2-12-FULL-66-21 > JALZOC01. The sequence goes on along the minus strand of JBKPNQ010000029.1, from coordinate 855 downwards.
CGCGCGCGCGCCGGCCGCTGCGTCCTCGGCGGCGCAGATCGGGCATGCGCTCGAGTGATTGGCTGGGGCTGTTCATCAATGAATTGCCTGAACCACAGTTCGAGCATGACCAGCTGCCACAGCCGGTGTCGATGGTCGTGACGGCGCGAGCGATGTTCATCCCAGATCCGCTCAACTTCGCGGCGATCGAAAAGTCCGCGATCGCCAAGGCGACCATCGAGCAGCAGATCCGCCGTCATCGGCGCAAGAGGACCGCGCAGCCACTCACCAATGGGTGCCGCGAACCCGCGCTTGCCGCGGTCCGTGATGCTCTGCGGCACTCGGCGTTCGAGGATGCGACGGAGGAGGTGCTTGCTGCGCCCGTCCTTGAGCTTCAGCGAAACCGGGACACGCGCTGCGAACTCCAGCAGCTTGTGATCGAGGAGCGGTTCCCGCGCCTCGAGCGACACCGCCATGCTCATGCGATCGACCTTGGTCAGCACGTCGTCGATCATGTAGGTACGTGCATCGACATAGAGCGCGCGATCGATCGGGTCGCTGGACGCGCATTCACGGTACGCTGTCCGGAAGCTCGCGAACGCGTCCGCGTGACGCACGGAGCGGGCGAAGTCGTGCGTGTACAGCCGTTGTTTCGCGTCGGGTTCGAACATTCCATAGGCATGTTTGAGCGCGTACGCCGCATCCGGCTCGAGGGCGAGATGGCGCAGCGATCGCGCCCCTTTCAGCGACAGCGGCAGTGCCTGCCCGATCCAGCCTGCCAGGTGACGTCCGGAACCCAACGACGCGCGCGCACGTTGCTCCCACTGCTCGACGCGGTGCCGCGCGTATCCAGCCCACAGCTCATCGCCGCCATCG
>JBKPNQ010000028.1:0-10347 GCA_046732715.1 Acidobacteriota bacterium | reverse complement strand
GCGCGAGGACTACGCACACGCGACGAATTGATTAGTGTGTGCACGTGGACGGTGATCGTCGATGCGGACACGCCGATTGGTTTCGATATAGGCGAAGTCCGCGTCACGGGTGACCAATTGCAACTCGCAAACGCACTTCTTGAACGGCGTGTCCAAGACGTTCGACGGTTAAAGCGAGCTAATCGATTGGGCGTGGCGAAGTTCCGCTCATCGCCGATCGAGCGGCGTTGGTGGCAAGGCAGTTGCTCGGCCGCGGCCAGCACGCAAAAGGGGAGCGCGAGCAACTGCTCGTCACCAACCTCACCCACAATTAGGAGGAGTCATGAAGCTCACAAGGATTTTGGCCGCCCTCAGTACGTTTGCGGCCCTGGCACTGCTGATCGTCGCATGTAGCGGCTCGCCCGCCGGACCGTCCGCCGCCGTCGGGGCGGCTGTCGGAGGCACGACACTCGACTGCACGAAGCCGGTGCCGGAGATCTGTGGCAACAACATCGACGACGATTGCGACGGAAAAGTGGACGAGGATTGCAGCACCTGCAAACCTGTTCCCGAGGTCTGCGGCGACAAGATCGACAACGACTGCGATGGTCAGGTCGACGAAAACTGCGGAGGAACGCCGTGCTCACCAGGGTACTGGACCCACGCGGGTTATCCCGAGCCGTTCAATTCCGTTTGCCAGGCTGCGGCCGCTGCGGACCCGAACGACCGCTTCAACAGCTGCCAGGACCTGCTTAATGCTCTGCCCGGGTACTGCACGGGCAGCGAGACCAAGTGCGGTCGTCAGGCGGCCGCAAACCTCCTGAACGCTGCCAGCCCTGGCGGGGTTTGTTTCGAGTAGTCCTGTCCTCAGGTTCGTTACGCAGAACCGTTCCGGCCGAAATCACGCGGCCGGAACGGTTCAATTCCGGACGGCAGCCGCGTCAACCAATCGGCGCCGGTTCGCGATTAAGACTTGGGTGGAATCGCCTGATTCAGCTTGAGCAGCTCTTCATCGACAACTCGCGAAATCGCCTCGAAGGGCTGAGCGCCGCGGAGGAATCGACCGTTGATGAAGAGGCCCGGTGTTCCTGTAACCCCGAGAGCGCCCGCCTCTGAAATATCTGCGTCGATCCGCTTGCGGGCCTCCGGGTTCGACATGTCGCTCTCGAACCGCTTCAGGTCCAGCTGCAGGTCCCTCGCGTATTGTTTCAGGCTCTCGACGTCGAGTTTCTGCTGATTGCCGAACAGCTTGTCGTGGTATTCCCAGAATTTGCCTTGCTTTGCTGCGGCTTCGGAGGCAAGCGCTGCATTCATCGCATCTTTGTGGATACTGGTCAGCGGCAGGTGCTTCCACACAACGCGCACCTTGTCTTTGTAGACCTCCTCGATACGTTTGACTGTTGGAGTGACCTTAAGGCAGAAGGGACACTGGAATTCTGAAAATTCGGCAATCGTCACCGGAGCCGAAACCGGTCCCTTGGCTGGCGAGCCCGCGGTGTTGATTTTATAGATTCGATTGGGATCGGGGCCCTCCGTCGCCGTGCGACGGCCCGTTCCTTGCGCTTCCAACCGGCTGACTCGATCGTCCAAGGTCCGCTCGACCCGTCTAATCGTCCACATGTTGACGAGCGAGACTACCAGCATGACGACGACGCCGCCGAGGGTCACTATTGCGAGCGGATCCAGCTTTTTCGATGGCAGCGAGCTGGAAGTAATCGGCTTTGCCACTTCGGATTGTTTCATAGAACTGCGCACTCCTTCACACCGACGCGGTCTTGCCGAAGATACCACGTGCCCACAATGAAGGTATCGGCTGACCGCCAGTGTGTCGTCATCGCCGAGCGAATTACAGTCAGGTCGTTGAGGTCGCGAGAACTGATATGTCTGGGGAAGGAGCGTCCCCCATACAGACGAGGCATCATGATACGCACTGATCGGCGGAGCATCATGAGATTCTCAAGTGCAAGAACATCACGGCGTGCCGCAGGCGAAGCTCTCAGCGACGTAAGGATCGCCGGTGCCCTTGTAGTGCGCAGTCTGCGGGTACGGACAGAGTGGCCGTGTCATCGGCTTCGACGCGTCCCCGTCCTGGCTACCGCTGGCAATGATCCGATCGGGTGCGACATTCCGCTCGACCCAGCGTTCGAGCGCGGCGACGATGTCGTGATCCGGGTCGGCTGTCGGACTCGCTGCGCTGCGCCCGCCATTGCCGAACGTGTTGGGGCCGATGCCGCCCCAACAGTGTCCCATTCCCGGCACCATGAAGAGGCGATAGAACTGATCGAGTGCCGCGGGCGAGGTGTTGCGCCCATCCGGGTACTTCGACATGAAGGTGCGCACGCGATCGTAGTACTCAATCGACGCTGAGGCTGGAATCGCCGCATCCCCCCAACCGTGATATTGAAGGAGCTTTCCACCCGTTGCGCGAAACGATCGCAAATCGGGGCTCATCGAATTGAGAATTCCTCCGGTCTTCTCGACGGCATAAGCGAAGTCAGCCTCGAAATTCCATTTGCGGAAATCCCACTTCGGATCTTCCGCGACTGCCTGACCGTAAAACGAGTTGCCGAACCCGGCGATCACCGATGTCGCAAATTGCGACTGAGTGCCGGGCGGGGCCGGCAGGATCCATGGCACCCACCCACCCGGGACCGCCTCGGTCCCAGCCACGAATCCCGGAGCGACTTGAAGGCCGGTACGTGGATGGCGCGGTCCCTCGTAAATCTTTCGCAGCGTGTTCACCTGGGCAGGCGTCAGGCACTGATCCGTCTCGGCCCCCTTGCATGTCAGGACGGCGGGATCGAATTTGCACATGCGTGGATCTTCGATCAGGCCATCCTTGACGTTGTCGAGACCGTCGCAGGCGTTCAATGCGGCGGCCTGGATCGCTGGCAGCTTCGACGGCGGAAGGTTGGCCTCGTCGAGCGCGCGCTCGATCGTGAGCGCCATCGTCATGAGACCCGTCCAGTTGTTCGCCGGAGCGCCGGCGATGATGCCGTGGAAGTCGTCTGGGAAGCGCTGAGCTTCCATCAACGCCTCGCGTCCACCGTCGGAGCATCCGACGAAGTAGTTCTTCGATGAGTCGCGCTTGTAGAACGCCGCAACGATCGCTTTCGCCTGCACGCTCGTGTCATGCACCGCGCGATAGCCGAAGTCCACGAGTTTTTCGGGATGCCCGATCGCCCATTCGGCCCACGGACCACTTGAGTGCCCGTCGTCGGTTCCTGCAGTCGCGTAACCACGAATAATCGCCGGAATCATCCCCCAGGTCGGAATCGACCCCGCCCAACCGCCGTTCCCGGCCTGCTGATACTTGCCGTTCCATCCAGAAACGGGCATCCAGACTTCGAACTTGATCTCTGAATCGCTCGACGGCTTCGACGTGGCCTTGACGACGCAGCGTGCGGGAACGATGAGTGGCGGCGGCCCGCCGGCCCCGCCGCCGGTCACCGGTCCTTCCGGGACCACCGCCGCTGATGTGATCGATGTGTGCGGCAGTGCGAGCGATGTGAGGCTCTCGCACGCGTCGTCAGCAACGACGATGGTCATGACGCGGGGGCCGCTGACCAACGCCCCTGTGGCAACGATGGCAGAGGACAGGAACAGTCTGCGCAAGATAACCGTGTCCATCGCGTCTCCTGAAACGAGTAGCGAAGAGCGAGCCCTGACCTGTTCTATTTCGCATCCGGCGGCAATTCCTTCACCGCGACCGTTCTCCACCGCCACAGCCCGCCCGGGACCCACCGCGTGCCGCCGTGGACCTGAATCGCAATCGATCCTTCAGTAATGCCGCCGGCCGCGTGGTTCGCAGTGTCGGTGAAATCGGTGATCTGCTGATCGTTGATCCAGACGGTGATATGAGGAACGTCTCCGACGAATCGAACGCGCACGCTGTTCCAATCCTCCCGCTTCCACACTTTCATCCAGGCGGCGGTGCCCTGGGGCGTCGTGCTCCCGAGTGGAATCCCGCCGACAACAGGTGGAGGCGGAGGTGTGGCTTCCGCCGCCGCGGCGCCGCGCGCGGCGCCTTGCGCATTTCCACGACCGCCGACTCCCGTCAGTCGCTCGCCGTAGATTCCTCCCATTCCACCGCCGGGCAGATAGTCCAGCGTGACCTGATAGGCTTCGCCTGCCTCGGTTGACCGCAGGAACAGGCCACTGTCGCAGCCGTAGTCGGGCTTCACCTCTATATAGACTTCGAGGTTCCGATACTTCTTGTCGGTCAGGAGAATCCCCCCTTGCCCGAGAGGATTCTGCGTGCCGACAATCAATCCGTGCATGACACGGTATGCGGGCGTCGTTCCGTGATGGTTCGTCGAGCTGATGTGCCAGCCCGTGAGATCACGACCGTTGAAGATGGCCGTGAAACCCTCGGGCACGAATGGCGCAGGCGGTTCGATGGGCTTTGGCACCGTTGGCGCCGGGGGTTGTTGCGGCTGAGCGGGCTGGGGTCCCGGTGTTTGTCCGAGCAGCAACGCGCCAAACGCCGTCAGGCCCACGAGTGTTGCGACCAATGTTGGATTGCCGAAGAAATGATTTCGCCGCATGATCACACCTCCCGGACGCTCATGGCGTATGGGCGACAGTCTATCCGCGACGAAATGATACCGTTACATGATTTCCACTGCTTCTGCAGACTAAGTGGGAAGACGTATCGATCAATCGGCGCGAGCGAAGGAAGCGAGCGCTGGTACGCGCTGGGGGTGGGTCCCCAGCGCAAAATGAGAAATGATGACCATGCGTTACAAAGAAAGTAAATCACAACGGCGAAATGGATGGACGCGGCGCGGCTGGTTGTCAGCCGCGGGCACGACGGTGCTAGGCAGCGCGATAGGTGGCACTGACGCCCGTGCCCACTCTGACGCTCAGGCAGGACAGCAACCGGCAGGAGACAAGGGACTGCCGCTGCGGCTGACGGAGTTTGAACCAAAGAGCATGCTGCATGTGCAAGAGACCTCGGTGCCGCGTGCCAAGTTCCCAGTGATCGATTTTCACACGCACGTGTCTCGCCGGCGGGCGCAGAAGCCGGGCGTTGCGCCCGCGGAGCTGGTGAAGACCATGGACGCGGTGAATCTTCACACCATGGTCAACCTCACCGGCGGATCGGGTGAGGATCTTGCGGCGGCGATCAAAGATTTCGATCGCTCGTTCCCGCGTCGATTCGTCACCATGACTGAACCGACGTGGACTCGTGCGAGCGAACCCGGATACGCGGCGTGGCAGGCGAATGAACTCGGGAAGGCGAAGACTGCGGGAGCAGTCGGCCTGAAGATTCTGAAGACGCTCGGTCTCTATTTGCGTGATGGCGGTCCGACGGGAAAACTCGTGCGCGTGGACGACGAGCGGTTCGATCCGATGTGGGAGGCGTGCGCCCGCCTGGGATTGCCGGTTGCGATGCACGTCGGCGATCCCGAGGCATTCTTCACGCCAATCGATCGATTCAACGAGCGATATGAAGAACTCGGCGCCCATCCGGACTGGTCGTTCTACGGCAAAGATTTCCCAGCGTTCAAGGAAATCCTGGCCGCTCGCGATCGAGTATTTGCGAAGCATCCGAAGACGACGTTCGTTGCGTTACATGTCGGGCACTGGGCGGAGAATCTGGCCGCCGTCGGTGAGATGCTCGACAAGTTCCGCAACGTGAACGTAGAAATTGGTGCACGCATCGGCGAGCTTGGCCGTCAACCGCGAGCTGCGGCGCGTTTTTTCGACAGGTATCAGGATCGGATTATGTTCGGCACCGACGCGATTCCACTCGGCGTGGAAACGCCGCAACAAGTGTTCGGCGCGGACCTGTATCACATCTACTATCGCTTTCTCGAAACCGAGGACGAGTACTTCGACTACGCGCCGGCACGCGTCCCGCCGCAGGGCCGGTGGCGGATCTATGGGCTTGGCCTTTCCGACCAGATTTTGCGGAAGGTCTATAACCAGAACGCAGAACGCGTGCTCGGGATGAAGCTCGTCGGAGCGTGATTCTGAAATTGCTGATTTCTGAATGTCGATTGCTGATTGAGAGTTCATTACTGCTTCGCCGTTGTTGTGAGTTGCGCGACGAGCCAGGTTGTGCGGATCGCCAACTCGTCCAGACGAATGTCGCAGTGAACCTCCCCTTGCATCATTAGAGTCCCTTCTCCTTAGATTGATGGCGGACGTCAGCAGGTGAACGAATGAACAACTGGTTGATGTGCGCTGTGGTTGCGCTGCTTGTCCAAGGCCCGGCACGTGCCGCAACCGAGACTCCTTTTGCCGCGACACAGGGAGCATTCTTTGCCCTCTCCGTCGCAGATCTCGATGCGAGCGTGAAATGGTATTCGGAGAAGCTTGGACTCGCTGTGGTCATGCGCAGTCCGAAGCAAGACAAGGCGTCAGCGGTGGTGCTCGAGGGCGGTGGACTGACCGTCGAACTCGTGAACCACGATGACGCGATGGCGCCGTCGAAGGGCCCGCCGCTCCTTCACGGCTTCATGAAGGCGGGGCTGGTTGTTGACGACCTCGATAAGACGCTGGCGAAGCTCAAGGCGCGCGGCGTTCCCATCTTTCTCGGTCCGTTTCCTGCCCGCGGCAACATCAAGAGCAACGCGCTCATCAAAGACAATGCGGGGAACCTGATTCAGTTCTTCGGCAAATAGTTCCGCCGGGCACCGTCAATCAGCAATCAGCAATCAACATTCAGCATTCCTCGCGATCCATATCGTCGGTCCAGGACACCAATGGTATGGATCCACTGCAGGCCGTGAGCCCAGTGGACTGTCCACATAATCAATACTGATTCAACTGCCTCTGCGTCGGTGATGTCGTTCCACATCATCGCGAGACATTCTCGTACCTCCTCGCCCGCCGTTCCTCCCAACGCTCATTTCAGGGGCGCCGATCAACGAATTCCATTCGGAAATTGGCGTCGTGCTTGCTCGTCGCCCTGTCCCGGAGGAAACAACTCATGCGTGTCCGATTTCTCGTAGCCGCGGTTGTCGCGCTGATTGTCGCGACTGCTGCCGCTGCTCAAACCACTACTGGTACCATTTCAGGACGAGTGCTGGACGTGCAAGGTGGGGCGCTGCCCGGCGCGACCGTGACGGCAAAGTCCCCGAATCTTCAGGGCTCGCGTGAAGCGGTGACCTCCGACAACGGTGACTACATCCTGACCGGGCTGCCGTCAGGTCCTTACACGATCACCGTGACGCTTTCCGGCTTCGAGACGCAGACCCGCAGCGTCGTGCTGGCGCCGACACAAGTGCTTCCGCTTCACGTGACGCTTGGTCCCGCGCAGGTCACCGAGGAAGTGACTGTCGTCGCAAGTGGCACCGACACACTGCAAAAAACCGCACAGATTGCGACGAACTTTTCTCAGGATCTGATCGCAAATCTGCCGACGTCTCGCGACCTGAACTCGATTCTGCTGATGGCGCCAGGTGTTCACCCAACCGGACCTGCCGGCGCGTTTTCGTTTGGCGGTTCTGTCACCTACGAGAATCTCTTCCTTCTCAACGGTGTCAGCATCAACGAGAACATCCGCGGACAGGCCTTTGATACAGCGATCGAGGACGCGATTCAGGAAACAACGGTTGCAAACGGAGGAGTGTCTGCCGAGTTCGGCCGCTTCAGCGGCGGCGTCGTGAACATCATCACCAAATCCGGCGGCAACCAGTTTTCGGGGAGCCTTCGCGAGTCGTTCAACAACGACAGATGGCGAAGTTTGACGCCGTTTGAGACGTCGCGTCTGGCAACCACGCCGACGCCGCGGATCGACAAGCTGGTGCCGACGACGGAATACACACTCGGCGGGCCGATTCTCCGCGACCGCCTGTGGTTTTTTACCTCAGGGCGTTTTCGCGACGAATCGCAGGGACGGACCCTTATCGCGACCAACGTTCCGTACGAGTTCCGCGAAGAGCAGCGTCGTTACGAGCTGAAGGGCACCTACTCGATCACTTCGCAGCATCGCTTCCAGGCGAACTACAACCGTCACGATCGATCGCAGCTCAATTACAGCTTCAATCAAAATCTGACAATGGATCTGCGGAGTCTCGGCACGAGGAAACTTCCCGAACGTCTCTACGCCGCGACTTATAGCGGCACGCTGTCGTCGAAGCTGTTCGTCGAGGCGCTGCTTTCCAGGCGCACGCTGGAGTTCCTCGGCTCAGGCGCCAAATCGACCGACCTCATTGAAGGCACGCTGCTCCTCGATAACAGCCGCGGCGGCACACGCTGGTGGTCGGACACGTTCTGCGGCGTCTGCACACCGGAGGCGCGCGACGCTGAAGATGTGTTCGCCAAAGGTTCATACTTTCTCTCAACGCCACACCTCGGCTCGCATAACCTGGTGTTCGGCTACGACAACTTCAACGACATTCGTCAGGCGAACAATCATCAGTCCGGCAGCGACTACCGCATCCTGAGCGCCGGCACCATCCTCACCGGCAATGGCGCCAGCGACAGCGATATCTTTCCGATTTTTCTCGGCGACGGCACGACCACGATTCAGTGGAATCCGATCACGCAGGAGAGCGAAGGCACGAACTTCCGCACGCATTCCGTTTTTGTGAACGACACGTGGCGTGTCGGCAATCGGCTCACGGCGAACCTCGGTGTTCGGTTCGACAAGAATCACGGGACAGATCAATCCGGCAACGTCGTCGCCAAAGACAGCGGATGGAGTCCACGGCTGGGCGTCATCTGGGATCCCACGGGTCGGGGCACGTGGAGCGTCACCGCAAGCGCCGCGAAATACATCTCCGCGATCTCGAATCCGGTTGCCGACTCGTCGGCCGCGGGTGGAAACCCACAGACCAGGCAGTTCATTTATCGCGGCGCCAGCATCAACGGTCCGGGGACGACGACAGCGACGCCGACCGCGCAGGCAATTCGTTCGGTGTTCGACTGGTTCTTCGCCAACGGCGGGCCGGACCTGCCGCTGAACGGTGCGCCAACGATCCCTGGCGTGACGCCGCAAATCGCCGGCACCCTGTCGTCGCCGAGTGCATGGGAATACGCCAGCGGCGTGGCCCGTCAATGGGGCGCGCGCGGGTCGCTTCGCGCCGACTTGCTGGTTCGCCACTACGTCGACTTGTACATGCGGCAGGCCGATACCACGACCGGTAAAGTCGCGGATCCAACCGGCCGTCAGTTCGATCTGACGCTGATCACGAATGCGCCCGATGGCCTGCTCTCGCGCGAGTATGCCGGCGGAACATTCACCGGCACGTATCGCTTCGGCACGACGTTCGACGTCGGGGCCAACTACACGTTGTCGCGGGCGTGGGGCAACTATGATGCGGAGAACGTTGCGAGCGGCCCGCTTCCCTTCGACTACCGCTATCCCGAATACAAGCAGGCGTCGTGGAATTTTCCGGACGGCGATCTGGCGGTCGATCAGCGCCATCGCGCGCGTGTCTGGGGCAATTACAATCCGCCGCAAGTGCCAGGATTGACCGTCAGCGTGCTGCAGGCGCTCGAGAGCGGCGTTCCCTACGGCGCGGTGAACACCAACGGCGTCGATCCGCGGCAGTACGTCACCAACCCCGGCGGCGTCTATCTCACGCCGCCTGGATCGACGACGACGACCTACTACTTTGGTCCACGGGACGAGTTTCACACCGAAGGTCAGATTCGCACGGATCTCGCACTGAACTACGCGCGTCCGCTTCCAAGAGCCGGTCGAGCGCAGTTCTTCGCGCAGGCGCAGCTCCTAAACGTGTTCAATCAGTTCCAGCTGTGTGGATGCGGCAGCACCGTGTTCGGCACCGGCAGCGCCGCAAACGCCGGTGGTGTCAACCTGCAGCGGATCGATACCACCGTGCTCACGCCCGGCACGACCGCTGCGCGGTATGCGGCATTCGATCCGTTCACGACGACACCGGTCCGCGGCGTGAACTGGGACTACGGCCCGATTTTCGGTCAGGCCATCAATCGGTTCGCGTACTCGACACCGAGGACGTTTCGGATGTCGTTTGGGTTGCGATTCTAGCGGCTCATGCTGAAAGTGCTGAATGCTGAATTCTGAGTGCTGAATGAAGAAAACGTCGGACGCGAGGCGTCGGCCGATCAGCAGTCAGAAAATGTCAGCATTCAGCAATCTCAGTCGGCAGCGATCAACGATCAGGACGTGATGTAGCGCTCGAGAGACCTGATCGTGAACTGCTGGTCATCGACGACCGCGCGGACGACGTCACCGATCGAGATGACCCCGACGAGCCGGTCTTGGTCAATGACCGGTAGGTGCCGTACGCGCTTCTCGGTCATCAACGCCATGCATTGATCCGCCGTCCACTCCGGCTCGATCGAGATCACCGAAGTCGTCATGATCTCTTTCACCAGCGTCTCTCTGGACGTCTTGCCAAGCAGGATGACTTTCCGCGCGTAATCGCG